>JAFSMP010000052.1 GCA_017447875.1 Paludibacteraceae bacterium | reverse complement strand
CTCCAAAGATACGGTAGAGTTTCTTTTCCATAAAACGATATTCTTCGCTGTGATAATCCCACGCTTTCTGAGCGTAGAGCAAGGCGAAAGCGGATTCTTCCGCATGGAACTGACGCGCCATATCCCGCATGCGGCGTTGAAGGCGGGGCAGGAAAGCGAGCAAATCCGGAAGGCGCTGACGGAAACGCCGGATTTGTCTCTGAAGAGTATCCCTCTTCGGGTAAAGCGCCGCCATCTCGTCAAGAATCCATTCGCACAGGGAAACGCTCTCCTGATAACCGCGCCCGCTGAAAGCCGTATGCTCCCTGAGCCAGTCGAACAGAATGCGCAAAGCGTCCGATTGGAGCGGGCGGGCGGGCGCATTCTGATTCATCAGGCCATATTCCTGTTTTGTGGGAAGATAGGTTTTCGCAGTCTGAATGCGGCGCTCCAAGTCAAAAAGTTTCGATAAGCGCCTGATTTCCGCCTCTTCCACGCTCCGAACCCCGTTTCCCAAGTCCCGCAACGCATGGAAAATGTCCAACTGCGTTTCAATTTCCGGAAACGCTTCCCGGACGCCTTTGACCAGTCCGCTTCCCCCGTCGCTGACGTTCAGCTCCGGCTTGAGACCCTGCCCCTCCTTTTCTTTGAGAGCCGCTTTCCACGTTTCCGCGCTCCTGTCCGGCGCGGCCTGCGCCAGAAACACGTACCCGGTGTCCAAATCCGCGCCGGTCAGAACAGGCTCGCCGTTTTGAAAGACCTCGTCCGTTGCGATATGTTTGACATTCTCCAACGACACGCTCTTTTCCAACGCTTCCGCTTTCGGGGACGCTTCTTTAAGAATATTCCATATCGTCCCGCCGGAAATGGAATACGCGAACATTTCTTCCGCAAAGGCGGTAATATTTGCCGCGGACATGCCGTAACACGTCAGCGACACAACCAGACGCTCCCGGAACGCCTTGTTCAACACTATCACGCGCTCCGTCGCCTGTTCCGACGCGCACAGACTCTCCAATACGCAATCCGCCCGTTTCCCCAAGTCGTGATAATGCGTTCGGCTGATGTCAAACTGTTCCTCCGCAATTCGGTAGGGAATCCCCATCGCGGACGCCGCCCCAATCTCAAGGCGTTCCTTCGCGGTAAATTTGCCCTTTCCTTCCGCACGCTCCTTGCATCCGGCGTTGAAACGTGTTATCATCATTATTATAAGACATGACGCGCTCCTTTCCTGCGGCATACTGCTTGCTTCACAGTCTCAGTATACCACATTTGGAGCCGTCATGCCTTATTTTTTCTTCGCTTCTTTTGGGACACGCCAGAAAGCGTTCGCAGATGGTGGTACGCGCTTGGTCAGGCTACGTTTCCGAACGCCAAAAGGCTCTATGTCAACTGTGACGCGGGAGGAAGCAACGGCTGGAGAGTTCACCTTTGGAAGTACGAACTGGCGCTTCTGGCGGAGGAAATCGGCCTTGAAATCCATGTCTCCCATTTCCCTCCCGGAACCTCCAAGTGGAATAAAATCGAACACAGGCTCTTTTGTTATATTTCCAGAAACCGGGCAGGAAAACCTCTCATTGACATTCGGACCGTTGTCAATCTTATCGGCTCCACTACTACGAAAAACGGCTTAAAAGTACGTTGCGTTGTGGACTATAACCAATATCCCACTGGAATCAAAATTTCAGAAAAGCAAATGGCCTGCATTGATATTCAATATCCAGATTATGATAACTCATGGAATTACATTATCTAT
>JAFSMP010000051.1 GCA_017447875.1 Paludibacteraceae bacterium | reverse complement strand
GAGCAGAGAAATGCAGATGACGTCCCACACGCCGACTCCTTCCGGCATCGACTGCATGGCCTGCTGCATCATCACACTGTCCGGCGTCCATTTGGCCCCCGGCATCAGCAGCGTCACACCCAATACGGCAAGTGCGATGACTGGCATCAGCAGCCAGCCAATCCACCACCAGCGGTTCAGCTTGAAGGAAATACCCAGTCCCTTCAGGACCGGTTCTTTGAAAATGAGCTGCGTGAAGATGACCGCCAACAAGGGAATTAGCATAGCCCCGGCGCTGAAAACAAATCCTCGCAATGCCGCGGTAGGGGCGGAATCTATCACGTCGTCACTCTGGCCTCCGAGAAAAGCCGCGCCGGAATGCATCACCAGCCCAACAATAACCATCGGGACAAAGGCCCACAGGAGAAAGATAATCAGTTTCTTGGTATTCATTTGCTTATTCACTTTTCGATTTAGCAAACACAAATGTAACCATTTTTGCCGATATGCCCTTGCCGATGATATGGGAAGCGGTCAAAGCCAGTTCGCTCCGCTAAAGCTGCGCTCACTCGCTTTGGCTCCGTCCTCCGGGGCACTGCAGCGCCCCTTCGAACTCCACTTATGGCAGCTCCACTGCAAGACTCTTCCCTCCGCGCCGGGCGCTCCGGTCAGAGACTTGCGGCCGTTCCGCGCCCCGGCTTCGCCGGTCCTGATGCTAGGGGTATCAGAAGGAAGGAACGCTGTGCCGATTCGAAGGTCAGTGCCAGAAAGCGGTCAGCCTGCGGCTGGTTTATCCCCACCCGGTCGCTCCGCTCCCTTCCCGCCCAATAAGAGGAAAGCGGTTGCGAGACTCTTGCCGGCCCCGCGCAGCGGCTGCTTGCCGCTGCCCTTTCCACCGCACACCCGAAGCCGGCAAGAGACTCGCCCTGGAATCCCCCCTGGCCCCCCAAGGGGAAAACAATCGCCCGGGCTCCGTCGTACCCCGCTCCACCGAAAGTGCTGACAATCCGTGAGTTAACATAAAATAAATCGGTACTTTCCGATTTGGATTAATATCGGAACTGAGAAGATACCGGAACTTTTTAGACAATGCGCTGTATGATAACGTTTTGACATAGCCATAAGTTCCGATATCTTTTTCAGAAGAGGTCATGCAGTTTGTCAATGTTTTTCTTCCAGACGGGCTTGATGCTTCGTGCTGCTTCTGATTCCACTTTCCTGATTGCATTGTTGGTCATCGTTGCCGTTACGCCCAGGTATGTCATCGTCGTCTCCACATTCTCGTGCCCCAGCATTTTGCTGATCTGGAAGACGTTCATATCATCTTCCATCAGGTGGGTCGCCATTGAGTGGCGGAACTGGTGCGAGTGGATGTGAGCAGGTACTTCCGGACACGTTTCATGGGCCTGGACAGCGTACTTCTCAAGTTGCTTGTTCACACCACGGGGACTCGCTTTACAGAAGAAGCCACCGGATCTGGAGTAGAAGAGATAGGCATCCGGATGTGGTTGTTTTCCGTGAGCGGTGGCGATATACTTTTTGAGCAGCTTCAGCGGCCTGTCCATGATATACAACGTCCTGACTTTCCGTCCTTTTCCGGTAACGGTGATACTGGGATGTTGCCCTTGCAGGACGATATCTTTTATCTTCGCAGACAGGATTTCATCTATTCTGAGAGCCATTGTATAGAGCATCGCCATCAGTGCCGAGTAACGAAGCCCGATTTGCGTGTCGGTCCCCGGTGTCTTCATGATGGCTGCGACAGCCTTTTTCGTGAGCGGTTCTCCGGAATGCGCCTTTTTTTCAACGATATATCGTGGTATCTGCCTGATTGCAAGATAATATGGCATCACGGATGGATCTTTGGAAGCATACTTGAGGAACGTCCGCAGCTGGCACAGGCGTTGGTTGCAAGTCTTGGCTGAGTCATTCTGAATGTCCCGCAGCCACTCCAGGTAGCGGTTCACATTCGATTCGGTGAAGAAGGAGATGTCGAAGTTCCCCACACTGGCGCCGAGCCTTTCTGCAGCATAGTCCGCAAAGCTCCGCATCGCTGTCTTGTAGCCGTTTACGGTGTAGCCGCTCCTCTTTCCGATGTTGGCTTCCATGAACTCCGAGAAGACCTTGGCCAGTTCAAGAGTCCCGTTCTCTCTGCTGGTCTTTTTCATGGTTCAACCTCCGGTATAATGTTGTTGACGGACTCTCCTTCAATGTCTTCCATAATGTCGGCGAACTTAGGGACAAGATGGAAGTAGTACTGTGTGGACTGGATATATACGTGGCCCATGCTGCGGCTGAGGGCCACCAGCCGCTTGTCGGCATTGTAGCCGTCCTGGTGCCATCCGTTGATGTTCTCCACGGCATAGTTGTGCCTGAGGGCGTAGGGAACCACGGAGCGCTCACCAGGTGCAGGGCGGGGATTGTACTTGTACCAGAACATCTTGAAGTACTTGTTCAGCCATATCTTGTGGTGATACTCTCCCGTGTTGGACGGGAAGTAGGGTACGGCGTCCGGCATCAGCTCACGGATCTTGGCATCGTATTCCCGCATCAGTTCAGTCATCGTGGGATGCAGGGCGACGAGGCGCTCGATATAGCCTTTTGTGCGGCGGATATAGAGGACGCCGCGTTCCAGGTCCACGTCCTCGCGGTGGAGCCACCGGCCTTCGTTTATCCGTATCCCGGAACTGTAAAGCAGTCGGAACAGGACTGGCAACTGTATGGCGTTCAACAGGGAGCAGAGGGCCGTCCTGCGGCTTCTGGGATGTTCGAACGGCGTGTATTCATCCACGGCCCGGAAGAAGTTCTTCAACTCCTCTTGCGTGAACAGCACGGGCTCCGGACTGCCTGCCGCCCAGTTGTACTCAAGAAGGCGGAACGGTCCGTCCCCGCGGTCGTTGATGTAACGCAGCAGGCCATTGAGGGCTGCTGCACGGCCGCTGTGAGTCCAGTCGGTCTCGGTATCCCGCTTGGCACCCCACAAGTCTATCATCTCCTGCGTAAAGTACTCATTGCCGGGATAGTTGCGTTCGCACCACCGCAGGAACAGATGGATGGCGTCATTGCTCAGCTTCTTGTACCCGTAGGCTGCCCGGTAGTCTTCGTAGTCAGCGAGCCATTCGGCCCTTGTTCTCTCGTTACTCATGGCGATAGTATTTGCTGGTTACCGGGAATGGCTCGATACTGAGCGCACAGGAGCGGAGTTGCTCGATGTTGGAGGACATATAGCCCAGCGTGGTGTTCGGGTTCAGATGGCCGAGGGTCTTGGTGACTATCGTGATGTCGTTCCCTTGGTTGACCATCTCGTCCGCAAGGCTGTGACGCAGAAGGTGGGTGCCTTTTCGCACATTCCCCTTCCTGATGCCGGCAAGGGCATAAGCCCTGTTCGTGATACCGTTTATGCTGCACTTTCCGTATGCCCCGGCATGAGGCCTGTGCGATATGAACAGCCTATCTTCGCCACACTTGGGCCTCTCGTCGGTGATATAGTCGTAGAGCGCGTTGCCGACTACCGGCCGTAACGGGAGGGTCATCTCACCGAGGGTCTTCCCCTGAAGGAACTTGATTTGGTTGTGCTCCCAGTCAATGTCACCAAGGCGGAGATTGCCAACGTCATTGGAGCGCATGCCCAGGTAAAGCATCAGGATGACGACAGCCCTGTCGCGTTTGCAGAGAGGACATTCTTTTGATAAAAGGAACTCTTCAAGGGCTTTGCGCTCCTCTCCCGTAAGTGCTTGATACAACCTTCTTACCAGCTTCTCCTTGGGGAAGAAGTGCAGGACGGAGGCCACGGTTGCATCATTATAGGCGCTTGCGTAGCGGCGCAGGAAGACGGACACGCGATACAGTATCATCGGGCCGCATGTGCCGTTCCGGGTATAGTCCCTGACCTGCTTCTCCGTGAGTTGGGTAAGGTCGTTTACGTTGAGCTCCTGGAGATAATGCATGAAGTTCGTGGTCACGGAGGCTTCCACGCTGATGGTGAGATTGCGAATGCCTGCTTTCTGCCCGGCCCTCATGCCGTTATCTACAAGATTGCGGTAATACGGCGACAAGTCGGCGTAATTGGAGGCATGGATGCTCTTGCCCGACGGGAGCATGTCGTAATAATCGTAAAGGAGCCAGCGGGCAAGGAACGTCTTGTCCGCCGGACGCTCCCGCAAAAGGGCATTGTACTTCTCAATGCTGCGCGGACCTCCGCGTGCGCTTACGCGGGAGTACGTCCGCCGTATGTTCAGTATGGTCTTTTTCTCAAAGCCGTGCTGCTCAATGTATTGGAACAACTTGTCCGCCTTCTGCTCAAGCGGTACCGGTGAGATAGGCAACGTGGGGTCTTTCAGTTCGAAGCCCCTTTCGGAGACGAGAAGCCTCCCTTCCGGAAGATCCGGGTTGATCCTGTCAATGTACATGATGTGGTGATGGTTATGAGCCACCGGAGGCGGCTCGGTTAAACATGTACACAAGATAGGCGAATCGTCCGGAACCGCCGCAACCGGCCATCTCTTCCGAAAAAGAAATCGGAACTCAGATCGGACATACAGTACCGCAGAATGGCGAAAATGAAAAGTGGTTCCGATATCTTTTTGGTTCCGATATTAATCT
>JAFSMP010000026.1 GCA_017447875.1 Paludibacteraceae bacterium | reverse complement strand
TGGTGGCGCGGTTGGAAGCGGTACTGGGTGAACCGGTCGGCATGAAGGGATTGAATATCCTGCTGTACGGCTGGAAGAAAGCCCGTAAGTACGGCGCGACCTACTGCCAGGTGCTGACCAACCGGAACTGGATGTATATCACGGAGGTGATGGATTTTTCGGAGTACGCAGGCTATGATCTGAGCAAAAACACGCAGGAATGTATTTGCGAAAGCGAAAGTTTGCGTATGTAAGAAAAAAGCAGTAATTTTTGTATATATTGATAAAAAACTCTCAACTTTGCGTCAAAAATAAAGAAAAATCTCATTTTTTTATGTAAAATTTTGGTGGTTTGAGAAAATTGTAGTATATTTGCAGCCGGAATATATATTCCGGTTAATAGGTGACCACCATGAAACGCACATTATTTCTAGTCGTATTCTTGTACGCGTTATGCGCGTCTTTCGCTGAGCCTGTACGTATAATGGGTATCGGCAACAGTTTCACAGTAGATGCATTGGAGCAACATTTTCAACCCCTGCTGACGGCGGAGGGTAAGGATGCTATTATCGGTTATCCGTACCGTGGCGGTACGTTTCTGAGTCAGCACGATGCCTGGTCGCAGCGTACGGATACGCTGCCGTACAACTACCGCAAGTTCAAGAACGGTCAGTTCACTTCGACGGGTCTCGGAACGTACAGTCTGAAGATGGCGTTGCAGGATGAACCATGGGACTATGTGATGATTCAGTCGGACCATGACAGCGCGGGTATCTATAAGTCGTACGTACCGTACATGGAGCATCTGATCTCGTTCGTGAAGGCGAACTGCTCGAATAAGAATGTGAAGATCGGTTTCTACATGACTTGGGCATATGACAAGACCTCGACCTATAGCAGTTTCAAACTCTATAACAAGGATCAGCAGTTGATGTACGACAGCATCATCGCCTGTGCGAAGAAGGTGCTGGCTAACCATCCGGAGGTTACGATGTTTATCCCGGCCGGAACGGCGGTGCAGAATGCCCGAACGAGTTATATAGGGGAGCATCTGAACCGTGACGGTTATCACTTGCATTATGACCACGGGCGGTATATCGCAGCGCTGAGTTGGTACGAGGTGATCTTCGGCAAGAGTGCGCTGGAGGTGACCTGGCATCCGGAGAAAATCACGGACTATTGTGCGAACATGTGTAAGACGGCGGTGCATGCAGCGGTGGGTAAGCCGTACGAGGTGACATCGTTGGAAGCGGACTTCAGTGAACCGGAACACGAGACGATCGAGCCGGGTACGGAGAGTCATTTGCGGCGTATGACCGTGAACGGAATGAATATCCCGCTTGTCGAGAATCAGTTGACCTATACGGTGGACGTCGATTACACGATCAATCCGACGGCGCTGTATGCCTATCCGATAGATATCAACGCCGAATTGAATATCACCGATAAGAACGGTTCGGATATCGAGAAGAACCCTGCCAAACCGTGGTACTATCCCTTACCGGCGCCTGCCAAAGGTGCGACGGTGACGTACACGATACGCGTGATCTCGGAGGCGCAAGGAGAGGACGAGACGATCTATACCTTGACGCTGAAAGGCGCGGATGGTAAGGATCTGGTCTATCCGATCGGAAGCAAGGATGACCTCAATGATTTCGCGAATGCCGTGAATACCGGCGGTTATAGCATCAGCGGTGTGGTGACGAAAGACTTCAGTATGGATCATACCAAGCAGGAATGCTGGATGACGCCTATCGGAACGGCCGATCATCCGTGGACGGGTACGTTTGACGGTAAGGGCCATACGATCTCGGGATTCAATATCTACTCGGTGGATAACGACCTGCTGAACTGGAAATACGTAGGTCTTTTCGGATATATCAAGAATGCCAAGATCAAGAACCTGCATATCGAGGGAACGGAAGAGAGTTATTTCAACCGTCCGTCATCGGGCACGAACAACACCGGTGAATGCTCGTACGGTATCTTGTGCGGCGGTATGGTTGCCTGCACGATACAGGACTGCTCGGTGAGTATGCCTGTCTTCACGAATGTGAACGGTAATGTAGGTGCGATCGTGGGACGCAATGAGGCGGTCAGCGGAGCAGCCGCATCGGTTATCGAACGCTGCTCGGCACAAGGTACGTGGCGTGTACGGCATACGGGTATTTATGCCGGTATCTTGGGATACGGATATAACTGCGAGATACGCGATTGCTACAGCACCTGTACGATGGCGCTGCAGCAAGACAAGGCAGGTCGCATCGGTGGTATCCTCGGATATGTGAATGCCAGCAGCGGTAGGTCGGCGAAGATCATCAACTGCCATTTCTACGGCAAGTTAACACCGTTTGAGGGAGCCGCAAACACCTCGTATATCGGTGCGATAGCAGGCGTGTTTAACGGCACAGCGGTGACGACGGAGAACTGTTGGTATCTGGAAGGTTCGTCACCGGCTGTGTTCGGTCAACATAAGAACTACACGACCAAGCAGACCGCTACTTCGGCATCGAAGGCGCAGTTCAAGGATGGAACGGTGACTACGGCCTTAGGTGCAGCATGGGAGCAGGGAGATGACTACCCGGAGCTCAAAACGCCGAATGAACCGACGGGAATTGTAACGGTGAACGGAGAGCGCTTAGAAGTGAGCGGAAAGAGGATCGTGAACGGGCAACTGCTTGTCACGTATGACGGGCGCACGTATAACGCGCAAGGCGCACGCGTACAATAAATAAGGAATAAAACATCACAAATAACATAATTAACCAATTTAAATCTAATGAGCATGAGAAAATTTTTCTTATTCGCGCTGCTCGCAGCAGCGACAGCCGTAATGGCTGAGACAAAGGTGGAGAATTTTACTCCAAAGGACAACACAGGAACAGCAACCTATGTGACCTCTGTTACTACCAAAGAGTGCCAACAAGCATCGTGGACTTTCTTCAGCGGAGGTATCCGTAATGATGTAGGTAACTTCGGCTCGTTTGCAGCCGTTATCCGTGCAAAGAAGAATGCAGAGGCTGTTTATCCGTATTTCGAGAGTAGTAAAATTGACGGCGGTATTGACAGTCTTTGGTTCCAGTGGAATTCTAACGGAGATGAGAGTTCTTTTGGTAACTGGCGTATTTTGATTTACATCAACGATGTGTTGGTAGATAGTATTACCGAGAAAGCCGGTAAGAAAATTGCTGCCGGTGGTCCGTTCAATGTATTCAAGAAAGGAGGTTTGAATGTGACCGGTGAATTTACCATCAAGTTGGTGAATATGAGTCCGTATGACGGAACAGGAAACGCACTGCGTTTTGTATTTGATGACCTGAGTTGGGAGCCGAAGGCTGCTCCGGGCGAGAAGACGAAACCTGAGTTTGAGTTCGCAGAGACTGCATATACGAAATGGTTAGAAGAGGATGCATTTAAGAACACGCTGACCAACACTTCAGATGCTACTCCGACCTTTGAAAGTAGCGACAAGAACGTAGCAACGGTTGCTGCAGATGGTACTGTAACGATCGTAGGCGTAGGTAACACCACGATTACAGCGGCTGTTGCTGAGACCGAGACCTACAAAGCAGCTGAGGCTTCTTATACGGTTCGCGTAGTGCCGATGAATTGTCATATTGAGACCTTCGATAGTGCGCACAATATAGATATGTCGGGTACCGGAACATATTTGACTACTGCTACGGAGTCGTTCAAACCGTCGCTTGCAACGGGTCTTAAATGGACATCTCTTCTGGGTTCGGTTCGTAATAACTTAGGTGGCGGCAGTATGCCTCCTGTATCGAATATTGCAGCTGTTATCCGCGCAAAGAAAACCGCAGAAGCGAACTACGGTTATCTGCTCAGTTCTACGATTACCGGTGGTATTGACAGCTTGGCATTTGACTGGAGCTGCAACGGTACCGAGGCCTCGCGTCAGAAACCGTGGAATATTAAGATATACATCAACGATGTAGAAGTAGGCGCTATCACGGATGCATGTACGGCAGTTCCGGCTAAACCGTATCGTTTCAGCGTAGGTAACCTGAAGGTAGACGGTGACTTCACGATTAAGATCGTCAATCTCAATGTTCCGGATGATGGTACCTCGAACCACTATCGTTGGGTAGTAGATAATATCGAGTGGTACAGCTATGAGAAACCATGCGAGCCGAGTTATGGTATCATGGTTGATGGAGAGAACTATGTAGCAGGTGTTAAGAACGAGGCTCAGACAAGCTTCCTCGAGTATACGATTACTGCTACGCTGAAAGCTGATCAGACCTTCGTGATCTATGACGCTTGTGCAAAGGTTGGATTTATGGCAAGACAAGATAATTATGAGACCAACTATAAGTTCAACTACACTGAGGGAAATGCAGCCTTCCTTGTTCCGCAGGACGGCAAGTACACCATCTATCTGAAGATGTACGGCATAGACAACAACGAGATCTATACTGCTCGTGAGGATATTCCGACCGGTATTGAGAATGCGGCTTTGAAGGCTGATGTTCGCAAGGCGATCGAGAATGGCGTAGTGGTTATTTACCGCAACGGAGTTCGTTATAACCTGCAAGGTCAGAACTTCTAATATTATCCGGAGGGTGATTGGGTTCACCCTCCGTGAACAAATTTTTAAAAACACGGGATATATACATAGTATATTTTGAATAAAGTAAAAGAAAAATGATTATTGTTTTATAGTACTTCGTACTTTGAATCTTTGTTCCGATAACTTATTTTTAAATAAATTTAACATAACTTATCCGACCAAAGTTTCACTCCAATGAGTCATAAAACAATAATCGAAAAAATAATCAAAAATACCAAAAATATCTGTTAGATTTGTAGAATTTGTGGGAGATAAGTCCAAAAGAGTCAAAAATGATTCAAAAAAATCAAAATTCATAGCACTTGCCTAAGTAGCGCTTAGGCACCGAGAAGGTTCCGCCTAGGGTGAGATAAAGAAAAGAATATTAACTTAAAAACTATACCATTATGAAAAACAAATTATTACTTTCATTAATTGTCAGCCTGTTCGCAGTAAGTGCGTGGGCAGCGGATGTCAGTGTGACGGAGAAATTTACGTTAGCTCCGAAAGCCGGTGTTAAAGACACTTCATGGACGGGTGATGTAGCCAATTGGGACGTTACTCAGGTTCGAAGGAATGCTGACGTTATTAAAATTTCAGACACCAAAAACATGACTGCGAACTGGTTGCCTATTCACAGTACTGCTCGTGGAACGATGCAAACAGTGGGTTTGGAAGGCGGTATTAAAAGTGTTTCTTTTCCATTTGCACGTTTTGGCGGTGAAAATGTGGAAGGCCGCTCTTTAAAGTTAACTATTACTGCGGGTGCTGCTTCCAATAGTACATCTTCGTATGCAAAAAATACGTTGACGAAAGCAGATGCTGGTTACGTTACTTATTCTCATGATTTTAATTGTAAATCCAATGCACAACTAACCATAGAGAATACTTCTACCGCTACTGAGGCTCTTACTGCTACGGGTATTTGCCGTATTCTTGTAGGCGATGTTACCATTACCCCATATTTGTTGTATCGCAATAAAGATGTGACGGTTGGTTTGAATCAACGCGGATATGCAAATGATGGTGCTCAAGATTTTATTAACAACACAGGTGGCGAAGGTTCTATTACTTATTCCTCTGATGATACAAATATTGCAACCGTAGATGAAGAAAATGGTGTGATTACTCCGGTAGGTGTTGGAACGACAACTATTACTGCTACCTGGAGCGAGGGAGCAAGCACAACTTATACGCTTCGTGTAGTAGATGGCATCATTGCTGAGAACTTCAGTAAAGTAGTTCAAACAGGTCAAACGACCGGTGCAGACTGGCACGGTGATTTATGGGATTGGAAGGTGGCTAATGTTCGTCGCGGAGAGGCAGATACGCTTGGCTTAAATCCGCGTATTCAAGCTACGGCATTGCGTTCGAATGCAGGTTCTACGCTTATTTCAGATAGTATCGAAGGTGGTGTAAAGCACATTGCTTTTGATTGGAGACAGTGGGGAGCAAAGGGAACTGCTACAAAAATGAACATTAAGTTCTATTATTCTACAGACAAAGATAATTGGGGCGATGCCGTCGCAACACAAGAAGTTGATGCAGCAACAGCCTCCACACCTTTTGAATTTAATGAAGATGTCACTGGCGGTGCAAAGAATGCGTATTTGAAGATGGAATATACCGCAGATGCTGCAATAGTTGCAGTAATGGGTGCAATGAAGATCACTCCGTACCTGCTCTATACGACTAAAGCAGCAACATTGGATACACGGAATAGTTTGCTCTATACGAACAATGATTTGATTAATAATACTACGGGCGACGCAGTGGTTTATAGCATTGCTCCGGATAATGTAGAAGGAGTATCTATTGATGCGGCTGGTCGAGTAACCGTTACCGATGAGACGGAAGGTGATTTTACCGTGACGGCTACATGGGGCGAGGTTACGACTACCTATGCGTTAACGGTAGTTTCCCGCACGGCTACGACGGCTTCGTATGAGAATGCGAAAGTTGCTTTGAACTTAGGAGCAGATGTTCCGGCTAATACACTGACCAAAACAGCAGGCTATGACGGAACGATAGGTTATGTTAGTAGTAATACTGCTGTAGCAACGGTTACAAGTGCAGGTATTGTTTCGCTCGCAGGTGGTGTAGGTCAGGCTACTATTACAGCTACCCTTCCGCAGACAGAGAATTACAAGGCTGCTGAGGCTTCATATATCATATATGTACGCGATGAGAATGCACACATCAAGGAACATTTCAAGAAAGTGGTAAACGGTACCGGTTCTATCGGAACGAAAGATACCATTTGGACGGGAGTCAAATTTGAATGGAAACCGGAAGGAGCAATCCGTCATAATAGTAGTGATACCATTTGGGGGACTGAAAAGAAGAACCGTTCTGTATGGATTGCTACAGCAACGGCAGAGCAAGGCGGTCGCGGTATTCTTGGAAGTAAAGAAGAAGTGGAAGGTGGTATTAAATATCTGTCCTTCTATTGGAAACAATGGGCAAGTGAATCAAATAGAACACTGCGTATAGCAGCTTTTGCCGGTGACGAGCGTAAGGGCTTTATGGAATACGTACCGAATGGAGTAAGTACTCACGAGAAGTTCTTGTTCGGAGTAAACGGAATGATGAAGAACAATCAGAAACTCTACATCAAGAACGAGTCATATACCGGAACTTCGTTTGATGAGGCAAATATAACAAATGAAGGTTCACGTCTGATTATTGATACGGTATTTATAACCCCGTACTTACGCTATGAAGATAAATCGGATAAGGTAATGCGTGTTGATGAGAACTATACTCGTGCAATTATTAACAACACGGCAGGTGAGACGGGTACTTTGAGTTATAGTTCGTCCAACACAAATGTTGCAACGGTGGATAACGGACAAGTGACAGCTGTAGCGCGTGGTGAGGCAATCATTACTGCCAAGTTTGCTTGGGACGGAAGTGATGACTTTGTAGAAACGTCTTACAAAGTAATCGTATGGCCGGTTAACTGCGAGACGTTCAGCAATAGGGCAACGGCAAGCACCTATGCTGCTAATGAAGAGAGTGCAGCAGGCGACAAGGCTACGTGGACGGCTCGCTTGGCAGGAATCAACGTTGGCGACTTCGAGCCTAATGTGGCATTTATCCGTGCTCCGCGTCAAGGTGAGGACAAAGAGGCTTATCTGGAGAGCAGCGCTATAGCAGGCGGTATCGCATCCATGACCTTTGATTGGAACTTGGTAGCAGGTGAGGCTAATACCAACTGGGATATCCGTATTCTCATCAACGGCCGTGAAGTGAAACGTTTAGGTAATGATGATTTGGCAGAAGCGTCCGGTAATAAGATGGAGAACTTTGCACAAATTACCATTCCTGCTATCAATGAGCCGGATAACTTTACTATCCGTTTTGAGAATCATTCGACCGTTAACGGTACATATACCAGTGGTAATAAAGCACGCTTCGTAATTGACAATATCTGCTGGGAGAGTTACAACGGTACGAAGACCCTTGCTGAGGATGACGCAACTAACGAAGGTTGGATTCGTGCTAATGGTGGTCAGACACGTACTGTTGCAATCACTCGTAGCGCGTTGGTAGCGAATGTATGGAATACCTTGTGCCTGCCGTTCGCGATTAATAAAGCGGATGATTTGGGCGATGCAGAGGTTGTGGGAATGACGAACGTAGAACAGAACGGTGATGAGATTGATATTACCTTCACCGCTATTTCTGGTGACGAATTGGCAGGAGGTATGCCGTACTTGGTAAAACCGGCTGCTGATAAGAATATATCCGGAACGTATAGCGACAAGCAGATTAGTTCTATCGCTTCGCCGGTTAAGAACGGAGATGTTACGATGCAAGGTTTGTTCAGCCCGCTGAATGTAACAGCGAACGACTATAACACGCTGTTTGTTGGTACACCGGATGGTGATGGCAACAACCTCTTCTATCCGCAAGCAGATGGTCAACTGAGAGGCCTGCGTGCTTACTTCAAGATCAGTACTCCTACTCCGATGTCTGCTCCGCTCCGTCGCGCACGGTTCGTGGTTGATCAGACGGAGGTGGTCACTGGCATGGAGAGCGTTCAGAATACAGATATCAGTATTCAGAAGATTATCCGAGACGGTCAGTTGTTCATCATCCGCGACGGCAAGATGTATAATGCGCAAGGACAGATTATTCGTTAAACCGTTAAATAGTTAAAGTGTTAAATTGTTAAGGAGATAAGATATATGAAAAAGAATTATATTTATCCGACAGTGGAGATCGTGAAGGTAAACGCGCAAATGCATCTGTGTGACGGAAGTCCTGTAGGTGGAGGTACACAGATAGGCGGTGGAACGCTTGGTGGTGGTGACATCCCGGGTGATCCGAATCAAAACCTCTAAAAATATCTATTTAAACCATGAAACGCATTTTGAATACCTTGTTCCTGTTGGGACTGTGTGCCGGGATATGGGCACAGATAGCGGTGCAGGGAACAGTAGTGGACGACAAAGGCGAGCCGGTGATCGGCGCGTCGGTGGTCGTGCGAGGCACTACGGAAGGTACAGTGACCGATATAGACGGTCATTTTGCCTTGAGCGTAGCGCAAGGAGCGAAGTTAGTGGTCTCCTATGTGGGATACAAGACGACAGAAGTCAGTGTCCAGAATTCGGATCCTGTTAAGGTGACGCTCTCGGAAGACTCGGAGTTGCTCGAAGACGTGGTCGTTATCGGTTACGGTACGGTGCGTAAGAGCGACCTGACCGGTGCTATCTCGTCCGTGAAGACGGAGGAGATGAATATGTCCACATCTACGCTGGAGCAAGCCCTCATCGGTCATACGCCGGGTGTGGAAATCAAGCAGACTAGCGGTGCTCCGGGTGCCGGTACAACGATTCATATCCGTGGAGTGAACTCGGTCTATGGAGGTGTTGAACCGCTGTATGTAGTGGACGGATTCCCGGCATCGAAAGATGTATTCATCAACCCGAGTGATGTGGAGTCAATCGAGGTGCTGAAGGATGCCGCTTCGGCCGCTATCTACGGTTCCCGTGCAGGCGGCGGTGTGATTCTGATCACGACCAAGCGCGGTGCGGAAGGTAAACCGAAGGTACAGTTGGATTACCAGTTCTCGATGCAGCAGGTGCAGCGGAAAGTGAAGATGATGAACGCGGCGGAGTTCAAGCAGTTGCATATGGACGGATACAACAATAATTATTTCGACTTCCTGCGTAATAACCCGTCAATCTACGGATCGGATGATGCCGTCAACTGGTACCACAGCCGTACGGACGATAATGCAACCCGTATCGCTACCGGTGCACCGAACATCAATACGATGCTCCTTTGCCCGGACATCATCGATTCGGACTACGACACCGACTGGCAGGATGAGATCTTCCGCAATGCGCCGATGCACAAGGTGAACTTCTCGGTCAGCGGCGGTAAGGACAAATTCAAATATATGTTCTCTGCCGGTTACCTCAATCAGGACGGTATCGTGGCTCCGTCCAATCACCAGCGCGTGACGAGTCGTCTGAATATGGACATCAACGTGACCGACCGCTTCACGGTAGGCGTGAATACGAATATGTATTACGTCAAGGAGCGCGTGGTTCGTACGGACGGTCTGGCGTTCAACGACGGTGTAATCCTGAACGCACTCGGTATGCCGCCTACCTATCCGGCGTATAACGAAGACGGGTCGTATGCCTTAGGCTGGAGCTACCGCAACGGCGAGACATCGTATATGTGCTTCGGCGGTGAGAACCCCGTGGCAATCGCTAACGGACGTGAGGAGTACTACACGAAGATGCGTGCGTCGATCAACACGAATCTCAGTTACAAGATCTACAACGGTCTGTTCATCAAGCTCAACGGCGGTGTACAGATAGCGGATCAGATCTACAACCTCTATCGTCCGTCGTGGCTCGGTCAGAGTAATTACGCACCTGGTAACTACGAGACGAACTCGCTGGTGGTAGCCAAGGACAACCGCGACTTCAACACCGACTGGCTCTTGGAGGCAACGGTGAGCTACGACAACACCTTCGCAGACAAGCACACAATCAGTGCCGTAGTCGGATACTCGATGCAAAAGAAGGTGTATAATAACATCGACGCAGCAACGGTACTGGGCGCACTGCCCGATGACCGTATCACGGAGCTGAGTGCCGCCAAACCGACGGAGACCGATGAGAACGGTACGAGCGCCAAGACGGATAAGATCGCTTGGTCGCTGATGTCTGTCTTCGGTCGTGCGATGTATAACTACGACCATCGTTATACGGTGTCGGTCACGCTGCGTGGCGACGGTTGCTCGCGATTCGGAAAGAACAACCGCTGGGGTCTGTTCCCCTCGGTGAGCGCCGGATGGAACATCACCAACGAGCATTGGGCGGAGCATATCCAGGATATATACACCGCCAAGCTTCGTGCTTCATGGGGTATCTCGGGTAATAACAACATCTCCAACTATCGTCATATAGCTACCATCAAACAAGGCTCTTATGTCTTCGGTTCCGATCCTGCGGCGGTCGTGACGTACTATCCGACATCGGTGGATCAGGACCTGGGATGGGAGAAAACTTCGCAGGTGAACGTAGGTACGGATATGACCTTCTGGTCGGGACGTCTGAGCCTCGTGATGAACTATTACTATAGTAAGACGACGGACCTGCTGTACCAGAACACCGTCAGTGCCGTGACCGGTGCGACGAGTATGTGGACGAACCTGGATCACGGTCGTGTGATTAACCAGGGTGGTGACTTCCAAGTGGACGCGAACGTGATCAACATGGCCGGCGTGAAGTGGAACATAGGCTTCAATATATCGCTGAACCGCAACCGCGTGTACGGACTGGATGACGACATCCTGATAAAGGCACAGCGGCAGCAGTTGACCCATATCACCCGCAACGGCTACGCCATCGGTTCGTACTACGGTATGGTTTCCGAAGGTATCATCAATGCCGACGAGTATGCGCTGATATGCGAAGATGCGAAGCACGTCGGTGAAGAAGGATACGAACTGAAGGGTCCGGCGGTTTCGGATTACAAGAATGTGTACGTGGGTGACGTGAAATGGAAAGATGTGAACGGCGACGGAAAGATCACTGAGGACGACCGCGACATCATCGGCAATAACTATCCGAAGTTCTCCTACGGATTCAATACCTCCATCAGTTGGAAGGGCCTGAGTTTCTCCATGTCGTTCGACGGACAGTACGGAAACCAGGTGATCAACTTCTCGCGCTATTATATCTGTAACCTCGAGGGCGGTGTGAACTCGATGAGTGTGGGTCTGAACCGCTACCGCGGCGAATATACCCAACCGTATGCGGTAACCGACGATATGATGTTCCGTGCTAACCGCAGCCAGAAGAACCTCAACACGAAGTTCTCAACCTATTTCGTGGAAGATGCTTCGTTCCTGAGAATGACGAACCTGACGCTCGGTTATACCATCCCGGATAACAAGGCATTCAAGGCTATCCATCTGAGTAAGTTCTATCTCTATTTCTCGGTGGATAACGTGTTTACGGCGACGAAATACACGGGTTATAACCCTGATGTGGACTATAATGCATCGAATACGGCACCGGGTCTGGACTTCGGTACATACCCGTTGGCACGGTCGTTTAGCGGCGGTATTAAACTGACATTCTAATTGATGATGACTATGAAACGAATCTATTTTGTCATAATGGCAGTGGTAGCGGTGATGGCTACCGGTTGCAAGGATAATAAGTTCCTGGACCTGAAGGATCCCGACTCGTTCGATGACAGCAAGTTCTATCGCGATTCGGCGGATATGGAGGGTCTGCTCAGTTCTGCCTATCAGGCGATGCGTCCGGCGTACGACAAGTTGTTCTTCGTGACGGAGATGAAGTCTGACAATACCACGACGACCGATATGGGTACGTCCGGCGGTTTGTACTATACCTTCGTCAGTCATAATGTGACGAGTTCCAACACGATCGTAGCGGAGATATACAACTCGTTCTATTTCTGCATCCATCGTTGTAACGTCCTGCTGGAGCATATCGACGATGTACCGATGGGCGATGCGGACAAGGCACGTATCAAAGGCGAGGCGATGTTCCTCCGCGCGTTGAGTCATTTCTATCTCGTGCGTCTTTGGGGACCGGTGACGATCATGCGGCATACGGTGTCGGGAACGGAAGAGACGAAGAAACTGAAACGTAACTCGGTAGAGGAGGTGTATGACTTCATCATCGAGGACCTTCAGACGATCGCAGACGGCAGTATGCTGCCGGCTAACTGCACCGGAGCCCGTTTCGGTCATGCGTCCCGTACGGCAGCGTGTGCGTTGCTCGGAAAAGTGTATCTGCAGCAGGCGGCTACACAAGGCATGTCGAGCCGGTATAATAATGCCATCACGTATCTGGAGAAAGCACTGACGGTGAGTGGTTATACGGGTTTTGGTAAAGCGTATAACAAACTCTTCACGCTCGAAGGACAGACGGATGAGGAGATCATCTTCCCCATTATGTACATGGCGAATGCGGACGAGGGTTCGAATTTCGCGCAGTATTTCCAGCCTTCCGGTGCAACGGGTCTGACATCGGCATTGCCCGGTCGCGGATTCAATGCGGGGCAAGAGAACCTGTTCAATGAGTTCGAGGATACGAAGAACGGTTTCCCGGTGATGGATCGTGCACGCTTGAGTTGGGCCATTCGTCCGTATAACAGCACGTACTACACCAAGAAATATATCGATACGAACCCTTCCGGATATGGAGGAAACATATGGTTCGAGTTGCGCTTCGGAGATGTCTATCTGATGCTCGCCGAGGCGTATGAGCGGGTGGAAGGCAATGCATCCGCCAATGCCATTATGTATCTGGATAAGGTACGCACGACGCGTCCGAGTTCCACGCTCAAGGACTATGCCACCTCAATGGCGAATGCAACCTATGCTGCGGCTTATCCGACCTTGCGTGCGGCAATCTTCCATGAGCGCAGAACGGAGATGTGCTTTGAGAACCAGCGCTGGTTCGACCTGATGCGTCTCTATCCGAATGCGAATGATTTTGTGACATACATGCGCTCGGTGAATGAACCGAATGTGGGCGCTAAGTACACAGCTTTCCAGGCGTATGAGATACTTCTGCCGATACCTTATGATGAGGTGTTCATCAACCCGGATCTGGGACAAAACGAAGGATATTAAACCAACTAAATTTATATACTTATGAAAAAATTCTTCCTTTTAGGCATGATGGTATGCCTGACAATCGTTGCAAGTGCGCAACGCAGTATGGACTGGTACGCTTATTGGGGATCCAATGAGACCGGTAGTCAGATTGATCCGCAACGCATGGCGGTGGACAAGGACGGTAATGTCTATGTGGCAGCATTGTATGGCGGCGATAAAGTGAAAGTGGGAGAGAAGACCCTGGTATCCCAAAGTGCTGCCGACAAAGGGGATGCGGTCATCATCAAAGTATCTCCGTCAGGTTCTGTTCTTTGGGTCTATTCGCTGGTTAATCAAGGTAGTGCGACGGTTGCTGATTTGGCGGTGGACGGATACGGCAATATCTTCGTATTGGGTGCGTATAACAAGTCCATTAATGTCGGCACGAAAACGATGCCGGTAGATGACACCAACATGGGTGAGGCGGCACTGTACGTACTGAAGTTACGTGCTGACGGTACAGCCGTTCGTGCATGGGAGATTGCTGCATTAGGTGCTAAAGCCGGTGGTCTGGCTATTGACTCGAAGAACAACGTCATCATTACCGGTCTGTTGGACGGTGATGCAACGCTCACTTGGGGCGGCGAAGTGATGGGTGACTTCAACAACGATGCACAGTTGATCGTAGCCAAGTATACGAATAGCGGTAGTCTCGTATGGTATGATTTCCGCTGCGACGGACAGGCTTCGTATTCGAAACCTTCGGTAGCGGTAGATGCCAATGATAATGTCTATGTAGGTACAGCTTTGGCAGGTAGCACAACCTTCAACGGCAAAGCGATTGCCGCTACCGCCAGCAATGCGGTTCTGTTGGCATACAGCGCAGCGGGTACAGAGAAATGGTCTCATATGATCGATGGCGATGAGGCAGACGAAGCAGGTGCAGTAGCAGTCAGCCCGATCGGACAAGTGGTATTGGCGGTTAACCACCACAGCGGTGACCTGCGTATTGACGATATGGAGGATGTGTTCAATAACGGCTATGCGTTTGATGCCGCATTTACCC
This sequence comes from Paludibacteraceae bacterium, assembly GCA_017447875.1. Taxonomy (GTDB): domain Bacteria; phylum Bacteroidota; class Bacteroidia; order Bacteroidales; family Paludibacteraceae; genus Colicola. The sequence continues at coordinate 116,896 of JAFSMP010000026.1, read as the reverse complement.
ACACTGCATTCTTCGCTTTTGACCTCGCAGGTGAGTTCAAATGGTTCTATAACTGGGGTTATAGCAACGGTACCGAAGGTTCGGATGCTGTATGTTATGCATTGCGCTGCACGGACGAAGGTGTTTGGTACGCAGCCGGTATGATGACCGGTCGTCACGGAGGCAGCCGTCTGCCGGATGAGATCGGTACTTTACCGAAGGGCAAGAACTCCGGTGTGGAGACCATCGATAATCAATGGATGCAGCATAATACGAACGGTGGTCAGGACAGCTACTTGTTGACGCTGACCCGTGGCGGTAAATTGGCGAACGTAGTTCGTCCGGGTGGCCCGCAATACGAGTATGGTATTGATGTGGCATTGACGCCGGACAAGAAGGGCTTGTATTTCCTTATGCAAATCAACGTGCGTAATAAAGCGCCGTACACCTGCCCGAATAACCTGTTCGATTCTTGGACGGATTTGGACGGCAAAGGTCGTAAGGGTAACTACACTGTACTCAATGTCTTCTGCCCGGAGAACGATGGTTCTTCAACGGCTTATACCACGGCTTACAAAGGTGTCTTCGCTTCTTCGCTGCTCGTGAAATATGCGATGCCGGAGATCAATCCGAACAAGTTACCGTACTTCACCTTGAGTCTGCCGTACAGCCAAGAACTGAGCATCCTCAATCCGCAGGGTAAAGCAACGCTCTATCCGCTGGAGAAATATGCAGACGTGACCTTCGAGAACAACACCGTCAGCGGTACGTTCGATAACGATATGGACCGCTATGTAGGTGTATTAGCTATCGATAGTATCGCACTGCCGGGTGAGATCACGTATTACGAGTACGATAAGAACACCCATCAGTCCATTCGTTCGAATCCGCGTAACTTGCGTTACCTGGCGTTGACGATCGAAATACCGGAACCGACTCCTGCCACCGACCCGGATCAACCCGCAGAACCGGTTATCCCGTCGGAGATAGAAGAGGGTCTGGAGCATGTGAACGCTACGATCCAGGGACAGAAGTTCATGATCGACGGTGTGCTCTATATCCAGCGCAACGGCAAGCTCTATAATGCACAAGGCGCACAAGTACGTTAAAACGTTAAATGGTTAAATTGTTAAAACGTTAAATAGGAATGTTAGCATTTCTGCTCTCTGCCCTGATCACAGGACATGTATTAACGGATAATGGTTCACCCGTCGTTGGCGTAGCGGTCAGCGACGGCGTGACCATCGCGCAGACGGATGCGGCAGGTGCGTATGAGTTGCCGTACCGCGACAATGCGGAGTTTGTGTTCGTAACGGTACCTTCGGGATGCGACATCCCGCTGGACGAAGGCGGTTCACCGCTGATATACAAGCGGGTGAGTGGAGCCGGTACGTATGACTTCACGCTTCATCAGCAGGCAGACGGCGGAGCTGCGGACATGAATCATGTGCTCTTCGTCTTCTCCGACCCGCAAGTGCTGAACGGCTACGACGACCATCGTTTTCGCTACGAGACGGTGGAAGATGTGCTGGAGTTCAAGAAGAGTTATCCGGAGGGCACGAAGTTCTACGGCATCTGCGTAGGAGATATCGTATGGGACTGGTACAATGCCAATGCGATGATGAAGGGCTATTTCGAAGCCATGGGATTTCCTAACTTCATGACCATCGGTAACCATGACCATAACTGTCAGGCCGCTACGCAGGAGACGCAAGCTCAGCAGGACTCTATCGCAGACGATAAGTTCACGGCTACATGGGGTCCGACCTATTACTCGTTCAATATCGGTGCGGTGCACTACGTGGTGCTCGATAACGTGCTGTATAAAGGATCGAAAGGGTCGAAAGACTACGGTTGCGGTCTGACGACGGAGCAGCAGAGTTGGTTGCAACAGGACTTGGCGCTTGTGCCTAACGGAACACCGATCATGGTGTCGTTCCATATCCCCTCTGCCAGTATGACGGGTGTACTCACCAACCTCAAGGCTTGGATGAACAAAGGGGCGGTAGTACAGCATATCATCTCCGGACACAAGCATACGAATGTGGTCAATGAGATCTCGGCGCGCCTGCATGAGCGCACGATGGGTGCGGCAGAGGGTGCATTCTGGTGCTCTAACTGGTGCTCCGACGGTTCGCCTAACGGATACATGGTGTATGAAGCGGACGGCAATAAAGGTTTCAAGCAATGGTTCTACAAAGCTACCGGCTATCCCAAAGAATATCAGATCCGTACCTTCCCGGTCAACAGCATCGATGCCGGAAACAGCAAGACCAACTGTGTGCTGGCGGATGTATGGAGCTATGACAGCAAGTCGGAGGTGAATATCTACGAGAACGGCGTGAAGCATGTGATGCGCCAGTTCACGGGTATCGATCCCAAGATCTACGATGTGATGCTCGAAGAAGGGGACACGCGGCCTAACTATCCGGGTTCGGATGGCGGTACAATTGCTTCCAAGAACCCCGGTGCAGGGGCTACGAACCATATGTTCTACTACGAACCGGAAGACCCGGATGCGGACTTCGTTGTGGAGTTTATCGACCGCTTCGGCAATGTCTATACCGAACCGGTGCTTAAGAACATGATGGTCGCATCCTATACGAAGAATGCTAACGGCGTATGGGAGTATAAGGAGGATTTTGATGAACTGGTTGAGTATCCGAACCAGCATAGCGAGACGCTTGCCAAGGGTACGTTCGTCCAGGGCCATTATCCCGAAGGATGGTACGCTTGTACTTCGGGTAAGACGCTGCCGGACGGTATCAGTTCCGCCACCTGGGGTACGTTTAACTACTTCCGTATCGGAGAGGGATCGCATTCGAGTTCAGGACTGTATAACTTCGGTGCCGGTAATCCGGCGATCAAATCGAAGAACTCCACCTACCGTTCCCTCGGTTCACTCAATGACAACGACAATCGCGCTATCATGTACGGCGTGCTGATAGAGAACAATACGGGTGAGCAGATCCAGGAGTTGGAGGTGGCGTATACCGGGAAGGTATGGCGTGTGGGAACATCCTCTACGGCGATTGATACATTGAAATTCGAGTATGTCGTGCTGACTTCACCGGCCTTGCTGCGTCAGTTGCGTGACCGCCAGAAATACCTCGGCGATGTACGTGCCCGTGCAATGGCGGATCTGGATTTCGTGACTCCTTCCGCTATGACCGCCACGATAGACGGTACGGTGGCCTCGAAGATCGATGGAGACAACACAGCCAATCAGACGCGTTTGTCGGCTACGCTGAACGTGACCATCAATCCGGGTGAAGTGGTACTGCTGCGTTGGACGGATGTGGACGAGCAAGGAGAAGACCAGGCACTCGCTATCGATGACCTCGTGGTGACACCTCATATCGAGGGACAAGGGATTGAGAGTATTCAGAAATCAGCTGTCAGTCATCGGAAATATCTCCGCAACGGACAAGTGATCATCATTCGCAATAATATCGAATATACGATTTTAGGTAATAGACTATGACAAAAGAAGAACGTACCCGCCAAGGCGTGTTTTGGGCGGTGACTATAGGATACGGTTTGTTTTACGTATGCCGTTTGAGTCTGAGTGTACTCAAGAAAGGCATCGTCGATGACGGTTTTCTGACTGAGTCGGAGTTAGGTATCATCGGTTCGGCACTTTTCTTCGGCTATGCGGTCGGTAAGCTGTTCAACGGCTTTCTGGCAGACCATGTCAATGTGCGTTATTTCATGTCGGCGGGTCTGCTCATCTGTGCGCTCGTCAATGCGGTGCTGGCACTCAAAGTGCCGTTCATCGTGTTCGTCATCTTATGGGCGATCAACGGTTGGTTCCAGTCGGTGGGTGCGCCGTGCTCCATCATCTCGCTCAAGCGATGGTTCGGCAATGACGGATTCGGTACCAAATACGGTTATTGGTCGCTGTCCCATAACTTAGGTGAGGCGATCACGTTCTACGTGACGGCACTCATCGTGGGTGCTTTCGGCTGGCAAGCAGGTTTCTTGGGCGCAGCCGGCATGGGTCTGATAGGAGTGCTCCTGATCTTCGCCCTGCTGCGGCCTTTCCAGTCTGTAGAAGAACATCCGGCCAGTACGGCGGAGAAAGTGAAAGAGACGGGTATGAAGCAACTGGAGGTGCTGAAGATGCCGATCATATGGGTGTTGGCACTCGCTTCGGCCTTCATGTATGTAGCGCGTTATGCGTTCACCAGTTGGGGTATCTTCTATTTCCAGACAGAGAAAGCCTATACGGTGGAGAATGCCTCGTTCCTGCTGACCCTCAGTTCTGCTTGCGGTATCATCGGTACGGTGGGTTCGGGACTGGTGTCGGACAAGCTCTTCAAAGGGGATCGCACCTTCATGGCCTTCCTCACTTCGGCGGTTAACCTCTTCTCGCTGGCAGCGTTCCTCTTTGTGCCTGCCGGTTATTTCTGGTTAGACTGCATTGTTGTCATCCTCTTCGGTCTGAGTATCGGTGTACTGATCTGTTTCTTGGGCGGTCTGATGGCGGTGGATATCGCTCCGGCTGAGGCTGCGGGTGCTACGGCAGGTGTCATCGGTATGGCATCGTATGCGGCGGCAGGTCTGCAGGATATCGTCAGCGGTTACCTGATCGAAGGACGTAAGACCATCGTGGACGGGGTGGCGCAGTATGACTTCTCTGCCATCCGTCTGTTCTGGTTGGCAGCCGCGGCATTGTCCTTACTGCTGCTTATCTATATCTTTATTCGCGCAAGAAAGCATCCTCAAACACAACAAGAAGAAGTATGAAAAAGAGTTTGTTTTTGGTGATGGTATTCCTTTCACCTTTCACCTATCACCTTTCACCATTATCGGCTGAGTCGATAACCGTCATGTCGTATAACATCCGTTCCTCGACCAAGAACGAACAGGACGGTCCTCACGGATGGGAGTTGCGCAAGGAAGCGGCGGTGAAGATGTTACTCACCGAGCGACCGGACGTAGTAGGCATGCAGGAAGAGATGCCAGACCAGGAGGAGTTCTTACGGGAGAAACTGGCGGCTGTTTACGAAGGTGTGTCTATCAGTCGTGACCCGGAGAAGAAAGCCGATGAGGCCTGTTCGGTCTTCTATAACAAGACCAAGTATGACCTGATCCGCACCAATACCTTCTGGCTCAGCGAGACACCGGATATCCCTTCGCGCGGATGGGACGGCAAATACAAACGTATCGTGACCTATGTGCATATTCAGCATAAGAAGAGTGGACAGCAGTATCTGGTTTTCAATACCCATCTGGATCATAAGGGTGTTGTGGCTCGTGAGAAATCGCTGCAACTGATCGCCGACAGTGCTATTGCTATCGGCGGAGACTCTATTCCGATGTTCGTGATGGGCGATCTCAATGTGACACCCGATGTACCCGAACTGGCACCGATGTGGAACACGATGAAACTGGCGCAACGCGAGGCACCGGTCACCGATACGCTTTATACCTTCCATGGTTACAAACCGGACAAGGGTAAGATGATCGATTATATCTATTACCGCAATGCCTCTCCGCTGGAGTTCCGTATCTTGCGGGACGGTTACGGAGTACCGTATCTGAGTGACCATTATCCAATTGATGCCACGTTCACCACTTCGCCGATCACCAAAGCGCTCTATAACGAGGTTGTTGCGCATAATAAGATCGTGCGCAAGCGTGCCGGGCGCAAGGCTGACTGGGCGAAATTCGGCCGGTATGCGGATAATAATGCCGACCTGCTGTCGCATGAGGCGAAGATCAATGTGGTCTTCTACGGCAACAGCATCACTAATAACTGGTATAAGATGCGTCAGGAGTTCTTCCGCTCGCATGGTTTCACCGGTCGCGGTATCGGCGGACAGACCTCGGCAGAACTGCTGGTGCGTATGCGGGCAGACGTCATTGAGTTGCATCCGAAGACCGTCGTTATCATGTGCGGCACCAATGATATCGCGCAGAATAACGGTACGATATCGCTGGAGCACACGATGGGGAATATCATCTCGATGTGCGAACTGGCGAAAGCGAACAAGATTCGACCCGTCCTGTGTTCCGTACTGCCAGCACGTTCTTTCCGCTGGAATCCGTATGTCATCGACGCACCGCAGCAGATACGCGCCCTCAATGAGATGATCAAGGCGTATGCAGCGAAGAACAAGATTCTGTATGTAGACTATTACAGCGCGATGGCAGATCCCGACGGCGGGCTGCGTAAGGGACTGAGTAACGATAATGTCCATCCTACCGACGCCGGATACGAGATCATGGAGCCTATCATCTTGAAAGCACTCAAAATAAAATAGCGTAATTAACGAATCAACGACCATGAAAGAAATCTTATCGCATTTTGCTATTCAGAATGAAGTAGGCGAACCGCAGCCATTGAAGATCGGGTTCATCAATGACTCCTTCATCGTGCGCGCCAAGAAGGCGGGTGAGAAATCCTATTTCCTGCAACGTATCAACCATCATATCTTCACCAATGTGGAGGGACTGATGCGGAATATTCAGGTGGTGACCGACCATATCCGTGCGAAGTTGACTGCAGCCGGTGAGACGGATATCGCCCGTAAGGTGCTGGAGGTCGTTCCCACGCATGACGGTAAGCTCTATTACCGGACTCCGGAAGGGGACTACTGGCGGGTGTATGTGCTGATCGAAGGCACGAGTTCGCAAGAGAAAGTGACGCCTGAGTCCGCAGAACTGACGGGACAGGCATTCGGTCGTTTCCAATGCCAGTTGGCGGATCTGCCGTTCGATGCACTATGCGAGTCGATTCCTAATTTCCATAACATGGAGTACCGCTTATGGCAACTTGATGAGGCGTTGAAGGCAGATGCCGCAGGACGTAAAGCGGCTTGTGCGGAGATCATCGCGTGGATCGATGAACGACGCGAAGCGATGTGTCTGGCGGAGAGACTGTTTAGAGAAGGGAAGTTACAGAAACATATCAACCACTGTGATACGAAGGTTAATAACGTGCTCTTTGATGAGCAGGGACGCCCGATCTGTATCGTGGATCTGGACACCGTCATGCCGGGCTTTGTGCTCAGTGACTTCGGTGACTTCATGCGTACGGCGGCGAACTCGGGTCTGGAGGATGATCCGAACCTCGACAATATCCATGTGGATCTGGCGATCTTTGAAGCCTATACACGAGGTTACCTCAAAGAGGCTACCTTCCTCACGGATCTGGAGAAAGAACTGCTGCCTTACGGTTGCCGTCTGCTGAGTTACATGCAGACTGTGCGGTTCTTCACCGACTACATCAACGGCGACACGTACTACAAGATCCAATATCCGGAGCATAACTTAGTGCGCACCAAAGCACAGTTACGTTTGGTCGAAGAACAAGAGAAAGTTGAACCTCAAATGAAACAGATCATCCATGACTTGTGCAGTAAATAAGGTCAATTGGCCTGCGGAGTTTCCGGAGAAGCCGGAAGTATCCGTCGAAGTAAGCAATGACCATGAATGGCTGTTGCTTAAATGGCATGTGAGGGGTGAGCAACTGCGGGCGGTGACGACAGAGGATCAAGGCCCCGTATGGGAGGACAGCTGTGTGGAGTTCTTCTGCCAGGTACCGGGCGATGACCATTACTTCAATTTCGAGTGCAACTGTATTGGTGCGATGGTAGGCAGTCGCAGAAAGGGCAGGGCAGAAGATGTCGTACCGTTGAGTGCGGCAGAGATGGCACGTATTGAGCGCAAATGCGATTATCCAAGAGCAGCGTTTGAGGAGAAAGACGGTCTGTTTGAATGGAAGGTGGAAGAGCGTATCCCGTTGGATCTGATCTTCCGCGATAAGAAGCCCGAGTTCCCGCAAGTGCTAAAAGCCAATTTCTATAAATGTGCCGATAAAACCAAACGGCCGCACTTCTTGAGTTGGCGGCCGATTGATTTACCGAAACCGGACTTCCATTGTCCGCAGTTCTTCGGTGAGATTACGCTTTTTTAGTCGAAAGTCAAAAGTCGAAAGAGAAAAGCGAACCTATAACCGTGTAGATTTTGGTGTCGCGCTGAATCAATAATTGCCCGTTTCGCAGGAATTTCTGCGGGACGGGTGATTTGGTATTGGGCGTAGCGAGTGCAGACGCATTATCGGACCGCCATTGGGCAGCAGGAGTAGGAACCGACCAGTTATTGCGGTCATCGAAGGCGAAGGCGGTGTAGTAGTACAGTTGTCCGGCTACAGCGGAAGCATCGATGCAGGTCTCGGCGGTGCCGCGGTAGATCTCCGTACCATCGGTGGGTGACGCAGGGAACGCATCGTCCTTACGAACGATGACGGTCTCCTGGTAATCCGGGGCAGGGTAGATGTCGCCGGTCAGATGCAGGTCATCTATCCAGAACGTACCGCTGACGGGATTGCCGGTGGAGACGCCGAAGGAGAGACGCACGATGCCTTCGCATTGGTTGTGGTCATCGGTGTTGGTGTACCACTCGAAAGCCTGCAGGGTGCGCAGGTCAAGGGTGATGTCCTGCCAATCGGCATTGGAGAGGTTGATGCTCTCGGTGTACCACCAGTCTTCATGATTGGCGGACATATTCTTCGCTACGATACGCAGGTCGGTGGCGGTGCCGTTACCCTTGAGACGGAAGGTCAGAATAGGGGTAAGGTGCATGTCGGCGGGTTGCGCGAAGACATACTCTGCCGCGGCGGTTGCCCAGGCTTTGGTGAGGGAATAGTCGCATTGGAGCGCACCGTCAGCGAGGCTGAGGCTCATAGTCGCCCCGTCTTCATTCGCGCTCTCCATGGGTCCGACACCGTCGCTGAAATCCGTCAGCAGTTCGTCCATCTGCACGAGGTGGGTCGGGTTGAGCCAGGTGAGGAGATAGTGTCCGTTTTCCTCTTTTCCGCTAAGGTCTGTAGGAGAGGGTGGAGGAGTCGTGTCTTCCAGCAGGTTCACAACGGGTTTGTTGGTGCTCATATACGTCTGTCCTCCGGAAGTGACGACAGCATAGAGGTAGTACTTACCTTTGGGCATGACATTGCGCGTATGCCACATGTATTTCTCTGCCGAACCCGGAAGGTTGGTGACGATAGGTGTGAGACCGGTGACGTCAGTGGCATCGGGTGTCTGTCCGCAGTAGAGGGAAACGGTTGCATCGCCGACCGGATCAAACGTGAACCAGCGGAGCAGGATCGAGTCTTCGGCACTCACTTCGGTAGCCGGTACGGTGAAGTTGACCGCAGGAATGATGACCTCGTTGTCATGCAAGAACGTATAGGTGTAGAAGGGGTTGCCTACGGAGTCGTATGCCGTGAGGGCGATCGAAGAAGCGTCAGCCGCCATGTCGAGCGTTGAGAAACAGGATACTTTCCGATAGAACATCGAGTATTTGTAGTCTTGCAGTTGTTTCTGCTGGTCGTAGTTGGCGTCTCGTCCGCATCCCGGGCGCACATAATGCACGCCGTCTTTATAGAGGTGCTCGAAGGAGTGATCATCGCCGGAGAGGGAGATGATCCGTTTGCCGAGTGCCGCATGTTTCTCGAAGAGCGCACCCATCTGGCGCGGTTCATCTGCCCACTGCCCATGGTAACCGGTGGTATGCACACCGACGTGGTGGCAGACGATGATCCACGGGCGCGTACACGTATTTAATACGGAGTCTGCCCACGCGTATTGACGGCTGCCGGGTAAAAACTCAGGCGAACTCTCGTCTCCGTTGAGATTGAGCATGATCACTTCCGCATTGCCGTACATGAAATGGAAATAGGCTTCATTGCGCGGGTCGATAGTGTCTCCTTCGCACGCGCCCTCATGAGCAAACTGATGGAAATAGTCATAGAACGACGACCAGCGGTATCCGCGTGGATCACCGGTCTCATGGTTGCCTGACGAGGACATCAACGGCACTTGACTCAGGAATGGTGCACCGGGTGTGAAGAAATAGTTATTCCAGTTACGGTCATTACCTTTGGACGAGACAAAATCGCCGTTCATGAGCGAGATGTCGCAGTTGAGAGCACAGATGAAGTCCTGCATATTCGACCAGTTCTTGCAGGCATTACCATGGATATCGCTGATCGTAAAGATACGGAAGGCACTACCTTGCTCAGGTGCGGTCTTGGTGCTGCATACCTTGTCAAAGCGCCGCTTCTCTGAGGCACCGACGGTGAAATAATAGCGGGTGTTGGGTTGCAGACCGGTAAGGGTGACAATATGCATATAGCCTTCATCGGGTACGTTCCAACCGTCGGAAGTGGCGATACTTTGGTAGAGGTTCGCCGGATCAGTGCCGTAATAGACGACGGCATTGGTGGGTGCGGTCTCTTCGTTCATCTGCCATAGGATCTTCACCGAATTGGTCGTCGGAGCCATGGAGTACGGCTGTTTGTAGGGCACGTACGGTTCGTCGCTGGTGTCGTAGTCCTCTGCCGAAACACCCCAACGCGGATCACCGAGTGTGCTGTTGTCCGTGCCGGCATTGACCGCAGGACTGTTCTTATATAGTTGGAAATTACCCGCTGCGGCATCTACGAAATAGGGGTTGCGTGCGGAGCAGTTGGCCTGCGAACCACCGGTACCTACTTTGATCGGCGCATTGAACGCCATACAGTTATGGACGTAGGAGTTGGAACCGTACACCGCAAAACTATTGGCACCTTCCCGCTCTTCCGCATTCATGAAGATGCAGTTGGTGATATGCGTGTTGTCGATGTTAGCCGGATAGACACCGCGGTTGTCATTGCAATTATAGAACGTGCAGTGGTCGATAGTGACCGGTCCTTCCAGTGCCTCCACGTTACTACCCGGATAGACATAGATAAACCGTCCGGCACCTTTACCTCCGTCGAAGGTACAACCTGTGATCGTGACATTCTTGACACGCGTCGGCGCGGAGTCAATATAGATGGCACGATAAGAGTTGGCGGATTCTGTTCCCATGCGGAAGATACAATTGCGCACGGTGAAGTTAATCGGAGTAGTAGCGTTTACCTGGATCAAGTGATAGGAGCAGAGGAAGGTCACGCCCTCGAGCGAGAAGTCTGCATTCACCTCAATCCGTTTGGTGGATTTTACGACCGGTTGGGTCCCTTCAGCAGCCTTAATCGTCAGCGCCACCGAGGTGGTGATGGTGGAAGTCTCGTTGTACTCACCGGTAGTTAGTACCAGTACATCGCCTGCGGCAGCATTGGTGACCGCCGTTCGGAGGGTACCTGAACCCGGCGTAACGTTAATCGTTGCGGCATGTACTAACGCGCACGCAAGCACGCATAACAATAAGGAAAGAAAGGTGCGTTTCATGGTATGATCAAAAATTGTCGTCGTTAAAAATCAAGCATGGCGAGTCATTCGACCCGCCATGCTTGTATGGAGAGTGCAAAGGGCACTCGGGTATGGGATTAATCCGGATTACCGATATCTTGTGCTCCACCGCCGAGGCCTACGTTCGGACCGGTAACGTTTACATTAGGTCCGGCAAACGGACTTGCAGCCTGACAAATATTGCCGGCATAGAATACTACGCTTTGCGTACTTGGTATAATATAATTCTTTTTCATAAGGCTATAGTTTTAGAGGTTATTGGAGCTTGATACCCATTACGTTGTACTTCTGACCGTCACGGATGATAACAACCTGACCGTTCTCGAGGGCCTTGACCGTTTTCTTCTCTCCGTTAACGAGGTCAATATAGGTCGGCATGTGGCCTTTGAGGACGATGCGTGCTCTCGGAGCAGCAGCACTTTGCGATTTGAGACGAACCCATGCGCGGGTACCCTTGATCGGCGTATTGTTGTTCTCATTATAGAAGAGCTCATTGTTCTGCAGATAGAGGTTAGTCTCTCCTGCCGGAATCTCATCCTTGTAGAACGTACCTACGAAGTCAGCAGCGGCGAATTCCTGAACATTGTTGTAGGTAGAATTTTTAATCTGCTTCTTATTGTAGAGGATGGGGTTCACAACATCTACCGACGGTTTGATGATATACGGTTTTCCGGCGCTGAAACCCTCACTATTGATTTTCTCGAAGTTCAAAGCAATCTCATCTCCGTTTTGCTCTGCCGACGTCATCTTCCATAACTCATAATCTGCACCAAACGCAAGTTTTAACTCGCTGTCCCATGAACTAACGGGGAGACAGATGGTATAATACTTGCCTGCGGTGAAGGAACGTTTGAGGAGGAATGTATATTCTTCCTCAGTAGCGGCAGCTGCAGCGATGCTACCGTCATCTTCCGTGTTCTCGTCAAGGACAAATACATCCGTTGCAGCAGTAGCAGCGAGGCTGGTCAGATAGCCGTCAGCACCGCTGTTGGTGTTTGCCAGTTGGAGTACATAATCACCCTCTGCAGGAATGAAGACTTTGGAGATAGTAACTTGACCGCTTCCTTGCTTACCCTGCGTATAGGTGAAGATATTGTCATTACCCTCCAAGATGTCCAGTTTATATGTACCATAGTTAGTACCAACGACATCAAATGTAAAGGTATACAAGCCTGCTACAGCGTGGATATTCCATTTTGCGTACTGGCTTGCATTCGGGCTACCGAAGTGAATCTCTTGCGGAACACTTTCCAGATTACGCGTTGCGTTCTCACTCAGAATAGCGTCAGCAAACGGAATAGCGTCATTGGGGAGATTAACAAGGGCACCACCTTCGTAAGAAATAACGATGCTTGCGATTTGTACATGCGAGTATTCAGCAGTGTTGCTTACTTTCACTACATACTCGCGGGCACCCAAAACGATATTGCCTAAATCGATAGCTTGGTTACCTTCGTGATATTTGGTGGCTTCTGTTTCATCCAAGGTGTAGATAGCTGGTTCTGCTTCGTCTTCGAATATCTCAACGCGTACGAGGTGTCCGTTATCAGAAGAAATGTTCACGGTTACATTATAGTTAGCATAGTCTGCGCAGTTTACATTCCATTTAGCCCATCCGGTCAGCGCTTTGCTTTCTGCGTGGGTAATCTTACCGTCCTCAATCGTCCAATCGTCAGAGACGATAGCGTCCGCGTTTGCGAGAAGCGAAGCCGGAGCGTCTTTCGACAGATCAACGGCTGCACCACCTGCATAAGAGAATTTAACGCTGATCAACTTAGCATCGGAGTATTGGGTAGCGTTCGTTACCTTCATGATATAGTTGCCGGCAGGAACTTCCAAAGCACCTAACTCAAGCGTACCAACGGTACTCTTCTGACCACCTTCACCGATAGTGATAGGAGATTCATCTGATTCGCTCGTGTAGAGAGCTACAGTGTAATTGTGACCGTTCGCGTTGTCAATATTAACTGTTACATTGTAGTTAGCAGCTTCAGCAAAAGATACATTCCATTTTACCCAACCTTCGTGCTGATGACCGGAAGGAATAGCAATGTATTCGCCAGCGGTACGTGTGCCATTGGAAGAGAACCAAGCATCGTCAATGTTCGTTGTACCCGGCATAGCTTGTACGTCACCACCTACGTAAGAGAAGGTGACACCATCAATCTTAGCGGATGACCAGCCTGTAAGGTTGTATAATTTAACTGTGTACTTACCTGCAGCAGGGAGAACAATTTGATCCGGCAAAGCGATGTCACCGGCAGCACTAACCTGACTCGGTTCAGCCGTTTCACCTACGCTATTACCATCTGCATCCAGCACCTCTACTTTGAACTTATGTCCGGTAGTAGTTGCTGCATTCATATTCAGCGTAGCCTCAACTCTGCAAGCACGTGTAGCATTGATTTTCCAAGTAGCTACACCGCACTCCGATTTGTTATTGTAATAGAGATACTCGTTTACATCATCATACCAGAGGTTGCCTGCAATTTGTGCTTTGGCGCCTACGAATTGGTACGGAGAAGCAAAATCAACAGAAGGAAGAACCTCTGCACTGTACCAACGCGGATCACCGAGATCCGAACCATCGGTAGCTGCGCCACGTGCCGGAGAGAGTTCCATTGTTACCCAGTTACCTGCGAAAGAATAGTCGCCATTAGCAGCATCCGTAAAGAGAGGATTAGCAATGGAACAATTGTTTTTGGTAACGTTGCCTTGCATACCATAACCGGAGTCGCTTGAATAATTGTAAACGAGACAGTTATTTGCTGTTACAGCGTCACGAATTGTTCTAACACCACTTGTGCTGGTCGGCATTGCGAAGATACAGTTAGAAACAACAGCGGTTGTACCGGAACCGATTTTACCGATAGCAGCGTAATCTGTACTCATTGCCTGCACATTGTAGAATGTACAATGATCAACGAGGAGCGAACCGGTAGTGGAACGCATATCAATAACACCGGCATAGTATGATCCGGTAACGGTTGCAATGTTAGCAAAAGTAGAATTGCTTATCTGAACTTCGACAGCATCCGATGTATTCTGCAAGAAGACGCAACTCTTCGTAACATCGTGAAAATAACAATCTTCGATGATAAGAGAATTCAGCGTATTAGACTCTGAAGAATAGATAATCGCATTATTTTGAGTCCATCCATAGAATTCGCAGTTTCTTAAAATGATATTTTTCCCGTCTGTGGCATCAGCAGGGAAAATGATATCGCTATAAGCATTCACATCACTTAGATGTCCGCAATCAAACTTAATGCCGATAAATTCAGCGGTTGCGCCTTCCTTCAAACGAATGGAAACTTGTGGTTGTAGAATAACCTCAGCACCTTCTGCTGCGCGTACGGTAATATTTTTAGCAGTGAAGGCAATCCAGTTTTCTGGAGACTCTACATACGTACCGGCAGCCATTTCGATGATGTCACCAGATTGAGCATTGTTCAATGCCTTGCGCAGAGCATCTGATGTCTCTGTGTTAATGTAAATCACGTCAGCACTAATTGCTAAAGATAGCACTAATGCCGGAATGAGTAAAAATAGTTTTCTCATAATACTAAATATTTAAGTTAGTTAATCAATATACCTTATTATATATATGCACGCGCGTTAGAACGGTCTTTCTTCTTCACTGGAACCGTCCGAGCCGCCGGCGAGCTGTAATCCGGCATTACTCTGTACTGAACCAACGCAGACTGTACCGGTCGGAACTATCTGCTGAATCGTTGTGGCGAGTTGAATATATTGCTTTTTCATAACCAAATTAATTTTCGATTTAACAATTTATGATTTATTAAGCCATTCAGTTATTTAACTCTTGCTCCCATTACATTGTAACGGATGCCGTCACGGATAATGACGAGTTGACCGTTCTCAATCAGCTTTTGACTTTCGACTTTCTTTTGACTTCCGATGATCTCAATATCGGTCGGGGCATTGTTGTTCTCCACAATGCGTGCACGCTTGATGGCACTTGCGGATACGCCATGAATGACGAACCAGCCGCGCATTCCGTATATATCTACCGATGCGGTCGGGAAATAGAGTTTGTTGTTCGCACCCAAGAAGAGGATGTTTTCATTAACTTCCAATGCCGTCTTAACGAAAGTGCCGTAGAAGTTGGCATTCGTCTTCGTCGTTGCAGAAGGTGTTTCGCGTGTGAATTTCACACCAATAAATACAGGGTTCACGATGTCGCGCGAAGTCTGAATAAGCACCGGTGTGCCCGGGTAGATGTCCGAAGATTTCTTGAAATCAAGCGTAAGCACAAAATCCTCATCTACGGTTGCTGAATCCAGCGTACGTATCTGTACATCGCTACCGAAGATGTCTTTGCACATATCAGGCGAAACGGCAAACGGCAGACAGAAAGTGTTGTACATACCCGCTTTGATGGTACGTTTGATTTGAACATCGTATAACGGACCTGCCGCTTCCTTATCCACGACTTTTTCAACCCAAGATTCGTTGCTCGTGGCTGCTTCGTCAAGAGTAACGACACCTGCCGGTTCGGTAACAACAAGACTTGTGAGGTGACCTTTCGAATAACTACGTGTATTCTCTACTTTTACGAAGTAGTTTCCGGTTGCGAGTGCGAAATAATGCTTAACCGTTTTATCTCCGGAACTGAGGCTGGTCTCATAGTAATCAAGCTCATTATCTCCATCGTCCTTGATGGTTATTTTGTAGTTCTGTCCGTTGGTGCTGGTAACGCCCATCGTGAAGAGGAACAAACCGTCATGGTCGGTCGTTACTTCCCATTGAGCCCATTCTCCTCGTGGGTCGGTATCACCAATCTCGTTGAAATAGAGCATGTCGTCTTGAATAAATGCCTTCTCGCTCAGAACGGCATTGGAGAATGCAAGTGTGTTCGGCAGAGTAGTAGCAGTTGCTACAACCGGAGCGAAGACTACACTTGTTACTTTGGCTTGTGAACCGCTTGGTGAATTAGTTACTTTTACCACATAGTTTTTACCACCGACGAGATTTACGCGACCTAATTCAAGAGCTAAGATACCTTGCGTATTAATATAAGAACCTTCCGTTACAGAAGCGACCGGTGCAACTTCTTCGTCTTCATAAATAGCAGCGGTAAAGCCATGAGCGTATTCCGTATTGACATTAACGGTGAGATCGTAGTACTTGGTCTCAGAAGTTGCAATATTCCATTTAATCCATGCAGAAGAAGTTTCGCTTGACGGATATTGGATATAGGTCTTATCGTTATCACGTGTACAACCCGAGAACCATGCATCTGCTACGTTGAGAGTTGTATTGGTGGAGGTGGAGATGTTCTGTACGGCACCACCGTAATAAGAAAGGGTGATTTTTTCAAGGATAGCACCGGAGTACTCAACGCTATTGGTTAATACGATGGTATAGTCGCCTTCTTCAGGAATATTTAGTGTTCCCGGGAAATTGATGTCATTATCATTATCACTACGAGCGGCAGAGATGGTGCTTACTTCATCACCATCCGCATCGTAAATAGTAAGTGTGAGCGTACATCCGCTTGTAGATTCTGCTTCTCTATCCGCTACTGCGCTTATCTTACATTTTCTTCCTACATGCAGTTTCCATTTAGCGGTACCTGCTACCTGCGAACCTGTATATTTGATGTGATCACTTGCGTTCAGTTCTATATTGCCCTTCAACTGTGCTTTTGTTCCAAGCAAGTCATACGCAGAAGCGAAACTGGTAGAAGGAATCGTCTCATCTGTGTACCAACGCGGATCACCGAGGTCAGAGCCATCGGTAGCAGCTCCGCGAGCAGGAGAAATAGAGCCTGTTGACCAGTTGCCGGCGTAGGAGAAATCGCCTTCTGCCGCGTCAGTAAACAGCGGATCGCCCGTATTCGCATTCGTTTTAGTCGGAGCGCTATATCCTTTATTGAAATTATAGGCAAGACAGTTAGTTACACTGCCTGCATGTACATTTGTTGCATAGAACTCTATGGCTGAAGGATGAGCAAAGATACAATTAGAAACGGTAGTTCTATTTGCTATCCTTGTTCTTATAGCTGAATAATCATAGTTAATAGCTGTATTGTTGTAGAATGTACAATGATCTAAAACAACTTCAATAGCATCTGTTGCTTCACGATTATAGGATTGTACATCTATAACAGAACGATATTCTTTGGAAGGATCGTTGTTAGCAAAGGTCGAATTGGTGACTTTTAAACCTAGAATAGTCTGTTGACTTTCTACAGTACTCTTGTTGAAATAGATTGCGCTGTAGTCGTTATCGTGGAAATAGCAGTTATTGATGATGCAAGAATCTGCTTGCGAAGTAGCTGTGCCATAAATGATGTCCTTCTTATTGCCATAGAACTCGGTCCCGTTGATTTTTACTTTACCAAGCGTAGCTCCGTCAGTGTTCTCAAGAACGGAGGCTCCGGTGAAGTTATAAATTTGACCACCGTTAATTTCAAGGCTGGTTAAAGTACCTCGGTTATAAATACCACGTTTGGAGTTGTCATGCAATTTACAGTTTGTAAGTTTCAAAGAGTTAGCTTTACAAGCTGTATATACATCAAACACATAATATGTGCTGACGTTCCTAAACTCGCAATCTTCGAACTCGAGGTTATTATTATTCGCATCATAGAAACGGAAATACCAATCGTATTCTGTCAATGATGTACCATCGAAGGTAATACCTATGAACTTAACCGTTTTACCATCTGTACTGCGGAAAGGTACTTCGTACTGAATAACAGGGGTCTTGTTTTCTGCTGCTTGAATGGTCAGATTTTTGTTCAGTCTGGTGTAATCAACTCCTTTAACATTTACATAGGGACCATTATCGGTAAGGATGATGATATCGCCATCAGCAGCAGAAGCAACCGTAGTGCCAAGAATGTTTGATGTTCCGGACCCGATTTCGTGAGTCGTTGCATTTACCGCAATCGAAAGCGTTAAAACTGAAATAAGAAGGAATAATTTTCTCATGGTATTTTGTGTTTTTTGTGTTTCTAAAAAGGTGTTTTTGGTAGGGCAAAACCCCGAAAATCGCTGCAAAGATAATCATAATTATTGAACGTTCGTGCGTGCGCAAAAGTGTTATATAACATAAAAAGCGATATTTGATGAATAGAAACTCATAACTCGCATATATTCACTATATTACAAAAATCACAAAACGTTTCATTTCCTGTTTCGCAACGTTTCGAAAAAAAATGATAGGAGTGCAGAGCACAGACCGTTGCACTGACAGAATACAGATAAGCCCAAAATTGCCTTAAATGGTTTCAAAAAGCTTTTTTCTTTCGACTTTTTTCTTTCATCTCTTGCATATATCAAAAAAAAGCAGTACCTTTGCGCTATGAAACTGTTAGCCGATTATATTTTCTCTGACACCCTCCGCTACGAGGGGCATAAGTTGGTGTATACGCAGGACGGGGAGGAATATGTCTTTTCCGGGATGACGGCTGCGGCGGTGTTGGCAGCGTTGCTTTCCGTCACCGACGAAGGCGAGGCGCGCGGTATTGTGCTTGACACACCCGAAGAACGGAAAGATTTCTTTATACGCTACGAGAAAGAAGTGCTGGCGGACAACGGCGGGTTGTTTCAAACCGAAGTACAGGCACTCAGCGAGGCGTATATGGAAATCGGCGGCGATATGAGCATCCTTGCCCGCATATGCCGTAACGACCGACTCTTTGACTTGGCGTACGGGCTGATTATCGATTATATGCAATACCTCGTGCGTGAACAAGTAAGAGACCGGATCGATGACTTTTATCCCTACGAAGGGCCTTTCGCGAAATGGCTCCTCAACGCAGGCTACCAAGAGACCTACCGACAAGGCTTGTTGTCTATAGATTGGACCGATCCCGCAGGAGTCTATGCCTTTGCGCAAGAACTATCCCGTAACCCATCCCCCGTAACCCATAACCCTTTATTCGTCTTCGAAGGCCTTAGCGCGGAACAAGTGCTCAACAGCTATTGGACATGGCTATGGACTTCCGCACAGCAAGAAGCGGCGCAGTATCCGGACGCTAAGGTGCGGCTGGCGGAGTACAAGCAAATCATCCTCGAGAAAGAAACCCATTACGACGAGTTCAAACCGGAGATGAAGGACTTTACGCCGGAGCAACTCAACCTCTTCCGATCCTGGATGAACCAATGGACGGATTTTGTCAAACATAAGATCACCATGCCGGAAGAGTCGTTCCCCGAACAACATAAAAATCCACGAATCCAACAGGAACTTTTCCCGGATAAGTACCAGACTTGCCCCGAACCGGATCATTATGCGTCCACGCGCGATTATATTAAGGAGAGGTGCAGATACGATGCCGCCTTCAAAAAATTCATCCTTTCGCATACAATCGCCGAATTATGTGACCAGCTGACGCTCATGTTCGGGTGGTACGTTGTGCCGAATCATCTCAGCAAACGCTTCAAAAAAGCACAAATTTCATAAAAAATTGCAAAAAAATGCGTCACGTGACGTCACGTGACAACAACGTCCCTTAAAAAGGACGTTTTTTGTAGTATCTTTGTCGTCGGAAACGGCAATCAACGACTTCACTACGCTGTAGTTCGTATAGTTGTTGCGTATCCTCCTCTTCATGCCGCGAACACTTCGTTGGTTCACGTCATTATTATTAAACAAAAAACTTAATTATTATGAATGAAATTCAGAACCTAAATTCTTCGGAGGAGCAGGTCAACCTCCACATCGTGGAAAACATGGATGTAAACAACCTGCCTGAACTGATGCAAAACGTCTTATCGCTCGCACACACGCCTGCCGAGAAAGACATGTTATTAATGAGCGCGCTTACCGCGTGCGGAAGTGTGATGCCGAACCTGTACGTCAAGTACGGTGTAGCGGCGAAGCGTTATTATCCGAACTTGCAGCTCTTTATCGTGGGTTCTGCGGCTTGCGGCAAGGGAATTGCCAACTTGGCGCTGGAATTGGTCAAGCCCATCCACGAGAAGATGCCGCTGATCATTCCCGGTGATGCGACGTATCCTGCGTTCTACCAGACGCTTGCCAAGCAGAATGGCCGTGGCTACATCCACGAGTCCGAAGGTTCGGTCATCACCGACATCTGGCGTTCCTCCACCGCCAACTACAACACCGCACTCCGTAAGGCAGCTGAGCACGAGACGATTAGCCGCAGTCGATGCAAGGAAGCGTCGGTAATCGAGAATCCGCAAGTGTCGATGGTACTAACGGGTACGTTCAGCCAGTACCACGCCCTTGTACCGAGTGTCGAGAACGGTTATTTCTCGCGTCTGCTGACCTTGATCGTGGATGAGCATCAAGCGTTCAATAGCCGGTATGTGCAGTCGTCAGACACCTCGGACGAAACGATCAAGGCCGCGGCTGAACGTCTCTACCATCTCTACGAGTCCTTATTATTTACGCACCCGCGTGAGTTTAAATTGACCGCAGACCAGAAATCCCGTCTCGGCAACCATCTCCAAACGGCGTACCCGACGCTGATACGCATGCTTGGTGAAGAGTTTCATTCCGTCGTCCTCCGTATGGCGGTGCATATTGAGAGGATCGCCATGATATTGACTGCGTTAAGATGGAAGACGTCCGAATGCTATTCGGACAAAATGGACGCTGCTTTATCATGTACTGATGAAGATTATCAGACAGCAGAGATGATCGGGAATAAGCTCATATTGCATATGGCACAGGCGTATCAGTTGGTGAAAGGGAGTGAAAAAGTCTCGATTCCATCTGTAAAACCGTTGGATCAGAAGCAGATCTTGCTGAGTTTGTTGCCGGAGGAGTTTGAGAGCAAACAACTCGTCGCTGAGGCTCAAAGCCAAGGCATCTCTCCTCGCACCTCTACACGATGGAATGAAGAATGGATAACATCAGGAATCGTGTATAAAGTTCGGCATGGGGTCTATAGGAAATTACTTGCTGTAGCCTAGTACTAACCCCCTACAATCATTAAGGAACATATAAGCAATAGATAAGTAATATATAACCTTTTTACGGCGCATATATGACGCCGTGCATAAAAAAATCGCATGACCAAATTGACCATATTGACCAAATGGTCAAAAAAGTCAAAATGGTCATGCAAAAATTTAATAACACAAAAAACAGAAAGAATATGGCACATTACAAAGCAACGACCGGTTTAGATGAATTCACCGGTGCATTAAGTAAACGAAAAGTTCAAGGAGTGAATGATATGACGGTAACCCGTCGCAAGCCTATTAAGGATCCGCTGACCGGAGAAGTGGTCGCTTTGGGACCTAAAGAGATTTATATCCAGGGACGGCGGGACCTTGAAGAACATCCTTATACGGAAAACGAGAAAAAGAATCACGGCGACTGGAGTCAGGCATGCAGAGACGCTTTGCCGATTATTCGAGATAAGAATCATCCGCGCTATATGGAGTTGTATCATCGTTGGCGTGCGCAACTGAATGATCCGGAAGCGTACAAACAGTTTCAGGGTTTTGTGAAGGCTGTTATGATGCAGGAGCAGTATCTAACTACTCATATTTGAGTAATTAAGATAAAAAACCGCCTTAACTACTCATATTTTGGTATTTAAATTTGCATATATCAGAAAAAAGTTGTACCTTTGCAGCGAAATTCAATCGTAAATCGTATGATAGATGCATTTGAGACACCGTTATCGGTAGCGCAGGCGGTGGCAGAACGCGCTAAAAAGCGTCGAACAGCTATGAGGCTGACGCAAGCTGAATTGGCGCAAAAAGCGGGTTTGTCCTTATCCACTTACCGTCGTTTCGAGCAGCAAGGGAAGATTGCTTTTTCCGACTTGCTGCAAGTTGCTTTTGCGTTGGATTGTATGCGCGATTTCAATGCGCTCTTTGCGTCGCAGTCATGGGCTACGATGGATGATATGTTAGCGCAAACCAAACCAGCCAAACGTGTTCGCCATGATTGATGTGCAACAAATAGAGGTATGGATGCGCGGTCGTCAAGTGGGACGCTTGGCGCTTACGCCGCAACGTCCGCAGACCTGTGCGTTCGAATATACGGCGGAGTGGTTGCAAGATGGATATAGTATTTCGCCTTTTGAGTTACCGCTGACGCCGGGACTGAAGATTGCACCTTATAAACCTTTTGACGGACATTTCGGCGTGTTCTCCGATAGTTTGCCGGACGGTTGGGGGCAACTGATTTTGCATCGCCATTTGGCGTTGCAAAGCATTAACAGCCTGTCGCTTAATCCGCTGCAGCAGCTCTGTTTGGTGGGCAGTAACGGTCGGGGAGCATTGGAGTATCGTCCGGATGAGAGTATTCAGCATACGCCGGAGTATTTGGATTTGGCACAGATAGCCGCTGAGTCGTTTGCCATCCTTGAAGATGACAATTATGCAGGTAAACATATCGCTGAGCTGGTCCAACGAGGCGGTTCGCCCGGTGGTGCACGGCCAAAGATCTTTTTGAAACAGGGCGAGGACGAATGGCTGATTAAATTCCGGGCTAAGAACGACAAAAAATCAGTAGGTCGCGAAGAATACCGTTATTCGCTCTTGGCCAAGCAGTGTGGCATTGAGATGCCGGAAACGAAACTATTTGAAGACCAATATTTTGGCGTCAAGCGTTTTGATAGAGTGGATGGTCGCAAACTACATGTCGTCAGCGCGTCAGGCCTGTTGCAAGCCGACTACCAGATTCCGAGTATCGATTATCTGCACCTCTTTACTATCTCTGCGCGCCTGTCACACTCGATGGAAGAGTTATGGAAAATCTACCGCCTAATGTGTTTTAATGTGTTGATCGGCAACCGCGACGACCATGCCAAAAACTTTGCCTTTATCTATGATAAGGGTTGGCGATTTGCTCCGGCATACGACCTGCTGCCTTGCGGTTCTACAGGAGACTACCATACCACTTCTGTCAACGATAACCCGCTTCCCGAACGCGCAGATGTGATTCTATTAGCGGAACGAGTAGGTTTGAATAGCAAACAAGCAGCGGATATTTTTGATGAAATGAGAAATCATTTCTAATTCGAAAGGTTTCGAAACAAGAAACGAAACGTGCAACACGCTGAAATTATGCGTGTTGCATTTTTTTGTTTCGAAAATATGCTAAAAAACATAATACGCGCGTATGAATATAAGGAATAAAAGCAGTAATTTTGCATCGCGTTCGGCAATAAGATCGCAAACAGCCTCTGGCTTGGTTTACATCGGGGACCCCATTAAGTTATCATTCAAAACACACATATTTATGGAAAACACAGGTTTTACTTTTAATGAGATTCATCAGCAGCCGGCGATGTGGCGGAAGGAGCTGGAGAAGTTACTGGCAGCGAAAGCTGAGGTGAGTGCGTTCATGCACAAGTATCTGACCCCCGACACGGATATTGTATTGACCGGTGCCGGCACGTCGGCGTTCATCGGCGATGCGCTGCAACCGGTTATGCGCGGCATGTGGCATAATGTCCGTTCGGTAGCCACGACGGATATTATTACGCACGCCAAGTACCTGCTCAAACCTGACAAACCACTGTTGTTAGTCAGTTTTGCGCGTTCGGGTAACAGCCCGGAGAGTGTGGGTGCAGTGAATCTGGCGAACAAGCTCTGCAAAAATGTGGCTCACGTGTATATCACCTGCAACAAGAACGGAAAGTTGGCACAGCAAGCAGTCGAAAGAAAAAAGTCGAAAGAAGAAAGCAATATTCTTCTTCTGCTGTTGCCGGAAGAGACGGATGATAAGTCGTTGGCGATGACGAGTAGCTTCTCGACGATGCTGCTGACCTGCCTGATGCTCGGTCATATCGACACGCTGGATAAGGATGTGGACATGATCGAGAAAACGGCGAAGAACGCGGAGGCGGTGATGGCTGAGTACGAAGAGAAACTGAAGGAGATCGCGAGCCGTCCGTTCGAGCGCGGCGTGTTCTTAGGTTCGGGCGCGCTGAAGGGTATTGCAGAAGAGTGCCATCTGAAACTGCAAGAGTTGACCGACGGAGCTGTGGTATGTAAGTTTGATTCGTTCTTGGGTTTCCGTCATGGACCGAAGGCTGTGGTGAATAGCAAGTCGATCGTGGTGTACCTGATGACCGAGCAAGAGGATGTACAGCGCTATGAGCGGGACCTCGTGAAACAGGTAGATGCGAATAACACACCGGTGGCACAGATCATCGTGATTGCCGGCAAGGCACCGGAACTGCCGGGCGTGAAGGCCGACCTCGTCGTTCGTATGCCGTACGGCCCGAAGGAGAATGACTTCTACGGCATCGTGGCTTACGTGCTGGTTGGACAGCTGTTAGGCTACTATGCATCGTTGGCACACGGTCTCAATCCCGATGCACCGAGCGTGAGTGGAAATATTCACCGTGTGGTTGAGGGTGTGACCATCTATGAATAAATAGACCGCTTCGCTTAAAGATAAAAGACCGCTACGCTCAAAGATAAAAGCGGCTTTGAGTCCCGCAGGGACGGTCTTTCGACTTTTGACTTTTTACTAAACAATAATAATATGAAAAAGACAGAGCATATACTCCAAGTAATGGAGGAGAGAAAGAAAGCAACCGGAGTTCCGATGACATTGTTTGCGGCTTGTCCGAACTCCTTGTCAGTAATCAAGGCATCGTTCCGCGCGGCGAAACGTAACAACTCGCCTATTTATTTCGCGACGACGCTGAATCAGGTGGACTGCGACGGCGGTTACACGGGTATGACGCAAGAGGCGTTCACGAAGATTCTGGCTCGTGAGGCTGCGGCTGTGCATTATACGGGTCCGTACGTAGTGGCGATCGATCACGGTGGTCCGTGGTTGAAGGACAAACAGAGTATCGAGCGTTGGGACACCGAGCGTGCGATGAACGGTGTGAAGAAGAGTTACGAGGCTGCTATTCTGGCAGGTTATGACCTGATTCACGTGGATCCGACCGTAGATATCTTCCTGCCGAAGGGTGAGATCATCGATATCCATGTAGTCGTTAAACGTACGGTTGAGTTGATCAAGCACGCCGAGGATTTCCGCAAGGCGCATAATATTGCTCCGATCAGTTATGAGGTAGGTACCGAAGAGGTGCACGGCGGTCTGGCAGACGAGAAGACGTTCGACACCTTCCTCGAGGGTCTGAAAGCCGGTTTGCATGAGGTTGGTCTGGACGATGTATGGCCTTGCTTCATCGTAGGTAAGGTGGGTACGGACCTGCACACTACTTTCTTTGATCCGGAGGTGGCACGTAACCTGACGGCTAAGGTTCGTCCGTACGGCAGTTACATCAAGGGTCACTATAGCGACGATGTGGAGAACCCGGAGGACTATCCGAAGGCAGGTATGGGTGCAGCTAACGTAGGACCGGAGTTCACGATGAACGAGTACGACGCGCTGGCTGAGCTCGAAGAGGAAGAGAAGAAACAGTACGCTGAGGGTAAGGTGGCGCAGTTGAGCAACATGACCCAGGTGCTGTGGCAATGCGTATATGAATCCAACCGCTGGAAGAAATGGTTGCACGGCGAGGAAGTAGGCAAGGATCTGAAGGACTGCACGCCGGATCGTCAGTTGTGGTTGGTGAAGACCGGTTGCCGTTATATCTGGCAGAAACCGGAGGCTCTGGTGGCTCGTCAGACGCTGTATGAGAACCTCGAGCGTCTGGGTATTCAGGCTGAGGAGGTTGTGCTGATGCGTATCGAGCATAATATGGATAAGTATTATAACGCCTTTAATATTGTGAACTTGAATGACTATCTCAAGTAGACCGGCTTCGCCTCAAAGAGAAAAGACCGCTTCGCTCAAAGACAAAAGACGGAATTACAATATGAAAGGCAATTATTTATACATACTTCTGCTCTGCACAATACTGTTTGGGGCATGCGGATGCGAGAAGAAGTCGACGAGTAAGGACGAGCCGAAGCCGGAGCAGAAGGACACGGCGGTGGTTATCGGACCGACGGATATGTCGCTGATTGAGTCGTCGGTGCCGGTGACGGATAACTGGGTATGGAGCGGTAAACCGCAGATCACGATCCAGATCACGAACGGCAACCCGAATGCGGTGCAGTTAGGCACGAAGGTGGTGATCACGACCGACAAGAAAGCGGAGGTGGTGACGATCACGGACAGCGTGGTGATAGGAACCAAGAGTCAGAAGGATGTGGTGGTGACGACGACCACGAAGCTGGAGCCGGGTATCTATCATGCGGAGTGCTATGTGGATACAGCGCATGTACGTGGTTTCAATTTTGCAATCGACCCGTTTGAGATCACTTCGGTGAATGACAAACCGGCGGATTTTGATCAGTTCTGGCAGGCTGCGAAGGACCAGTTGGCTGCGATAGACATGAACGCGCAGTTGAAGGAGATTCAGGAACGGAGTACGGCACAATGCAAGGTCTATCTGGTGGAGATGATGTCTGTACCGGACGGCCTGAGCGGTGAACCGGTGAAGATCCGCGGGTACTACTGCGAGCCGCAGGATGGTCAGAAGCATCCGGTGATCCTGCATTTCTACGGTTATGACACCCAGGGTTATACGGGTCCCGTGGACTGTCCGTACGGCAGCACGAAAGCGGAGTTCTACCTGTCGCACCGTGGACAATACCTGAATAACCGTCCGGCAGGAACGAATTTAGGTGTGGACGAGGCGACGGTGAATATCTACGGCGATTGGTTCCGGTACAACTTAGGCGAGAAGGATAATTACTACTACCGCGGTGCGTACATGGACGTGGTGCAGGCGATTCGGTTTATGGCCACGCGTGAGGCGAGCGACATGACGAAGTTGTTTGCGGAGGGTTCGAGTCAAGGTGGTGCACTGACCTATGTGGCGGCAGCGCTGAGTGACTATCCGTTCACGGCCATTGCTGCGAATGTCGCGTTCATGGGTGATTTTGCGGATGCAAAAGATATCGAGAGTCTGGCATATTGGGAGATCAGTGACCACTACTGGGTGGACGGTGTACCGGTTGAGCAGAGTCTGAGGTATCTGCCGTATTTCGACATCAAGCACCTGACGCCGCGTATCTCGTGCCCGGTACTGGGATCGAGTGGTCTGGCGGACGATGTATGTCCGGCGCGTTTGAACTTAGTGCCGTTTAACAACCTGGCTACTCCGGCGGAAAAGAAGGAGTATATCCTTGAACCGGAGATGGGGCATAGTTATCCACGTAACTGGTACAGCAAGATGAATGAGTTATTTGGAAAGTATTTTTGATTTTTTTTCGAGATCACGTGGTCACGAGATCACGTGGTCACGAGCCAATTTCTTTAAACCATGAAAAACTTTGATATTATCGCGTTAGGCGAGTTGAATGTGGATCTGATACTGAATCAGATCGAGAGTGAACCGGAGATCGGCAAGGAGAAGTTTGCGAAGCAGATGACCTTGACCTTAGGGTCTTCGACGGCTATCTTCGCGGCTAACGCTGCGGCGCTGGGTGCGAAAATGGCTTTCTGCGGCATGATCGGTAACGACAGTTTCGGTGACCTGGTGGAGACGAGTCTGAAGGCGAAGGGCGTAGATACCCGGTACCTGATCCGTCAGGACAAGTATGCGACGGGTGCGACGATCTGCATGAGTTACGACGAGGATCGCGCTAACCTGACGTACCAGGGTGCGATGGATTTCATGTCGTTGGACGATATCAATCCCGAAGTGTTCAAGGAGGCCAAGCATATTCATATATCGTCTATCTTCATGCAGAGCGGCGTGAAACGCGACCTGATGAAGATTCTGGAGCTATGTAAGGCGAACGGTGTGACGACTTCGCTGGACACGCAGTGGGATCCGGTGGAGGCATGGGACCTGGACTATAAGGCGGTGCTGCCGATGCTGACGGTGTTCATGCCGAATGAGACGGAACTCAAGTATCTGACGCATAGCGAGACCCTCGAAGAAGCAATCGAGAAGATCCGTCCGTATGCGAATGCGGCGGTTATCAAGTGCGGCAGCAAAGGCTCACTCCTGATGCGCAAGGGTCAACCCGACCGGATGCAGGCGGCGTTGCTCAATAAGAACGTAGTCGATTGTATCGGTGCGGGCGATAGTTTCAACAGCGGCTTTATCACCCGTCTGGCGGCAGGCGATGATCTGGCACGGTGTCAGGAGTACGGTAACATGACCGGAGCAGTGAACACGACGGCAGCCGGTGGTACGACGGCGTTCACAAATAGAGAGGACGTAGAGCGTATCGGTAGAGAGCGATTTGGGTGGAGCTGATATAGACCGCTACGCTGAAAGAACAAAGACCGCTTCGCTAAAAGACAACAGACCATAATGTATCGTCGGACAGGCATATTGATTACACTGGTAGTTGTGGCACTTTATGCCACGGCAACGGTGCGGTATGTGAGTTTGGAGGGGTACGAAGGATACGATGCGGAGAGTAGGGAGCATGCGGTGCGGACGATTCAGTTAGGCATGGACTTCTGTCAGGCAGGCGATACCTTGCTGATCGAAGAAGGCACGTACCATGAAGCGATGACGTTGAAAGACGGCGTGACGGTGATCGGTGAAGGAACGGTGATCCTGGACGGCACGGATCTGCATATGCGTCTGATCACCTGCGAGAACGACTGTCAACGCTCGACACGGGTGGAGAACCTGATTCTGCAGAATGCCCGGCATGATGAACGCGGCGGTGCAGCTTGGTTGCGCGGCAAGGTGATGATGCGGCATTGTGTGATCCGCGGATGCAGCGGACAGCAATGCGGTGGCGTACTGATTAAGGGTGACCTGCCGGAAGCGAGTGCGAAGGGTGCGCGGATGGTGGACTGCATCGTGCATAACTGTGAGGCGACCGGTGCGTACTGGCCGGATGCAGGCGGTGTAGCCAATTTCGACGGAGCGATACGCGAGTGCGTGGTAGCTAACTGCTACGGCAAGCGATACGGCGGTATCCACAGCGAGAGCACGGTGACGGGTTGCACGTTATGGGGGAACAGGAATGAGTACGGATTTGTCGATCCGGCTAACTATATCTCCGATGAGAGCGATTCGGATATGAGTCGTGCGGATGAGGGCTTTGAGGAACATTTCTTTCGGAAACCTTGGTTGAATACCGATAACGAAGCAGTAGACGGTCCGCATTTTGTCGATCCGACGGCTTTTGCAGGTGTACCTCAGACGCTCGAAGAGGAGGCGATGATGCTGGTAGCCGACTATAGGATCGGCAAACCGACCCATCGTATCGCGACAATGCCGCAAGGCGTGAAACGGGTGGACCCGTACAAAGACTATACGCTGTATAAGCAACCGGAGTACAGTGTACCGAGTTTTGTGGCGCACCTGACGGACGAGACGGCGGTGCTGCAACCGAAGGAGACACCGTACTGTGCGGTGGCGACTATCAACGGTGACCCGAAGACCCGGATGGGATTCTGCTGGTTCACCAACGAAGGGGTGAAAGACGGAGTAGTACAGATAATGGACAATGGACAATGGACAATGGACGATGGACAATGGGTCACTATTCCGGCGACGGCTACGACGACCGAACCGCTGCATTATGCGATATCGAGTTCGGGTATCTTGAAGGCCGCTAAGATGGACAAACGCACCGCCTTCCGGTACGAGAGTCATAAGGCGGTGGTGGAAAACCTGCAACCGGGTACGGACTACAGTTGGCGTGTGGGGTATGAGGGACACTGGAGTGAAGTAGGCCATTTCCGTACGGCGGATGAGGAGCAAGGTGAGTTTACATTCATCTACATGACGGACAGTCATATACAAAATAAGGAGTACGTGGACGCGGCGCGCCTGTGTGCGAACGCGGTTGCGCGTAATGAGAAGGACGCACGGTTCTGTGTCTTCCCGGGTGATTTCGTGGACACGGGTACGGATAACAACAGTGAATGGGAATGGGAACAGTGGTTCGAGCAAGTGATGACGCCGGTGTTGCGGATCATGCCGTTGGTGCCGACAGACGGTAACCATGATGACTCGCCGCTGCTGAATTACAGTTATCATTTCAATACGGACACGACGTTCAATACCGAGACGGAGGTGAGACCGCAGTTCGCCGGCATCAACTACAGTTTCGTGTATGGCGATATGCAGCTGATCGCGTTCTCGATGCAGGATTTCTGGCGCGGACGGTATGACTTGGCAAGCAGAAGGTCGGAGTATCTGGAGCAGAACCTGGGTCCGTGGATGGTAAGGCAAGCGGTAGCGCATCCGGAGGTGACGTGGCGCGTAGGACTGGTACATAAGAACCTGTTCTCGGGTTCGGAACATCAGCATGACAAGGAGTCGCCGCTGTTGCGAAAGACGATGTTGCCGGTGATGAAAGCATGCAAGATGGATCTGGTACTGCAAGGGCATGACCATTGTTACGAGGTGATCGGGCCGGTGGACAGCACGCTGTATTTCATCGGAGCGACCTGCGGAGCCAAACGGTATAAGCCTTTCACCCGCGAAGAGATGGAGGAGAGTAAGGCGGTGCATGAGTTGGAGAATTACTATGACTTGTTTCAACACCTGGCTCAACCCGGAGCACCGAGTTATACACGGGTGACGGTGAAGAAAGAGCAGATCCTACTCGAGACCTTCAAAGTGCTCGAAAATGGCAAGACAGAATTGTTTAATCAATTTTTATTAACCAAATAATTAATAACATGAAACGATTTTTATTTCTTTTGACGGTCAGTGCAGCGGTGCTGTGCGCGTCAGCAAGTAACCGGTATGTTTCTCCGACGGGTGATGACGGAGACGGTAAGTCGTGGGAACATGCTAAGACCACTATCGCCGGAGCTATCAGCAGTGTGGGTAATGGAGACACCCTTTTTATTGCAGAAGGAGTGTACAATGAGTCGATTTCCGCACATGACGGAGCTACGTACATGGGTGGTTACAATGCCGAGACGGGTTTACGTGATCCGGAGTTGTACGAGAGTATCTTGGATGGTACAGGTTTGACGTCTTGGTTGCTCGTCAAATACGACAATCCGCCTACGAATCCTATTATGATCGACGGTCTGGTATTCCAGAATGCAAAGCACAGTCAGTGGGGTGCTGCGGCTATCTATATGCGTGGTAACATGACGGTGCAGAACTGCCATTTCCGCAACTGCGAGAGCGGATCGAATGCCGGTGCTATCTGGATTGAGCAAGGTAATGCCACCACTCCGGCAGTGGTACGTAACTGCCTCTTCGAGTATTGCGTATGTACGGGTGTAGAGAGCGGTGTAGGCGCTATCTACAACTCCGAAGGAACGGGTCTTATCGAGAACTGTATTATCCGCGGATGTAAGGGTAGTATCGGTGGTATCCGTAATAATGCGGGTGTGGTACAAAACTGCGTGATGTATAACAACCACTCGACCTATAACGGTTGTATCTACGGTGCGGGTTCGTTCTTTAACAATACGATCTGTAATAACTACGGTGACCGTTATGCGGGTAGCCGTACGACGGGTCGCGTGACGAATACTGTTTTCTGGGGCAATAGTACGAGCTATGAGCATGTCAATTATGTGGATGCTTCGAGCGGTGCCACGAAGAATGTGGGTGATGTAGGAACAGGTGGTGGTATCACTACCGGTTTGGCTGCTAACAACAGCGACGCAGCCGGTCCGAACTTCATGAATCCTACGAGTTTCGTGGGTCTTCCCAAGACCGATGTAGAGAAAACAGCGATGACCAAAGCCAGCTTTGCTTTGACGGAGTTCTCCACGAAGCTCTTGAATCAAGCCGATGCAGCCAGTGCTCCGAGCAAGGATATCGACGGTGTGGCTCGTCCGAAGGGCACGGGATATGATATCGGTGCATATGAGTATGACCCGAATGCGGTAGTAGTGAAGGTGACCGGTGTAACGATTGTCCCGGAAACGTTGGAGATCATCGAAGGAAAGACCGGTACGCTTGTAGCACAGGTAATGCCGGAGAACGCGAATAACAAACGCGTAGAGTGGTCGATAGCTGACGCTACGATCGCAACTGTTCAGAACGGAAAGGTGACCGGTATCAAACCGGGTACCACGACGGCACAGGTGAAGACGCTGGATGGTGACTTCACCGCCAACGCTACCGTCATCATCAAAGAGAAACCGCCTGTAAAATATCCGCAGGAGGTAGTGGACGCTGAGGCGAAATACAAGATGGAAGACTTTACGGTTCCGAGTTATATCCGCTTCCTGGTTCCGAAGACGGCAGCCAAGATCGACAGTCTCGATCCTGATAACGCAGAGTTACTGCCGACGATCGCAGGTAACATCGAAAAGATGAACGCCGAGATTGCTAAGTTACAACCGAAGCAGATGCCGTATAACCAGATCGCTACGATCTACGGTGACCCGGCAACGCATATGGGTTTCTGCTGGTTCACGAACGGTGGTATCAAAGAGGGTAAGGTGCAGATCATCGCTAAAGCGAATGCGACAGCTGAGGACTTCGCCGGAGAAGGTGTGATTGAAGTGAGTGCACAGACGACGGATGCAAACCTCCACTATACGCCTATTCAACCTTCCGAGAGTCCGAAATACGATATCTGTACGGCTGCCGGTCTGCCGCGTAACACGAAGTTCGACTACGTGAGCCATAAGGCACAGGCTACGACTCTGCAACCGGGTACGGTTTATAGCTGGCGTGTAGGTTATGGCGAGTACTGGAGTGAGATCGCGCAGTTCGTAACGAAGGATGCGAACCAAGGTAATTTCTCGTTCCTCTACATGTCCGATAGTCATATCCAGGACTACGAGTATATCGAAGAGGCAAATAAGTGCGCAAAGGCAGTTGCTAAGAATGAACCGGATGCCAAGTTCTGTCTCTTCCCCGGTGACTTTGCCGATACGGGTGGTGATACCAACTCCGAATGGCAATGGGAACAGTGGTTCGACGGTTCGATGCGTCCGGCATTGAATAAGATGGCTTTTGTGCCGACCGACGGTAACCACGATGACAGTCCGAGTCTGAACTACGACTACCATTTCAATACCGATTGGGGATTTGCAAATGCCGCACAGACCAAACCGCAGTTCAAGGGTATCACGTACAGCTTCGTTTATGGCGACGTGCTGTTCCTCGTATACTCGCTGCAGGACTGGTGGCGAGCAGAAGGAACGAGTGAGGAAGGTATGCAATCGCCGTATCTGTCGCTGGATGTTCGTAACTGGTTCTTGGATCAGATTGCCAAGTATCCGAACACGAAATACCGTGTAACGGTATCGCACAAGAATATTTTCTCCGGTGCCGGTCACCATACGGATGACGAGTGCCCGCTGATTCGTAACATGATGTTGCCGATCTTCAAGGAGTGTGAGATCGACCTGGCTATCCAGGGCCACGACCACTGCTACGAGGTCATGGGTCCGGTTAATCCCGACACCCGTACGTTGATTGCTGACGCCGTAAGCGGTGTAGAGACCGTAGCGGTGAACACCAACACGAACATGACCGGTAAGAGCGGCGGTACATTCACGACTGACGACGGTACGCTGTACTTCATCGGCGCTACCTGCGGACGCAAGCGTTACTATCCGTACAGCCAGCAGAAGATGGAGGACGAGTATACCGAAGACCTGTCGATCCTGTTCGACTACAAGCACCATAATGTGAAGGACCTGTGGAGCCTGTTCACCTCTCGTTTCGGTCAACCGGGTAGTCCGAGTTACAGCCGCTTCAACGTAACGGAGAACGGTATCGAGGTAGTGACCTACAAGACGGATGCGGACGGCAACAAGGAGGTCTTCAACACGATCAACGTGAAACGTACCAAACCGCATACGAATGCGAGCGGAGTTGAGAATGTACAGTCGATGAACGTACGTGAGGGTGAGAAATTCATCCGCAACGGACAGCTGTTTATCCTCAAAAACGGTCAGATTTATAACGTTATTGGGCAGAAAATTGCCCAATAACGTATAAATTTGCGTAATTTGTTTGCATATATCAAATATTTGTAGTATCTTTGCAAGCGATTTGCAAAAACACACAATCAATTAACAATATTTATTAACTTAAAATCTAATGAGTATGAAGAAACTATTTTCTTTCTGTGCTGCGATGTTTGCCGTATTGGCATTGAACGCAGCAGTCATTAACATTGACAACACCACTGCAAATTCTCTCCAAGCGGCGCTCAATAGTGCAGCGTCCGGAGATGAGATTGTGATGGCTGCCGGTACTTATGCTGAGTCGGGCAACTATCTTGCCTTCACGGGTAAGGATTTGACTGTGAAAGCAGCAGAAGGAGCAGAAGTTATTATTCAAACAGTTTGCCCTGTTCGTTTGAAAGAAGGCGCAAAAGCTGAGTTCGTCAACGTTAAGTTTGATTGCAGCACCATTGGTGACTATGAGTATGTAATCGTAGCTGCTGATGACACCGACAACAAACGCGTCGTGCTCACAGGTTGTGAGTTCTACGGCTGGAACAAGAACAAAGCTATGATCGAGGCTACTTCCAGCAGAAGACTTGCTTCGGTTACGATTAACAACTGCTACTTCCACAATTGTATGAAGAGCGTTGTGTTCATCGAGAACACCGGTTCTATCGCACTGAGCATTACGAACTCTACGTTCGCGAACATCGCTACCGACGCTTCCGGTTTCTGGGCTGGCGTTATCGACAGCCGTGCTACTGCAGGCTCGCTGCTCGTTGATCACTGTACGTTCTACAACGTATTGCCAATGAACACCGACTATGCTGCTATTGGTAAAAACTCTACTCCTGGTGCTGTTGTTTCTAACTCGATCTTTATGTTGCCGGCAGCTCAAGATAACGTACGCGCTATCCGTGATGTAGCGAGTGCAACCAACTGTATTACGTATAATTATCTCAAGGATTCAGGTACCGGTATCCACTCTTCTGTTACCAAAACAAACTGTCAACAAGTGGATCCGCTCTTTGTAAATGCCGCTGAGGGTAACTTCACCCTCGGTGAAGGTTCTCCGGCTTTGACGATGAATGACGGTCAGCCGATCGGTGACCCGCGTTGGGTACCGGCTCCCGCTCCTGCTCATACGTACACCGTTGCCGGTGACAACACAGACGTCTTCGGTACTTCTTGGGATCCGACCAATACGGCTAACGACATGGTTCTCCAAGAGGACAATACTTACAAGTGGGAGAAGACGGGGCTGACACTTCCGATGGGTCAGATTGCTTTCAAGGTTGTCAAAGATCATGACTGGAATAATGGTGCCAATGCTTATCCGAATGACAACTACATTCTGAACATTACGGAAGCAGGCATCTATACGATCGATATCTACTATAACCCGAATGACAACGATTACGTTGGTGCAGTTGCTACCAAGACCGGTGATGCTGTAGTTGTTCCGACTATCGCTATGCACGGCAACTTCCTCGGTAATTGGGCTGACACCCAGAACTTCGATGTGGCGGAAGGTGACGCTACCGCATCTCTGACGCTGAACCTCGCAGCAGGCAACTATGAGTTTGGAATGCGTATCGGTGGTTCGGGCAACTGGACCTCTAATGGTGTTGCATTCACCCGTGAGAGCAGCGCAGCAGTTGTGGTAGCTGGAAGCGGTAACCTGACATTGGCTGCTGATGTGGCAGGTGATTATACCTTCACATGGACATATGCTACCAACACTTTGACCATCACCTTCCCGACGGCTACCGCTATCGAGAACACCAATGCGGCTGTTAAGACCGTGAAGATGATTGAGAACGGTCAGATGATCATCATCAAGAACGGTGTGAAGTACAATGCACAGGGTGCTATTGTTCGTTAAATCGTTAAACGGTTAAACCGTTAAATCGTAAAGGAAACGACTCGCGAATGCGGGTCGTTTCTTTTTATACCGTGCGGACTTCTACGCCTGCAGATTTGAGTTTCGCGGTCATGCCGATAGGGATAGCGCGGTCGGTAATGATACAATCCAGTTCGTTGATATTCGCCACATGAACATAACTGCGTTTGTTAAACTTCGAAGAGTCGAAGACGGCGATGACCTTTTCTGCCTGCTGCACCATGATCTGGTTGAGCAGTGCTTCTTCCAGACTCGGAGTGGAGACGCCTTCTTCCATCGAGAACGAGTCTACGCCTAAGAAGAGCTTGTATCCTTGGAAATTACGAAGGATAGACAGCGCCAACGGTCCTACGGTAGAGAGGCTGGACGGACGGACGTTTCCTCCTAAGAACACCACATCGAACCGCTTGTAGTTCATCAGTTCGGTAGCGATATTCATGGCATTCGTCAAGATGCGGAGATGTTTGAATTTATCCAGATGCCGCGCTACTTCGAGTGTAGTAGTGCCGGAGTCGAGCATAATAAAATCCCCGTCTTTGATGAGTTTTGCGGCTTCTTCACCGATGCGTTCTTTCTCCTTGAAGTTAAACATCCGTTTCCGGTCAATACCGGTTTCTTCGCTGGTGTTTTCCACCGGTTTGCGCATGGCACCACCTCGTGTGCGGAGGAGTAAGTGGCGGTTTTGCAGAATCGTCAGATCCTTTCGAATGGTTACTTCCGAAATACCCGTCTGACGACTCAGATCCGTAACAAACACTTCTTCTTGTTGCTCCAACAGGCTCAATATGAGCGCTCTACGTTCTTTTGCAGATGATTTCATAAAACCATTTACCATTTAGTCATTTACGATGTACCATTTATTTGACCATTTAGCCATTTCGGGTGCAAAGGTACGAAATATTTTCGAAACAAGCAAATAAAAAGTTTCGTTTCAATTTTTCGAAACGTTGCGAAAGGTCAAATGATTCGCGTAAATAGTTGAATCATAGAACCTTACGTAAAAACGTCCAAAAAATATGCTATAGAGCATATATTTATATTGTTTATATATCCGAAAAAAATAGTAATTTTGCACGCAAAATTGTCAGATATACACCATGAAAAATTGTACGTTTCACATTTTCTTTGTTTCGGTAGCATGGCTACTGGTTTCCTGTGCTGCGCAGACGACGGAGGAGTCGCCGGCTAAGACGATCTTGTTGAAGGACTTTGCGCCGAAGGTAGTGAATAATATTCCTGTCACCCATGTAGAGCGTGCGAAATTCGATATCATCGATATGCACTCGCATGACTATGTAGAGAACGCGGAGCAGATCGCTGCGTGGTGCCAGACGATGGATGAGGTAGGTGTGCTGAACACGGCTATCATGCATTGCTCGTGGATCGGTCGTCCGTTTGAGGAGGTGGTAGAGTTGTACGCGCCGTACAGGGACCATTTCCGCTTCTGGTGCTGCTTCGATTATACGGATATGTCTCCGGAAGGAATTGCGAAAGCGTGTGACTTATTGGCGCGGTATCATAACGAACTGGGTGCCGTCGGAGTAGGTGAGTTAGGAGACAAAGGAGAAGGTGATACCTACGCTCGTCCGACGGATGGCAAGGATATTCATATCGACGACCCGCGTATCAAGCCGCTGATCGAGAAATGCGCCGAACTGAAGATGCCAATCAGTATTCATATCGCCGAACCGTACTGGATGTATCTGCCTATGGATGAGACGAATGACGGATTGGTGAATGCCGTTAACTGGCACGTCGATACGACCAACTGCTACGGTTATGACAAGCTGATGACGACCTTCGAGAACGCCGTTCGCGAGAACCCGCAGACGATCTTCATCGCGTGCCATTACCTGAATATGAACCACGACCTGCCGCGTCTGGGTGCGCTGCTGGATAAGTATCCGAACCTCTATATCGATATCTCGGCACGCGTAGCGGAGAGTGCGCACACACCTCGGGCTACGAGAGAGTTCCTGATCAAGTATCAGGATCGCGTGCTGTTTGGTACGGATAACGGAATGGACGCCGAGATGTATCAGATGATCTTCCGTGTGCTGGAGACTAATGACGAGCATTTCTATATGCCGGAGAGTGAGTACCACTGGTCGCTGAGCGGCTTTAACCTGCCGGACGAGGTGCTGAAGAAGATCTACCACGATAATGCAGAACGTATTCTTACAGAATACCGTTAATAGTCGAAAGAAAAAAGTCGAAAGCAATGAAAAAGGTCTTTTATCTTTTATCTTTGAGCGCAGCGGTCTTTTGTCTCAATGCCTGCGCACCGAAGATGGACACGGAGCGGTTGATCTGTGCGGAAGCGGACATGCAGTCGTTCCCGTTCAGCGAGAACGGCATGCGCGTGACCAAGCATCAGACCATCACTCCGGTGGAAGGAGTAGACGGTCTGGAAGTGATCGAGACCTTCTTCGTGAACGAAGGTGCTCCGGTGACGGTCAAAGCGTACGAGCTGTGCCGCACGCAGGTGATGCCCCAAGATACGGTCGTATGGTCGCTGCAACCGAGTAGTACCGTCCTTCGTAAGGATTGGGTGCTGCCGGTAACGGAAGGGTTCTTCCAGCGTAACTACCTCGGTATGAACAACACCGACTACGGAGGCGGCATCCCGGTGGTGGACATGTGGCAACGGGACGGCGGTGTAGCGATCGGTCTGATGGAACCGGTATTACGCATGATCTCCATGCCGGTAGAGTGGAAACGCTATGACAAGAAGGTCACGATGGCGCTGCATTATGACTTACCCAAACCGAAGACGCTGCAGACCGGCGATACGCTCTATTGCTTCAAGGCCTTCCGTTTTGCGCATCAAGGTGACTATTTCAATACGCTCCGTATCTTCTCGGATTATATGCAGGCTCATCTGGGCGTACAGATGCAACCGGCTGAACCCGAAGCGTTCGAACCCGTATGGTGCGCATGGGGTTACGAGCGGACGTTTACGATCAATGAGGTGGTTGGTACGCTGGATAAGGTGGCGGAACTCGGATTCCGTTGGGTGGACGTAGATGACGGTTACCAGATTGCCGAAGGCGACTGGAACACCAACAGCCGCTTCCCGGGAGGCGACAAGGATATGCGTCGCATGACCGATGAGATCCATAAACGCGGTATGAAAGCCAAACTATGGTGGGCACCGTTAGCCGCCGATCCGGGTACGAAGATCTTGAAAGAACACCCGGAGATGCTGCTCCGTACCGAAGAAGAGGCACCGGAGTTCATCACCTGGTGGGACAGTTGGTACTTATCGCCGGTGAGCAAAGCCACCGATGCCTATACGAGTGATCTGCTGAAGATGTTCCTCGAGCGATGGAATTTCGACGGCCTGAAGATCGACGGTCAGCACCTCAATTGCTGTCTGCCGGACTATGGAGAGACGGCGGATGTGGCAAGTCCGTATGAGGCACCGGAGCAGATGCCGACTTATTTCGGTAAGGTCTATGCGCAGGCACGGCAGTACAAGCCCGATGCGGTAGTGCAGGTTTGTCCTTGCGGTTGCGCGGTGAACTATTTCCTGATTCCGCATATCAACCAGGCGGTGGCTTCCGATCCGGAGTCGTCCCGTCAGGTGCGTATGAAACGTAAGGCCTATGCGGCGATGTCACCGGTGCTGGCGTACTACGGAGACCATGTGGAGTTGACGGATCACGGCGATGACTTTGCCAGCCAGATCGGTACGGGGTCGGTGATCGGTACGAAATTCACCTGGCCTAAAGACAACCCGGATGTGAAAGACGGACCGTTCGTGCTGACGCCGGAACGCGAGGCCTTGATTCGCAAATGGATGAAGATATATAAGGAGAACAACCTGTCGCGCGGTGTGTACCTGAACCTCTATACCTGGGGCTTTGATTATCCTGAGGCACACGTCATTCGTCAGAACGATGCGCTCTATTATGCCTTCTATACGGACGATGCGGACTATGAAGGGACGTTGGAGTTGCGCGGTTTGGATCCCGAGGCCGAATATACGGCAGAGGAGTACACGGCAGACGAACCGCGGACGTTCATCGTGAAGGGTAGCGAACCGCGTATTGAAGCAAAGTTCACCCGTAATTACTTGATCAAACTAACCAAAAATCAATAAACCATGAGAAGAATTCAAACTATCTTTTTGAGTCTGGTGATGAGCATGGCGATCTATGCCGACATCAGCGTGAAAGGTACAGTTTATGATGCCGACAATTCGGAACCGATGATCGGTGTCAGTATCCTCGTGAAAGGAACGACGATGGGAACGATTACCGATTTTGACGGTAATTTTGAGATGACGGTACCCGACAAGGCAACCTTGCAGTTGTCGTACATGGGGTACAAGACCATCGAGATCCGCGCGGTGGAGAACATGCAGATTATTATGGAGACCGATGCCCAGCAGTTGCAGGAAGTGGTGTCGCTCGGTTATTCGGCCGT
The DNA here is from genome assembly GCA_017447875.1 of Paludibacteraceae bacterium. GTDB lineage: Bacteria > Bacteroidota > Bacteroidia > Bacteroidales > Paludibacteraceae > Colicola. Next base: position 76,600 of record JAFSMP010000026.1, on the reverse strand, counting down.
GAAGAAAGCCGAACTGAGTTCTGCCGTTGTGACGGTGGATGCCGAGAAACTGACGGATGTCACGACGCCGGATGTAGGAAACATGCTGCAAGGTAAGGTGGCAGGTGTGCAAGTCACCAATGCAGGCGGTCAACCGGGTGATGCGGCGCAGATCCGTATCCGCGGTACGGGATCTATCACCGCTTCGGCTGCGCCGGTGTATGTAGTCGACGGCGTGATGGGTGGAACCTTCAACCCCAATGACGTAGAGTCTATCTCCGTATTGAAAGATGCGGGTTCGACCGGTATCTACGGAGCATCTGCGGCAGGTGGTGTCATCGTCGTAACCACCAAGTCCGGTAAGAAAGGTAATAAGGTCAGTGTGGACCTCAAAGGTACGGTCGGTGGCAAACAGGCTCTGTTCGGTCGATTTAAGATGATGAACTCGGAGGAACTGTATAACTATCAGAAGACCTTGTATGATCCGGCATTGTTCAGTGACGAACGTCCGAAAACGCTGTTGGATCAGGACTGGGATTGGAAAAAAGAGTTCTTCCATACCGGTATCATCCAGAACTACAACGTAGCCGTCAAAGGCGGTTCGGAGCATGTGGGTTATTACGCATCGCTTGATTACTACGGAGAGGAAGGAACACTGAAGGGTACCGGTATGCAGAAAGTGAGCGGACATGCGTCTATCAAAGCCGACATCGCCAAATGGCTCGATATGAATGTGAAGGTGGACTTCACCAAGTCGTCCGTCGATTATGCACCATCCTGGATGATGCTGGATGACGCGTTCTATAAGATGCCGTGGGATTGCCCGTACGTGATGGACGAGAACGGCAAGCCGACCAAGGAATATATCTATATCGATCCGGAACATCCGGTTCGTCCGGATAACGGAGAACCGTGGTACAGCCATATGCAGTGGAACTCGTTGCAGTCGGCGGAGTATAACTACGCCAAGTCGAATAACTTCGATTTCGCAGGCGTACTGCAACTGAACCTCCATTTCACCGAATGGTTGCATTTCACGACCACGAACACCTTCAGTACGGGTTATTCGAAGTCGAAAGAATATACAGACCGTCGCACGTATCACGATACCTATAAGAAAGGATATAAGGGTGAGAGTACGGGTTTGAGTAAGGATTTCGGTACGACCAATATCCTCAAGGGCGGAAACCAATGGGGCGCACACAGCTTCAATGCTATGGCCGGTTTTGAGTACGGCGTATGGAAATCGGAATACACCTCTGCAGCCGGAACGGGTCTGCCCAGCGGTATCGATGCGTTGAACGCTTCGGCTCCGTATTCGGTAGGCGGTTATCATATCCCAGGTGCCTCCTGGTCAACTTTCGTACAAGCCAGCTATGACTACGGCAAACGGTATTTCATCACCGGAACCTATCGTGCTGAGGCCAGTTCGATCTTTTCGCCCAAGCATCGCGTAGGTCATTTCCCCTCTGCAGCAGCCAGTTGGCTCATCAGCAACGAGCAGTTTATGCAGAATCAGAAAGTAGTCAGCTTCTTCAAACTGCGTGCTTCGTACGGTGTAACGGGTAATAACAATATCCCGCCGTATCAGTACTTGGCAACCTATAACCTGTCGAGTCTATATCAGAATAATGTGTCGGCTACTTCCAGTCGTCTGGCGAGTCCGGACTTGCGTTGGGAGACCGCCTATATGGCTTCTATCGGTATCGACCTGACGTTCATCAAGCGAATCGACATGTCTATCGACCTCTATCAGACGGATAACAAGGACTTGCTGCTGGATGTACCGGTTGCTCCTTCGACGGGATTCTTCAAGGTAACGAAGAACGCAGGATCGGTTCGGAACCGCGGTATAGAGTTCCGTATCGATGCGAACGTGATCGATATGAATAAATGGCGCTGGGATATCGGATTCAATATCGGATTCAACCAGAACCGCGTGACCAAGACTCCGGATCATCTGCCGTTCCTGCAAACAGCTGTCACCTATAGCCAGCAAGTCAAGGAAGGTCAGGACATCTACTCCTGGTACATGAAAGAGTGGGCTGGTGTGGATCCCAATAACGGTGACCCGTTATGGTACATGGTGGATGAGGACGGTAATTATATCCTGGATGCCGCAGGTAACAAGACGACCACCAATGACTACAATGCTACCCATGCACGCGTCGTAGGTACCGCGAGTCCGCTCTTCTCCGGAGGTTTGAATACCCAACTCAGTTGGAACGGCATCTTCATCCATATCAATACCAACTTCGTCTATGGCAATAAGATCTACAACGCTACGCGTGAGATGACCGATGCGGACGGTGCGTATATCGATATCAACCAGATGTCGCTCTCTGCGCAAGGATGGACACGATGGGAGAAACCGGGTGACAAAGCAACGCACCCAAGAGCAGAACTGCCGAATAACTCCCACTCCAATGATGTGTCTTCCCGTTATCTGGAGGATGGCTCTTTCTTCCGTCTGAGAAATATCACGGTGGGATATGACTTCCCGACCAAACTCATCAGTAAGGCGAAGATGACCAAATGCCGTATCTATTTCACGGCAGATAACCTCGCAACTGCTACGAAGTTCTCCGGTATGGACCCGGAAATCAACCTGGTGTCCGGTGAGAACACGCTCGCAGGTTTGTATAACTCCAATTATCCTGTCGGACGTACGTTCCAGGGTGGAGTGGAGATCTCGTTCTAACGAACGATTTGATAATTTAAAATTTAAGATTTAAAATTTGAATTATGAAAACGAAACTATTATATGTAACCGTGGCACTCGGATTAGTGCTCGGTTTGGCGAGTTGCGATTTGGATTATTATCCGTCGGATGAGCAGAGTAGTGAGGTGATTATGAAAGAGGCCAGTTCGGCTGTGATGGACGGTTGTTACGCACTGATGAAAGATGAGGTGGAGTATCTGGGATGGCCGAGCGGTAACACCTATTGCCGCCATTATTTCCAGCTGGCGGAGTTCCCGGCCGATAACACCTGTGTGTCGGGTAAGAGTACTGACCCCTTGTTCCAGGCTGCTACGTACACCATGACGGATAACCTGCAGAACGTAGGTACGCTATGGATGCTGGCGTATAAGATCATCTATATGGCGAACACGGTGATCGAGGGTTTGGATGAGTCGAAAGCAGAGGACCGCCAGATCATAGGCGAAGCCTATTTCGTGCGTGCTTTGATCCATCATAATCTGGTGACCTTATTCGCTCTGCCGTACTCGTATGGCACCTCCAACAAAGGTATTCCTTTGCGTACGTCTTCCATCTCCGATGAGACGAAGCGTAACTCGGTAGGAGAGGTGTATGAACAGATCGTGGAGGATCTGAAGAAAGCCGCTTCGCTGATGACCAATGAACCGCGTGTGAGTGGTAATCATGGTTATCCGACGAAAGATGCAGCACTCGGTCTTCTCTCGCGCGTGTACCTTTTTATGGGCAAATATACCGACTGTATCAATACGGTGGATAAGATGATGGGTGGTTCGGCTACGTCTACTGCCTTGGATGCTAAACTGGATCATAATTTTGCTTCCTATTTTGCGAATGCGAAGAGTTCGTCCGAGACCCTCTTCTGCATCGCGCACGAAGCCACAGAAGACCGCGGACAGTCCTCTATCGGTTCGATGTACAATGCCGAAGGCGGCGGATGGGGAGAGATATATCCGTCCTTCCCGTTGCTTAACCTCTATGAGCGCTATCCGACGGATGCGCGTTATACGGCATTCATCAAACCGCAGTACAAAGGCGGTACACCGAGTGATAAAGAGAGCGTGTATGTGCCTAAAGGCAATGCAGGATCCGAGGATATGCGTAGTGTATCTACCTTCTCGGCAACCAAGGATGGAAGCGGTAACTACACCTTCACTTCCGGCGGTACAACCTATACGCTCGTGAACAAAGGCGGAGAATACACCGAGTACCATGTGGATTATAAAGGCGAAGACCTGATCGTACGGGTGATGCCGAGCAATATGATCGCTCGTAACTCGCATCCGAAATTCTTCGTCACCAAGTTCGGTTATCAGGACGGTAGTGCTACGCTCTCTTCGCCAGTTGTACTCCGTTGGGCAGAGGTGATTCTGAATGCCGCTGAGGCATATGCACGGAATGACAATGCTTCCATGGCTCTGGAACTGGTGAATGTGATTCGTAAACGTGCCGGTATTCCGGATGAAGGAATGTTCTCCACAACTCAAATGCATGGCTATACGGATGCCCGCGATATCGTTATGGATGAGCGCCGTATGGAGTTGGCATTCGAGGGACACCGTATGTTCGATGTCTATCGTAATCAGAAAGATATGGATCGCCATTATCCGGGCTTCCAACTGTGGAATACGGTTAGTCATATGGATAACCATATCATCTATCCGATTCCGAATGCAGAATGGACTGTCAGCCATATCGAGCAGAATGAGGGATATTAAATCACAAATCAAAAATATTTATTAACCATTTAAAATCAAAACATTATGAAATTCAATTGGAAAGTTGCACTGGTGTGCTTCGCTACAATCGCAATGATTGCATGTAAGAAAGATTCGAAGGATGAACCGTCTAACTCGGGAACCAATGTTAATCCGGACACAACTGCTGTGGATACAACCGGCGGCGGTGGTGGCGGCGGCGAGTATGTAAGTCCGATCAGTATCAAGGATAAATCGATTGCTGATTGGGATAAACTGGATCCGGCTAAGGTAGCTATTGCTGAGGCTCCGAATGATCCGCTCTATACGGCGCTGAAGAAAATCATGGTTTATGCCGACAATGTGTACATCAACTATGTACTGATTTTTGATCCGGCAGAGATCACCAGCCGTACGCCGAATGACGGTGTGCATATCTATATGAATGCGGATAACAGCGATGAGACCGGTGGTTACTGGGATCAGTTCGCTCCGGAGCACATGGGTAATGTAGACCTGATGTTCGAAGGTCCGATCTTTGACGATGCAGGAGCTAAGATCTCCTACAACCCGAACGTATCTGCTTGGGCAGGTGAACTCAACGGCGAAGGCTGGGAATGGGAAGTGCTTCCTTCCGGAAGTAATATCGGTGCCAGCCAGTTCGTAGAGGACGGAATCATCGAGGGTCGTCTGATCAAACAATATATCCCTTGGAACAAATGGGCAGACGCTTTTGAGATCGGTTTTGATATGCAGCAAAACTGGGAGAGCGTGGGTCTTCTTCCGCAAGCTAACACGCCGGACGGTGAGAAGATCGGTCGTGCCGAGAAACTGTTGGTTACTTTCGATAAGTAATAAAAATAATTCATACGTATGAAAAGCAAATATCTGATTTTTGCCCTTGCGTTGACCCTTTTGGCTTGCCAAGGCAATGACCCGACACCTAAAGATACTCCATCTGACACCACAAAGGTGCTTCCTCCGGATACTATTGTGCCTCCACCGGTGGATCCTGAAGGTACGATATACTTCACCGAGACAGAGGAACAAATAGCAAACCCTGAACGTGGTTTCTACGTGCAGAAGTACTACACGACCGCCAATATCGATGAGGTGGCATCTGTGGATGCGATCAAAGGCAGCCGTGAGCGCCAGCATATTACCCTCTATCTGCACTCCTATTATATGGCCGACTCCGTAACCGGTTCCGCCAATTATATGGAGAGCGATATCGCACCGGAGTTCTTGAGCCGCTTGGATCAAAACATGAATGTGGTGCGGGAAGCAGGAGCCAAAGTGATATTGCGTTTTTCATACGCTTATCATCATAACAATCGCAAAAAACCGTGGGACGCAACGGCTGAATGGGCTATGCGTCACATGGACCAACTATCCCCGTATCTGATGAAGCATGCTGACGTGATCTTCTGTATCCAGGCCGGCTTCATCGGATCATGGGGGGAGTGGTACTACACCACCAATTATCCGTATAATCCTTCTACCGACGAAGGTTACGAACCGCGTTGGCCGGTTGCAGAGCATCTCTTTGAGGTAACTCCGCAAGACCGTCAGATATGTTTCCGTCAACCGCAGTTCAAGATCCGTTACCTTCGTTCAAAAGGTATGGAGGTGGCTCCGCTCACCGAATCCGAGGCCTATCAGTCGACGATCAAAGCACGTTGGGCTGGTCATAACGACTGCTTCGTATCGGATATCAATGATGTGGGAACCTATCATAGCGATGAAGAACGGGCATTCTGGGAGGCAGATACCAAGTACACCCTTATGGGCGGTGAAACCTGCAAGGAATGCGATTACTCCGTGGGTGAGAATGCCATCAAAGAGATGGAGAAATACCATTGGACCTATATCTGCAATTCCTATCACCCGGATATCCTCAGTTCGTGGGTTTCGTCCGGTCACTATGAGACCATTAAACGTCGTTTGGGTTACCGTTTCGTGCTGGATAAAGCTTTTATGACGCAAGAGCCGAAGGCTGGTGCGGAGTTCAAGGCGGATATCACGCTGCATAACTGCGGTTTTGCTGCACCTGCTAACAAACGTGACGTAGAGTTGATCTTCGTCTCGGCGGAGGATGCTACCAAGAAATTCGTCTATCCGCAGACGGCTGATCCGCGTTTCTGGATGGCAGGCGAGAAACGTATCGTCAACCTCGCTTGTACGCTGGATGCGAACATGAAGGGTGAGTATAAGGTCTATCTGAACCTGCCCGATCCGTATGCTTCGCTGCATAACGATCCGCGTTACTCCATCCGTCTCGCTAATGAGAACATGTGGGAAGAGGCAACCGGCTATAACTATTTGACGACCATTACGGTGGAATAGACCGCTGCGCTCAAAGAGAAAAGACCGTTTCACTGAAAGAGAAAAGCCGTATGACAATACACAATTTTAGAGAATTGATTGCTTGGCAAAAAGCAATGCAGTTAACCAAGAATGTTTATTTGTTGTTAAAGGATTTTCCTTCCAGTGAACAATACGGTTTAATTACGCAGATACAAAGAGCTGTTGTTTCTATACCATCAAATATAGCGGAAGGAGCTGGACGGGCAACACAAAAAGAGTTGGTACATTTTTTGTCTTTCTCTTTGGGTTCTGCTTATGAGTTGGAAACCGAGTTGTTGTTAGCTGGTGAATTGAACTATATTAGTGCAGGTCAATCTGAAAAGATTAATGCAGAGGTTGTAGAAGTGCAGAAATTAGTATACTCGTTAATGAAAAAGTATAACACGTCTGAAAGTAATTAGGCTTTTGTCTTTTTTCTTTCGACTTTCGACTAAAAAAGTTATGAAAGATAAACTTTGGTTGCTTTTCATCCTCATCACCGTCGTCACATGGGGTGTATGGGGTGCGTTCTCCGGGTATCAGATTCAGAACGGTATACCGGACACGGTGGTCTATATCCTCTGGGCGCTGTCGATGATCCCATGTGCCCTCGTGGCGCTCATCATCAACAAAGGAAAATTCCTTTGCGACGGCAAATCGGCTCTGCTTGGTTGCACGGTCGGTTTGCTGGGCGCAGGAGGCCAGTTGGTGCTCTTCAAAGCACTGACGCTCGGACCCTCGTATATCATCTATCCCTTCATCTCCATGTCGCCGGTCATCGTGATCACCCTTGCGGCGGTCTTCCTCAAGGAGAAAGCGACGCGTTGGCAGGTAGCCGGTATTGTCGTGGCACTCATCGCCATCCTGCTTCTCTCGCTGGAGACCGGGCAGGAAGGTAGTCCCGTCAGCGGTATCCTGTGGATCATCCTGGCGGTGCTCGTGCTCTTCGCATGGGGTATCCAGGGCTTCTTCATGAAGTTCGCCAACAACTCCATGGACGCGGAGTCGATCTTCGTATGGATGGCTCTGTCAGGACTTGTCCTCATCCCCGTCGCATGGTATATGAACGGCGATGCAGCGACCTTCTTTGCTGCTCAGACCTCAGCGAACACCAGCCTCGGCTGCTTCGGTATCCAGATCCTCAACTCGATCGGTGCCCTGACGCTCGTCTATGCGTACCGTTATGGTAAGGCGGTCATCGTCTCACCGATGGAGGGACTCTCACCGATGGTGACCGTACTGCTGTCGCTCATCATCCTCAGCGTCATCCCGAATCCGCTGCAGATAGCAGGTATCTGCTGTGCCGCCTTCGCGATGTATGCGTTGTCGAAATAGTCGTTAACCCGGTATACCGGTATTCCGGTATCCCGAAAAAATAATAGTACTATGAAAAAATTATTCCTTTTAGCAGCTGCTTTTTGTGCAGCGCTGAGCATCCATGCTGCGGTCGCAGAACTCGACCTGAGCAAGGCGCAATCGTTTTCAACGGGCGGTTCGTCCACGCTGAACTATGACGCAGAGAACGATGAACTGACCGTCAACTGGACCGTTTCTACTGATTGGGAAGTGTCTGGTATCAAGATTCCTCTGCGTAGTCTTACCGGCATCACTGCGCTGCAGTTCGAGTACCAAGGTGATGGTTCCGAGCATACGCTTCTGCATTGGTTGATAGACGAGCAAGGAGCGTATTGGTGGGATGGGTCCAACGGTTGGATAGATCTGCAATCTACCGAATGGCAGTCCGCTTCCATGGCGCCTGCTACTCCTTTATGGTGCGAGCCTAAATATGAATACGGCGCATCTCCCATTCTGTCTCTCATATTCGGTGCTAACCCCGAGAACCCCACTTCCGGAACCTTCAAACTGCGGAACGTGAAATTGGTGACGTCCGGTGAAGGAGGTGATCCGGTGGATCCCGAAGGACAGTCACTTCCGTTGACCTACAACGGTGATACCCTGCCGATCAATACCGAGTTCACCCGCACGCTGAATGGTGTCATTAGCAAGAATATAGGTATTCCCGAAGTGTCCGGTATCGCATGCTCGCGCGTCACGCCGGGTTACATCTGGATGCAGAGCGATGAGACGGACAAGAATACCAACCCATTCATCGTTGCAACCGACGAGACAGGCTCTGTATTAGGAGCAAAAGTCAGCTTTGATAATGTCTATCGTTGGGACTGGGAAGATATGTGCGGCGGTGTGTATAACAACAAGAACTACCTCTTTATCGGTGGATTTGGCGACAATAACCATACCGACGGAGAGTACTGCATTATCTATTTCGAGGAACCCGCTATTGATCCGCAAAACCCGAATGTACAAGTGAACGCACATCGTATCAAATTCGAGTACCCGGATCATCAAAAGCATAACTGCGAGTCGATGATGTACGATAATATCGAGCAGATGCTCTATATCGTCACCAAGGTCTATGACAATGTCAACCAGGTCTATAGCCTGCCGTTCCGTTTGGACTACGGAGACACCCAGCAGACGCTCACCTATGTGTGCGACCTCGGTGTGACCTCCGACATCGGAGAAGGCGAATACTCGGGATCTATCCATCGTTACAAGGGTTTCCATCTGGCAACCGCTGCCGACATCTCGCCGGACGGTAAGTATATCCTTATCAAGAATCATAACAACTACGTAGCTATCTACTCGTGGGTTCTCTACTGGGAGCGTGAAGGCAATGAGAGCATTGCGCAGACCCTCAAGAACCGCCAGCCGAAAGTAATCGACTGCTATGAGTACGAATGGCAAGGAGAAGCGATCGCTTGGAAGGATAACAACACCTTCTTCACCACCTCTGATTCCGACATCGCGAGCGAACCGCCTATCTACAAGTATACGCGGGAAGGATACGAAGGACTCCAAAGCGTGAGCGGTGAGCCGAACGGAACCGTTAAGTTCTTCCGTGACGGACAGCTCTATATCCTCCGCGGCGACAAGATATACACGGTTACCGGTGCGCAAGTAAAATAACAGCAGCACCTGTCTAACGAAAAAATCGCACCCAAAATGTGCGATTTTTTCTATTGTGCTTGCATATATCAAAAAAAAGTTGTAACTTTGCACCAAATTTTGAATTTTAATCGATAATGCTATGAACAGTTTCAGTGCACAAGACCTCGAGCAGTTGCAAGCTCGTGGCATCTCGGTAGAGAAAGCGGAGGCGCAGTTAGAGTGTTTCCGTAACGGTTTTCCTCAGTTAGACATCGTTGCTCCGGCTTCGATTAAGAAGGGTATCTTAGCCCCGAAACGTGCAGAACAGGAAGCGTACATCGCTGCATGGGAGCAGTACTTGAAGGAGGGACATAAGATCCTGAAATTCGTGCCTGCTTCGGGTGCGGCCAGCCGTATGTTCAAGAATCTGTTCCAGTACCTCGAGGACGGTATCGAGACGCCGTTCATTCAGGATTTCTTGGCCCACAAAGACTGTTTCGCCTTCGGTCCCGCTTTGGCAGGTAAGGAAGGTCAGGCTGCTGTCAGCTACCTGCTCAACGACATGCATTACGGAGAACTGCCGAAGGGCTTGCTCCTGTTCCATAAATATCGCGACGGTGCGCGTACGCCTGCGTTGGAGCACCTGGTAGAGGGCGCGCTCTATTGCGCTGAGCCGGCTAAGGACGGCGAGAAACCGACGGTCTATCTGCATTTCACGGTTAGCCACGACCATCTGCCGCTCTTCCGTCAGCATATAGCGGATAACCTCAAGAAATTCGAAGATAAATACAAAGTGAAATACGATGTGACGTTCAGCGAGCAGTTGCCGTCTACCGACACGATCGCAGCGAATCCGGACGGTACGCCGTTCCGCACCAAAGACGGAAAATTGCTCTTCCGTCCGGGCGGTCACGGTGCGCTCATCGAGAACCTCAACCAGCAGGATGCCGACATCGTCTTCATCAAGAATATCGACAACGTCGTGCCCGATCGTCTGAAGAAAGACACCATCCGTTACAAACAGATCCTGGCAGGTGTGCTGGTGACCGAGCAGAAACGGGTCTTCGAAGCGCTAAAGAACCCGAACCTGAGTGACGAAGAGCGCGCGAAACTGAATCGTCCTATCCGCGTATGCGGCGTGGTAAAGAACACCGGTGAACCCGGCGGTGGCCCGTTCTTGGTTCGTGAGGCAGACGGTTCGATCTCTTGCCAGATCCTCGAGTCCACCCAGATCAGCGATCCGGAACTGATGAAACAGTCGACCCACTTCAACCCCGTGGATCTCGTTTGCGCGATTCGTGACTACGAAGGTAAACCCTTCGACCTGCCGAAGTACGTCGATCCGCAGACAGGCTTTATCTCCAATAAGTCCAAGGACGGTAAAGAGTTACTGGCACTTGAGTTGCCGGGTCTATGGAACGGTGCGATGAGCAGATGGAACACCATCTTCGTCGAAGTGCCTGTTTCCACCTTCAACCCCGTCAAGACGGTGAACGATCTGTTGCGTGAACAACACCAATAAGACAATATACATAACACTAAAATATGATTAAAGTACAATATCAAGACGGCAGTGTACAGTCGTTTGAGTGGGAAGATACCGAAGCCAAACATGCGTTCTGGCATACGAGTTCGCACCTGATGGCAGAAGCGCTGCAAGAGTTATATCCGGGCATCCAGTTCGGTATCGGTCCGGCTATCGAGAACGGTTTTTACTACGACGTGATGCCGCCTGAGGGCGTGGTCATCAACGACACCTGCTTTGAAGCAATCGAGAACAAGATGATGGAGCTGCGGGCGAAGAAAGAGTCCGTCGTTCGCGCAGAGATCTCCAAAGCCGACGCGATGAAGGCGTTCGGCGACAAGGGACAGAGTTATAAATGCGAGTTGATCTCGGAACTCGAGGACGGCTCGATCACCACCTATACCCAAGGTGCGTTCACCGACCTATGTAAGGGTCCGCACTTGCTCTCTACCGGAGACATTAAGGCGGTCAAAGTCCTCTCTTGCTCCGCAGCCTACTGGCGCGGCGATGAGAAACGTCCGATGATGACGCGTATCTACGCCATCTCGTTCCCCAAACGCAGCATGCTCGATGAGTACCTCGCGTTGCTCGAAGAAGCCAAGAAACGCGATCACCGTAAGATCGGTAAGGACCTCGAGCTCTTCATGTTCTCCGACATGGTCGGCAAAGGTCTGCCTATCTGGTTACCGAAAGGAACGGCGCTGCGTCTGCGTCTCGAGGATTTCCTGAAGAAGATCCAGAAACGCTATGGTTACCAGCAGGTCATCACCCCGCATATCGGTTCCAAGAACCTCTATATGACGTCCGGTCACTGGGATCATTACGGCAAGGACTCCTTCCAACCGATCACGACACCGGAAGAGGGTGAGGTATACCTGCTCAAACCGATGAACTGTCCGCACCACTGTGCGATCTTCAAGAACTCGCCCCGTTCCTATAAGGACCTGCCTTTCCGCTGCGCGGAGTTCGGTACCGTCTATCGTTACGAGCAATCCGGTGAGCTCCACGGTCTGACACGTGTGCGTTCGTTCACCCAGGACGATGCCCATATCTTCTGCCGCCAAGATCAGGTGAAGCAGGAGTTCATCCGCGTCATGGAGATCATCAACATCATCTTCAAGGCGCTGAACTTCGAGAACTACGAAGCGCAGATCTCGCTTCGTGACCCCAATAACCACGAGAAATACGTGGGATCCGATGAGATATGGGAGCACGCAGAGAACGCGATTCGTGAGGCATGTAAGGAGATGAACCTGCCGGCACACGAAGAGACGGGTGAAGCGGCTTTCTATGGTCCGAAACTCGACTTCATGGTGAAGGATGCCCTCGGTCGTCGTTGGCAACTCGGTACCATCCAGGTGGATTACAACCTGCCGGAACGTTTCGAACTCGAGTACACGGGTGAGGATAACCAGAAACATCGTCCCGTCATGATCCACCGTGCGCCGTTCGGCTCCATGGAGCGTTTTGTAGCGGTGCTCATCGAGCATACGGCCGGCAAGTTCCCGTTGTGGCTCACGCCGGATCAGGCGGTCGTGCTGCCGATCTCCGAGAAATCCAACGACTATGCATGGAAAGTGAAAGAGATGCTTGAAGCACAGGACGTACGTGTCATCGTAGATGACCGTAACGAGAAACTCGGTCGTAAGATCCGCGATAACGAACTCAAGCGTATCCCGTACATGCTCATCGTCGGTGAGAAAGAAGCGGAAGAGGGTAAGGTCAGCGTGCGTCGTCAAGGTGGCGAAGCAAGTGGTCAACCTGCTCCCGAAGGAGACGGTTCGATGACCATCCGGCAGTTCGCTGATTTCATCAACGACAACGTCAAAGCACAGATGGCAGCGTACTAGTTTCCTAGTCTTCTAAATTCCGCGAGAACGATCGCGGTTGCAATAGAAACGTTGAGGCTTTCCGAAGTCTCAGCGTTTTTTGGATAAGAAGGTATCCGAATCGGGTGGGTGACAAGAGAGCGAACGGCTTGCGAAATACCGTTGCCCTCGTTACCCATGACAACAATAGATCGCTTCGCTGTAAGACCGGCTTCGCCTGTAAGACCGCTGTCGCTGCAAGACCGTCCTTCGGACTGTAAGACGTCATACATATCGCGGCCGTCTAATAGTGTCCCGAAAATTTTTAATTTTGATTTTTGAATTTTTAATTCCTTGAGCCATTTCGGCAGGTCCACATAGTGAACGCGTACTCTCGCAAGTGCTCCCATCGTTGCTTGCACCACCTTGGGATTATAGCAGTCTGCCGTGTCCAACGAGCAGACGATATCGTGAACTCCGAACCAATCACAGGTGCGGATAATAGTGCCCAAATTTCCCGGATCCTGAATCCCATCCAACGCAAGGATAAGACCGGAGTATTCGGAATAATCGGAGTACTCGGAATACTCGGATTTCTTGAAGACGCCGATGACGCCTTGCGGAGTCCGTAAACCGCTCATCTGCTCGATCTCCGTACGGGAGGCATTCTCGCCTTCGCGATAGAGATGAACCAGCTCAAACGATTTGCGTAACTCTTCTACGCATTTCTCGCCTTCAGCAACAAAAAGTCCGAGTTCGTCACGGAACTTTTTTTGCTGCAAACTTTTTACAAGTTTGACCTGTGCTTTCGTGATTTTTTCCATAATAATACCGAAATCGGGCACAAAGTTACGAAAAAATTTGCATATATGCAAAAAAAGTTGTAATTTTGCACGATAATTATGCGCAATAAGGCGTACATATGGCTTTTGGCAGTCCTATTCTGTTCCTGCAACACGACGAAATTCGTGCCGCAAGGTGAGTATCTGTTGGACAAGGCGAACGTCAAGTGTGTGGATGATAAGAAAGTGTCCACGAATACCTTGCGCGCTTATCTGAGGCAGAAGCAGAACACGGAGATCATGGGTTTCTGGAAACTGCAACTGGACATCTACAACACGGCCCCGCGGGACACAACCACCAAGTCGAACAAGCGTCTGGCGCGTAATGCGCATAAGATGGGTGAGGCACCGGTGGTGTATGACGAGGAGTTGACCAAGATCAGTATGTTGCAGCTCAAGCAGCAGATGAATAACATGGGTTATTTCCATGCCGAGGTGGATACGCAGAAGGTGTATAAGAAACGCAAAGTGCGTCTGACCTACCTCGTGACCGCTCACCAGCCCTACACGATACGTAACTACGAAGTGGATATACCGGTGGATGAGCTACGCGCTGTGGCGCAAGACCGCGTGCGGTGTAAGATCAAAGAAGGCGATCAGTTCTCCACCGAGACCCTCGATGAAGAGCGTACGCGTATCGCTTCGGCCGTTCGTAACAGGGGGTATTTCTATTTCGAGAAGTCGATGCTGGAGTTCACTGCCGACAGTTCTCTCAACAGCCACGAGGTGGATGTCCGTATTCACTTGGCACCCTTTGTCGAGGAGATGGACTCGGCACAACTGGCGCGGCTGCATACCCAGTATTTTATCCGAAATGTGAATTATACGCAGGATCATAATTTCTTGCGTCGTAATGCTTTGCGTCATGCGAGTCGTCTGCGGGACGGAGACCGCTATGCGGAATGGCGTGTCGAGCGTACGTACGCGCGCATGAACGCCCTCCCGCCTGTGAAATATGTGGATATCGCGTTCACTCCTGCGGGTGACTCGCTGCTCGATTGTACGATCGCCCTTTCGCGCGGTCGACTCAACTCGATCTCGGCGGAATTGGAAGGAACCTACAGTGCCGGCAATTGGGGTATAGCGGCGGGACTCAACTACAGCAATAAGAATATCTTCCGCGGAGCCGAACTGCTCACCGTCGGTGCTCGTGCCTCGTATGAATGGAGGGCGAACGGCAGTAGGGCGATAGAAGGAAAGGCTGAAGCCGGACTGCTCTTTGCGTCGAACGTGAAGGTCAGTATCGGTTATAACTACCAGCAGCGACCCGATGAGTACACCCGAACCATGGCGAATGCTACCTTGGGCTATCTCATCCCTCGCAAACCCGGCAGTCGGTGGACTCACCAGTTCAACCTCGTCGATATCAACTATATCTACCTGCCGTGGATATCCGAGAGGTTCCGAACGGATTTTCTGGAGAAGTCATCGGTACTCAAGTCCAGTTATGAAGACCAGTTCATCGTCGATTGGAGTTATACCTGTTCCTATTCCAACTACAATCCCCGTCATCCGGAGCGCTCGTATGTGCAACTGGCAATGAAGTTCGAGACCGCCGGTAACTTCCTCTACCTGCTCAGCAAATGGTGCGGGTTCTCGAAGAACGAGCAGGGCTCGTATCTGCTATGGAAGATCCCGTTTGCGCAGTACGCCAAGGCGGATTTTAACTTCGCTTACCATGGCGTCATTAACCCCAAGCACCAGATCGTGACGCATATCGGGGCAGGTGTCATCGTGCCGTACCTCAACTCCACCAGTGTACCGTTCCAGAAACGTTACTTCGGTGGTGGTGCGAACGGTAACCGCGGATGGCAGGCCCGTACGCTCGGTCCGGGTACCTTCAAGGGTAACGGAGCATCCATAGTGTATGACCTGCAGGCCGGAGATATCCATCTCGATGCGAACCTCGAGTATCGGTTTAAAGTGCTTAAGTTCCTCGAACTGGCAGCCTTCACTGATGCGGGCAACATATGGACCATCGATAATTATCTCACCCAACCCGGCGGAGTGTTTAAGTTCGATGAGTTCTACAAACAGATCGCATGGAGTTACGGAGCCGGTATCCGTTTTGACCTCAATATCCTCATCTTCCGTGTGGACTTCGGTGTCAAACTGTTTGACCCGGGGCGCACCCTCGAAGGCAAACAATGGCGCACCGCCTCGAACGGCTTGGGATGGAAAGACGATATGACCTTCCATTTCGCAATAGGATACCCGTTCTGAGTAATCCGAATAATCCGAATAATCCGAGTACTCAGAATGTTAAAACCATACATGATATCAGGCCTCTTAGAAGCCGGTTGCGATGAGGCGGGACGAGGACCGTTAGCAGGATCGGTGTTCTGCGCAGCCGTGATACTGGATCCGGAGCGGGTAGGGCGGGTGCCTGAGTTCGCATGGCTCAATGACTCCAAGCAACTGACCGACAAACAGCGTTACGCCTTACGGCCGGTCATCGAGCGCGAAGCCGTCAGTTGGGCAGTGGCCGAGGTGACGGCACAGGAGATAGACCAACGGAACATCCTGCAATGCTCCATCATAGGCATGCAGCGGGCATTGGACCAACTGAGCGTCCGACCGCAACATATCCTTGTGGACGGCAATAAATGGAAACCCTACGTGCCGGAAGGAGCACTGTTAGAGATACCGGCGCACACCGTGGTGCATGGCGATGCAACCTACATGTCGATTGCGGCAGCGAGTGTGCTGGCGAAGACCTACCGGGATGATTACATGCTGCGACTGCATGACGAGTACCCGCAGTACGGTTGGGACACCAACAAAGGTTATCCGACAGCCGAACATTATGCGGCGCTCAAGCAGTACGGCCCGACACCCTATCATAGGATGACGTTTAATTTAAAACTATAAAGATATGCTTTTTATTACTAGAACCAATGTGCAAGACGGACAGGCTCGTCCGCGTCGCAGAGTAGGTTGCCTCGGTGGCTGC
The DNA here is from genome assembly GCA_017447875.1 of Paludibacteraceae bacterium. Lineage (GTDB taxonomy): Bacteria > Bacteroidota > Bacteroidia > Bacteroidales > Paludibacteraceae > Colicola. The sequence continues at coordinate 59,782 of JAFSMP010000026.1, read as the reverse complement.
CTCATCTTCTTTGCAGTCTATTTCATCTGCAGTGCTATCATCGGCTGGATCATGGGCGATGCGTTCTCTTCGGATAAAGTGGAACTGAAGGATAAAACCGTCTATCGTTTGGAACTCAAAGGCGCACTCGTTGAACAGGCACAGGAGGCTAATCCTTTCGCTGAGATCATGCGCTCCATGCCCTATAACTCCTATTCGCAGCAGGACCTCGTCGGCCTCGATGAGATTCTAAGTAACATCCGCCTGGCGAAGAATGACGATAAGGTGCTGGGAATCTGGCTGGACGGCGCACAACTGTCGATGGCTCCTGCGAGTGCCAAAGCTATCCGGGATGCACTCCTCGACTTCAAGCAGAGCGGTAAGTGGATCATCGCTTCTGCTAAGCGATACGGGCAGACCAATTATTACCTCGCATCGGTGGCAGATCGTATTTGTTTGGACCCGACGGGTTCCGTGGATTGGAAAGGTCTTTCAGCGCAGAAGATGTACTTCACCCGTCTGATGGAGAAGATCGGCGTGGAGATGCAGATCATCAAGGTAGGCACTTTCAAGTCTGCCGTAGAACCCTACTTCCGTACCTCCATGTCCGATGCCGACCGTCTGCAGACCAAGCAGTACCTCGATGGCATTTGGGCTGAGTACAAGCAGGCTGTGGCTGCTTCCCGTCAACTTCCTGTCGATCAACTCGACGCCTTGGCGGATCGCTATATGGCGTTGCAATCAGCGCAGGCGAACCTCCAAGCCGGTCTCGTGGACACCATCATCTATACCCAGGACATGGATTCGCTCCTGCGTGTCTATACCGGCACCAAGGATTATCATATGCTCACCACCGCCAAGATGGCGAAAGTGAAACGCATTGAGTCCAAGGCCAAGGACAAGATAGCAGTGCTTTACCTGCAAGGTACCATCACCGATGAAGACGGAGACGGCATCGTAGGTACGGAGGTCGTCAAGACCCTTAAGAAGATCCGCAAGGATAAAGCCGTCAAGGCACTCGTGCTCCGCGTCAACAGCCCGGGTGGTTCGGCAGATGCATCCGAGCAGATATGGCATGCGGTTCAGAATATCAAGGCCGACAGCATCCCGGTAGTCGTTTCCATGGGTGACTATGCCGCATCCGGAGGTTATTACATCTCCTGCGGAGCCGATTATATCTTCGCGGAACCGACGACCATCACCGGTTCGATCGGTATCTTCGGTACCATTCCTTCGGTGGCTAAACTGCGTAATAAGATAGGTCTGGATATCGATGGGGTCAATACCAATAAACATGCTTCTTTGGAGACCAATATGATCTATCATGGTATGGATGCCTCCGAGCGTGACCTGATGCAGACGATGGTGGAGCGCGGATATGATCTGTTCACCAGCCGCTGCGCCGAAGGACGTCATGTCGAGCAATCGTACATCCAATCCATCGGTGAAGGACGTGTATGGCTCGGTGACAAAGGTAAGGAGATCGGTATCGTCGATGAACTCGGAAATATCGATGACGCCATCGCCAAGGCGGTGGAGATGGCAGGTGTGGATTCCTATAAACTCACCTACTATCCCGAGAAGAAAGATCCGATCGAGGAATTGATCAAATCATTGGATAAGACCACGGAAGAAGAGCGCCTCATCATGAAGATCCGTTCGTTCGCTTCCAAACCCCGTATCATGGCCCTCATGCCCGAAGTTAAGATCCAATAACCAATCACCAATTACCAATGCGCAACGCGCTCTTCATCCCATTGAGTTGGCTCTACGCCCTTATCGTACGTATCCGCCATTTCCTGTTCGACAAGCATCTGCTGGTCACGCACACCCTGGACGTACCGACGATCTGTGTGGGTAACCTCGCAGTGGGTGGAACGGGTAAGACGCCGATGGTGGAGTACCTCCTGCGGCTGCTCTTGGCGCATGGTTATCGTCCTGCGGTGCTCTCACGTGGCTACAAACGCAAGACGCACGGTTTCGTCATGGCGGACGCTCATGCTTCGGTGCAGACCATCGGAGATGAACCCATGCAGGTACATCGGGCTTTCCCGGACGTGCCTGTCGCCGTGTGCGAGAACCGCGTACGAGGGGTTCGTCAATTGCAGCGGCAGGTCAAGGATCTCGATGTGGTCGTACTCGATGACGCGATGCAGCATCGTGCGATCCGTTGCGGCTATACCGTCCTGCTCACCGCCTATGATAACCTCTATATAGACGATCATATGTTACCTTGGGGGCGACTGCGGGATCTGCCGTCACGAGCACTCAAAGCGGATGCGATAGTGGTTACCAAGTGTCCGGATACCATCCGGCCGATCGACATGCGCGTGGTGGATAACCGGCTCCATCTGCCTACTTACCAGCATCTGCATTTTGCCGGCATCGAGTATGCACCGATAGAGCAGGAAGGTACACCGCTCGTCGTATGCGGTATCGCGCAACCCCAGTATCTCTTGACTCATATCCAGTCGCACTACACGCATGCGCAGATGATCTCCTTCCCCGATCATCATACCTTTACGCCGCAAGAGATAGAGCAGATCGTGCAGCAGGCTAAGCATTTTGATTTTGTGCTCACTACCGTCAAAGATATGCAGCGCCTGCAGCAAACCGACCTGGAGCAACAACTGGCGCAGCAATCCAAACCCCTCATCACCCTCCCCATCCGCATGCGTTTCTGCACGCCCCACGAGGATTTTGACCGGTTTATACTGAATTATGTATCAGAGAACACCAGAAAATTAGCAATCACCAATCACCAATAACCAATCACCATTATATGCATTTTCTTCAACTCATCCGCCGATTTGTGCCGCCATATAGAACCCAGATGGCACTCAACATCCTGTTTAACCTCTTCTCAACAATCCTGTCGTTGTTCTCTTTCGCGGCGATCATCCCGGTTCTGCGTATCCTCTTCGGTGTCAGTACTTCGGAAGCGGTGCGGGTGGATATGACGACCGTCAGCGGGTTGCAGGAGACCATCGCGGCGCTGCGCACCAATATGTACTGCGTGCTCAATGACCAGATAGCGCTGCATGGACCCGGATACGTGCTGCTCCTCTTGGGACTCTTCCTCGTCTTCATGACCGGACTCAAGTGCCTCACGGCTTGGCTGGCGAACTACTACATGGTGCCGATCCGGACCGGTGTGTTACGTGACCTGCGCCAACAGCTCTACGATAAAGTGCTATCCCTCCCCATGGGGTATTTCACCGAAGCACGTCGTGGCGATGTCATCTCCCGTATGACGAACGATGTAGGCGAAGTGGAAGCATCGATCATGTCGGCACTCGACATCCTCTTCAAGGATCCTATCATGATCCTCGTCTATCTCGTCACGCTGCTCGTCATCTCGTGGCAACTGACCCTCTTCGTACTCCTGCTCATGCCCGTTGCGGTGTTCTTCATCGGTCGTATCGGGCGTTCGCTCAAGAAAGCCTCTACCCGTGGACAGGAACAGAACGCAGAGATCCTCTCGTCCATCGATGAGACGCTGCTTGGCCTGCGCGTCGTCAAAGGCTTCAATGCCCAAGACAAACTGCGCACCCGTTTCCTAACCCTCATCAATGCCACCCGGGCTACCTTCAACCGGATCAACCGGCGTTATTACCTTGCGCATCCGCTCTCGGAGTTTCTCGGTACCGTCCTCATCGCCATCATCCTTTGGTTCGGCGGACTGCTCATTCTCTCCGATCATGCGACGATCGATGCAGCAACCTTCATCTACTATCTCGTCATCTTCTATTCGATCATCAACCCGGCCAAGGACCTCAGCAAAGCCGCATACGGCATCCGTCGAGGTATGGCGTCCCTCGAGCGTATCGACACCGTCCTCAATACCGAGTCGAACATCCTCGAGCCTGCGAATCCTCAAACCCTCACACTTGCTAACTTCCAACAAGGCATTGCCTTCAACCATGTCTCGTTCTCTTACCAGGCGGATCGCGAGGTGCTGACCGACATCGACCTTGTCGTACCGAAAGGTAAGACCGTCGCACTCGTCGGGCAGTCGGGAAGCGGTAAGACCACTATGACCGATCTCGTACCGCGGTTCTATGATCCCGATAGCGGAACCATCACCCTCGATGGCACCGACATACGGCGCTTTACCACCCATGACCTGCGGGCACTCATGGGTATCGTCTGCCAGGAACCCATCCTCTTCAACGATACCGTCTATAATAACATCACTTTCGGTGTCGATACCACCCAACCTGCACCCAACGGTCTCACCTGGCCGCAGGCCGTCGAGCAGGCTGCACGCATCGCGAATGCACATGTCTTCATCTCCGAGATGCCCGAAGGATATGACACCGTCATCGGAGACCGCGGTTCTCGTCTCTCCGGCGGTCAACGCCAACGACTCTCCATCGCTCGGGCGATCCTCAAGAACCCGCCGATCCTCATCCTCGATGAGGCCACCTCCGCACTCGACACCGAGTCCGAGAAACTCGTGCAGGAAGCCCTCGAGCACCTGATGAAAGAACGAACCACCCTCGTCGTGGCACACCGCCTCTCGACCATCAAGCATGCCGACCTCATCTGCGTCATGCACGAAGGACGCATCGTCGAACGCGGCACCCACGATGACCTCTACGCCCTCGGCGGCTACTACACCAAACTCGTCGATATGCAACAATAAGGGTGAAAAAACATAGATTACATATGAAAAAATTTCTCTTGATGGCACTGCTTTGTATGGGATGTGCCGGAATGTGGGCGATGACGATTCCGCAGGGTACGTTGTATTTTGACAACAGCAAGACCGGATACAGCACGGTGAAGTTTGTGTACGGACGGGACGATGTGGCGCTAACAAAGGTGCTGGACATGACCCATGACGGTCAGAAATGGTCGGTCACCATTGCCCAGACGGAGACCGATATCTACCGCTTTACGTTTGTCGGCGGGTCTATCGAGTCCGGAACCTATACCCAGCGGTTCAGCGATTTCAAGGAATATGTGAGTCATACCTTGAGCATCAACCGCACCGCCACGTCGGAAGCACAGATGCAGGCAGGCGATATCTTCGTTCCCGTCAACGGCGATAACTGGGCACAGGGTTCATGGATGTCCCTGGCTTCATGGGAAGGTACGCAGACCGGCAACCCGGAATCGGTGACGATAAGCGGTACGCTGCCTGTCGTCTACCTGAATACAACGAATGGCGTGGCTATCACGAGCAAAGAGGTCTATGTGCCCGGCAGTCTATATATCGATCCGCTGAATACGGGTTATGCGGCCTTGGGGTGCGATACGCTGCCTGTGACCGGACAGTTCAAGGGTCGCGGTAACTGGACCTGGACCGGATTTGACAAGAAACCCTACCGCATCAAGTTCGACAGCAAGCAGCAAGTGTTAGGCATGCCGAAGAACAAACACTGGTGTCTGATGGCAGCCGCAGACGACTGTATGGGATACCTGAAGAATTACATGGGGTACAAGCTGAGCGAAGCGATCGGACTAAAATGGACTCCGCAATGTGTGCCGGTTGAGTTGGTGCTGAACGGCAAGTACCAAGGCTTGTATTTTCTGACCGAGCAGATTCGTGTGGGCAGCAACCGCGTGGATGTCACCGAGCAGGACGATAATGCCGTCGATTCGGTGAGCGGTGGATGGCTCGTGGAGATAGACAACTACTACGAAGAAGGTAATGTGACGGTATACGAAGGCAACGGTCAGCAGGTATGGATCACGATGAAGAGTCCGGAGATCCTGTCGAATGCCCAACGGACGTATATCGAAGGGCAACTCAATGGTCTGAACAATGCCATCTGGGGCACCAACGAAGCGGATCTATGGAGTCGCTTGGATCTGGATGAAGCGGTCAAATACTACCTGGTGCAGGAGTTGCTGGAGGACTGCGAGAGTTATCACGGCAGTTGCTATCTGTACAAAGAACGGGATCGCAACGGAGTCAACGAGAAATGGTATTTCGGTCCGGTATGGGACTTCGGTAATGCCTATAACCGCGGTTGGGATACCTGGATATACGACAGCCCGACCTGGCCGCAATATTGGATAGGCAAACTCGCCATCTGGCCTGCTTTCCAAGCCAAGTTACAAGAAGTTTGGTGGACGTTCTACCATACCCAACCGGATGCCATCCGCACGCAGATTAGCACCTTCACCGCGCTGATTAACCAAGCGGCACAACGCGATGCGCAGGTATGGGATGGCACGCAGAACTACTGCAACAACAGCAACCTGACCGCCAAACGCAATGATTTCCTCAGCCGCTTCAACGCACGTGTCAACTGGTTGTACACGCAATGGGGAGAAGGAATAAAACCGGCGACGAACGGATTAGAAAGTTGTCAGCCTTCAGCCGTCAGTGTTCAGAAGATTATCAAGGACGGACATATCTATCTGATGTACGAAGGACAGGTGTACGATGTACGAGGGGTAAGATTGGTAAATGGTACATGGTAAATGGTAAATGGTAAGGTTCTTTTGGGAATGTCGGGCGGCATTGACTCTACGGTGAGTGCGATGCTGCTTTTGGAGCAAGGCTACGAAGTGGTCGGTGTCACGTTCCGCACGTTCGACAGTATCAAGGAGTCGTGTATTGCCAAAGAGAAAGGCTGTTGCTCTATCGAGTCCATCATGGAAGCGAAGCATAATGCGGAGCGGATGGGCTTCGAGCATCATATCGTCGATTTCCGCGACACCTTCAAGCAATGCGTCATTCAGAATTTCATCGATGAATACATGTCCGGTCGTACGCCCAATCCCTGCGTGCTATGCAACAGTCATATCAAATGGGGCGAACTGATGCGTGTGGCAGATGAGTTAGGATGCGACTATATCGCAACCGGTCATTATGCGCGTATCGCCGAGCGGGACGGACATGTGTATCTGCGCACCGCTGCCGACACCAAAAAGGACCAGACCTATTTCCTCTGGATGCTGACCGAAGAGCAGTTACGTCGTACGATCTTCCCGTTGGGAGACCTGACCAAAGACCAGGTGCGGGACATCGCTCGCCAACACGGGTATGAGTCCCTTGCACAGAAACGCGAGAGTCAGGAGATATGCTTCATTCCCAACGATGACTACCGTTCTTTCTTACGCGCGAACGTGCCTGATTATGAGGAACGCGTGCGCGCAGGGGAGTATGTCGATGCGGAAGGCAAGGTGCTTGGTCATCACGAAGGCTTCGTCAACTACACCATCGGTCAACGCAAGGGTCTCGGTATCGCCCTCGGTCATCCGGCGTATGTCACCCATATCGATGCCGCCACCAACCGCATCACCCTCGGTTCCAACGACGACCTCTTCACCACGGAGTTGCATTTCCGTCTGACAGTGAAACGGTCTATCAGTGAAACGGTCTGTCAGTGTAACGGTCTATCAGGCGAAGCCGGTCTTACTGCCAAAGTGCGCTATCGCAGTCAAGCCGTTCCCGTCAAAAAGATAGACGAGGGACGCTTGGAATTTGCGTCCCCCGTCTGGGGTGTCACTCCCGGTCAGTCGGTCGTCATCTATTGCGACGACCTCGTGGTCGGCGGTGGAATCATCATTTAGTTATTTTCCAAAGTAACGCTTGTACAAGCCTTCGAAGCCTTTGCCGTGACGAGCCTCGTCGCGTGCCATCTCATGCACGGTGTCATGAATCGGGTCAAGGTCAAGCGCTTTTGCCTGCTTAGCGATCTTGAACTTGTCTTCGCATGCACCTGCTTCTGCCATCATACGTTTCTCCAGGTTGGTCTTGGTGTCCCATACGATCTCACCGAGCAGTTCAGCAAAACGCGAAGCGTGATCTGCCTCTTCGTATGCATACTGACGGAAAGCAGCTGCTATCTCCGGATAACCCTCACGGTCAGCTTGACGAGCCATAGCCAGATATTGGCCTACCTCGGTGCACTCACCCATGAAGTGCGCACGAAGACCTTCCGCGATGATCGGGTCTTTCACGTCCTTAGCTACGCCCAGTACATGTTCGCACACGAAATTGAGTTTGTCGTCGGATGCTACTTTCCATTCAACGATTTGTTTGCATTGCGGGCAACGCTCCGGTGCTTCAGTGCCCTCATGTACGTAACCGCAGATCGGGCAGATAAATTTCTTTGCCATAGTGTTGTGATATTTGGTTAATAAAAAGATGTTTTACGCTGCAAAGGTACAACTTTTTTTGCATATATGCAAATAATTGTGCCATTTTTGGAATTTTTTGGCATTTTTTAAACTTTTTTGGTTAAATTATTATCCAAAATATCCTGAGCTCTTCTTAGCGCAAAGTGTATATTTGCGCATATGTTATGCGGATCCATCTGCTGCTCAATACCTCCGGTCAACAGCTGCTTATGTACATGGTCATTCACACCCGACAAGATGATCGTGATACCCTCCATGTGCGACCGCTGAATCAGCATACTCAGGTTATGCATCGCCGTCGAATCCACGAACGGCACCTTACGCATCCGGATGATACGAATCGGGTATTTCTCTCCGCTCACATGCGTCATCACGTCATCGAACCGGTTCGCGATACCGAAGAAATACGGACCATCGATCTCGTACACCTCTACGCCCTCAGGAATAACCAGATGCTCCAGGTTCGACTGTACATCCGTGTCCTCATTCGGGTCAATTTCCTTATGCAACGTCCGGATATGCGTCTGCTCGTTCGTACGCATCAGGAACAGCACCATCGCTAACAGCAGACCCACCTCGATAGCCACCGTCAGGTCGAAGATCACCGTCAGGAAGAATGTCACCAGCAGCACCCAGAAATCACGCGTCCTGTGTCTAGCCAGACCTGCTATCGTCTTCCAGCCGCTCATCGAGTACGCCACCATGATCAGCACGGCTGCCAGACAGGCCATAGGAATCATTCCTACCATCTTACCCAAGAACAGCAGCACCAACAGCAGCACCACCGCATGGATCACACCTGCCACAGGCGTGCGACCGCCGTTATTGATGTTCGTCATCGTTCGCGCGATAGCACCCGTCGCCGGGATACCGCCGAAGAACGGCACCACCACGTTCGCTACGCCTTGTGCAATCAACTCCGTATTCGAGTTATGCTTGTCGCCTATCACACCGTCTGCTACCATCGCGCTCAATAGCGACTCTATCGCACCGAGCATCGCAATAGTGAATGCACTCGGGAACAGTTTCTGCACCATCGTGAAGAACGTCTCGCCCTCCGCTAACTCCATCGTCGGCAGATGCGGAGCAGGGATGCCGTGCGGCAACGCATATAGATCACCGATCGTCTGCACGCTCGCGATACCCCAACTCGCAGGCGCATATTGCTTGAGCAACCATACACCTAAGGTCGCAAACACAATCGCCGCCAACGATCCGGGAATACGCTTCGTGATCTTCGGCATGAAGATACAGATCAGCAGTGAGAACAGTCCGATACCGAGCGCCCACACGTTCATGCTGAAATGCTGCGCATAGTAGATCCATTTATCCACGAAATTCGCCGGTACATCGCTCAACCCCAGACCGAAGAAATCATTCATCTGCGTGCTAAATATCGTTACGGCGATACCGGCTGTGAAACCTACGATAACAGGGTAGGGTACGAACTTAATCACCGATCCCATCCGCGTCAGACCCATCAAGATCAAGAGGATACCCGCCATCACGGTCGCGATCGTCAGACCGCCCAACCCGTACTGCTGGATGATACCGTAGATGATCACGATGAACGCACCCGTCGGGCCGCCTATCTGCACCTTACTACCGCCGAACAGAGAAATGAGGAGACCTGCGATGATCGCCGTCACCAAGCCCTCCGTCGGACCCACACCCGATGAGATACCGAATGCAATCGCTAACGGGATAGCGACTATTCCCACAATAATTCCCGCTAACGCGTCCTGCGCCAATTGCGCCTGTCTATACCCCCGCAAGGTCTGAAATAACTTCGGAGCAAAAACCTCCTTAATCGAATACTGCATAAAACCTCTTCCTTTTCTCAATTCCGGTGCAAAGGTACAATAAAAAATGCACATACGCAAATAAAAATGAAGAAATTTTGCATTTTTTTCTTAAAAAATTTGGTCATGTCAAAAAAAAGCAGTACCTTTGCGCGATTTTTCGTGTAATTGTGCGAAGAATCCCCGAATTTGGAAAAAAATATAAAATATATAATACAATGTCAAAGATTTGTCAAATTACAGGCAAGAAAGCCATGGGCGGATGCAACGTTTCGCACTCGAAGCGTCACACCAAGCGAAGCTTCGATGTGAACCTTTTCCGCCGCAAGTTCTACTGGGTAGAACAGGATGTATGGATCGAGCTGAACGTGAGTGCAGCCGGTCTGAGAACAATTAACAAGATCGGCCTCGACAACGCCTTGAAACAGGCGGCTGAGAAGGGCTATCTCTATTAAACGAAAGGAGCTGAACAATGGCAAAGAAACAAAAAGAGGCACGCGTTCAAGTTATCCTTGAGTGCACCGAGCAGAAGAACAGCGGAGTTCCGGGAATGAGCCGTTACATCACGACCAAGAACCGTAAGAACACTCCCGATCGTTTGGAACTCATGAAGTACAATCCCTATTTGAAGAAATACACCCTTCACAAGGAGATTAAGTAATTAACCCTAATTTTAGAAAGGCTTAGAACTATGGCAAAGAAAGCGGTTGCAACCCTTCAAACCGGTAACTCCGGACGCGCGCACTCTAAGTGCATCAAGATGGTTAAGTCGCCTAAAACGGGTGCTTACGTCTTCCAAGAGGAAATCGTATTGAACGAGAAAGTGAACGAGTTCTTCAAGTAAAAAACCTAAAAATTAGCGCACTACATGCTTTGTGGTGCGCTAATTGTTTTTATGTTAAGCATCATCATCAACCCCAAATCCGGCAAGAAAGCCTTCCGCGCACAGCGTATCTACTTATGGAAACTGCTGCGGCAGCGGCATCAACCCTTCGCCTATCGTGTGACCAAATATGCCGGTCATGCGATCGAACTGGCGCGTGAGTTGGTCGAACGCGGGTATGATGAGATCCTGATCCTGGGTGGAGACGGCACCCTCTCCGAAGCCGTCAACGGCATCATGCGTTCTACGCTGACGCCGGAACAGAAAGCGAAGATACAGGTCGGTCTAATGCCGCGTGGAACGGGTAACGATTGGGGGAGGTATTGGAACCTTACCAAGAACCACAAGGAGTCTCTGCGTCGGTTCTTCGAAGGCACCGGTCATCCTATCGACATCGGTTGTGTCACCTATTGGCGGAACAATATCGAGCATCACCGCTATTTCATCAACTCCGTCGGTTTTGGCGTCGATCCGCTATGCTGCAAGAAAGCTGAGACGCTCAAGTACTATCTGGGTTCCCACCATGTCAATTACCTGTTCGGACTCATCGGCGCAATCATCCAGCATAAGGCGCAACATATGATGCTGACGGTGGACGGTCAACAGGCTGTAGATGATCTGCTCTTCACCATGAATATCGGTAACGGACCGTTCTCCGGCGGAGGTATCAAGCAGAATCCCGAAGCGGATCCTACAGACGGCGTCTTCCATACGATGTTCATCCGCAAACCGACCTTCGGACAGATCCTCAAAGCCCTGCCCAAACTGTACAACGGACAACTGACCGAACTGCCGTTCGTCACGCCGATCTGCGGACGCGAGATAGCCATCTCCTACCGTAAGCATATCCTCTTTGAGGCAGACGGAATCCTCGAAAATATCATCGGTCCGTGCAAGGTCACTTGTATCCATAATGCCCTTCAATTCAGATGCTAAAACAACAAGGCTCCAATAGAATCTATACCCGGGAGACGGACGAGAACGGTCGCTCGATCATTCGCGTCGTAGGAACCAACCGCGATGAGAACCGTGCGTTCATCTATATGGCGCGGCATTTTCATGCGCTGGGTCTTCCTGTGCCCGAACTGTATTGGGTGAGTGAGGATGAGATGAGTTATACGCAGGAGGACTTGGGTGACACGATTTTATTTGATCATCTGGACGATTATACCTTATTAGAACGCACGATACGCGCACTCGCGCACGTGCAGGTAAAAGGCGCACAGAACTTCGATTGGTCGATCTGTTTTCCGGTACCGGCGATGGACGAACGGTCTATCCGTTGGGACCTCAATTACTTCAAGTACTGCTTCTTGAAGGGCACCAAGATCGAGTTCTCCGAACCCCAACTCGAAGATGAGTTTGACGCTCTTGTCTCACATCTCACTTCTCACAGCGCATGCGGTCTCACCTCTAACACTTTCCTCTACCGCGATTTCCAGAGCCGTAACGTGATGATCAAAGACGGTCAACCGTACTTCATCGACTTCCAAGGCGGTCGTCGTGGTCCTACGCAGTATGATGTAGCGTCTTTCCTTTGGCAAGCCAAAGCCAACTTTGCTCCTGCGCTCCGCGAGCAACTCATCGAGGCGTATCTGGATGAGTTAGCGGTTACGGGTTACGGGTTACGGGCTACGGAATGGAAGACCGCATTACCGCATTTCGTATTATTTAGAACTTTGCAGGTGCTCGGTGCGTACGGTTACAGAGGGTATTACGAACGCAAACAGCATTTCCTCGAGTCGATACCTCTCGCCCTGCGCAACTTGAATGATATACTTCAACCCTTAAAAGACGACTATCCTTATTTGTATGCTCTCAGTAACGATCTACTCCTTCTCGTTTAAACGCGCTCTTCCGGCTGATGAATCCGGTAATGGAGGCGGGTACGTCTTCGACTGCCGTTCCACCCATAATCCGGGTAGATACGACGCGTATAAGGCCATGACGGGTCTGGACCAACCGGTCATTGACTTCCTTGAAAATGACGGTGAGATACTGACCTTCCTGGAGTCGGTTTATGCCTTGGTGGACCATCATGTAGAGCGCTATATCGAACGGGATTTCACCAACCTCCAAGTGTCCTTCGGTTGCACCGGTGGGCAGCACCGATCGGTCTATTGTGCCGAACATCTGGCCAAGCATCTCAAGGAGAAATATAACGTTCGTATTCATCTGATTCATCGGGAAAGGGGGATCGACAGATGGTTGGAATGATCTTTGCGGCAGGTCTCGGTACGCGTCTCAAACCCCTTACGGACACAATGCCTAAGGCCTTGGTGCCTCTTGCTGGAAAACCGCTCCTACAATGGCAAGTGGAGAAACTGCGTGATGCCGGTATCACCGATATCATCGTCAATGTGCACCATTTCCCCGACATGATCATCGATACCGTCCGTGCCAATAACGGCTGGGGATGCAATATCACGATCTCCGATGAGAGGGATCAACTGCTCGACACCGGAGGAGGACTCAAAAAAATTTTAAATGAAAAATTAAAAATTAAAAATGAGCCCATCCTCGCTTGTAACGTCGATATCTTAAGTAACATCGATATACGGGAGATGGTTGATAGATATGCTAGTCCGACCAGTTTACTAGTTGTCAGTGACCGTCAAACGCAGCGTTATCTCTGTTTCGACGAAACAGACAGGCTCTGCGGCTGGACCAATATCAAGACCGGCGAACTCAAAGGACGCGACGGTCGGCATCTTGCCTTCTCCGGCATGCAGATTCTTCGTCCCGAGGTTCTTGCTCTCTTACCGCAGATGAACCAAGAAAAATTCTCCCTCATTGATTTCTATTTGCAGGTAATGCATCAGGCTCCATTAAAGGCATATATTCCGCAAGACTATCGCATGGTGGATGTCGGAAAAATCGACCAAATCGAAGAGGCAGAAGCCTTTGCAGAAAGCCTATAATCAAAAAAATGATACCAAAAATGCATTTTTTTGCAAAAAAATTTGGTCATGTCAAAAAAAAGCAGTACCTTTGCACCCGCTTTTGAAAAAAGGACGTCTCCCTAGCTCAGTTGGTAGAGCAACTGACTCTTAATCAGTGGGTCGAGAGTTCGAGCCTCTCGGGGGACACCAAAGACACTTTCGGGTGTCTTTTTTTTGTTTTTTTTCTTATTTATTTGCATATATGCAATTTTTTTTGTAATTTTGCAGCGCATTTTATGTGAAACATAAAAATTACACAAATATATGGCAAATTTTAAGTATGCACCGATGTTCCAACTCGGCAAGGACGAGACGGAGTATTATCTGCTGACCAAGGACTATGTGTCGGTCAGTGAGTTTGAAGGACATGAGATTCTGAAGGTGGCTCCCGAGGCATTAACCCTCATGGCGCAGCAGGCTTTCCATGACGTGAGTTTCATGCTGCGTCGTAGTCACAATGAGCAGGTGGCTAAGATCCTGCGTGATCCCGAGGCTTCTGCTAACGACAAATACGTAGCCCTCACTTTCCTGCGCAATGCCGAAGTAGCTTGCAAAGGACAGTTACCGCTCTGTCAGGATACCGGTACCGCCATCATCCATGGTGAGAAAGGACAGGAAGTATGGACCGGTTTCTGTGATGAAGAGGCGCTGAGCAAGGGTGTCTTCAATACCTATACCGAGTGCAACCTGCGTTATAGCCAGAACGCTCCGCTCAACATGTACGATGAGGTGAATACCAAATGTAACCTGCCGGCACAGATCGACCTGGAGGCAACCGAAGGAGCGGAGTACCGTTTCCTGTGCGTCACCAAGGGTGGTGGATCCGCCAACAAGACCTATCTCTACCAAGAGACCAAGGCCCGTATCCAGAATCCGGGTACGCTGATTCCGTTCCTCGTGGAGAAGATGAAATCTCTCGGTACAGCCGCCTGCCCGCCGTATCATATCGCGATTGTGATCGGTGGTACAAGTGCAGAGAAGAACCTGCTGACGGTCAAACTCGCTTCGACGCATTACTATGACAGTCTGCCCACTACCGGCGATGAGACCGGTCGTGCATTCCGCGATATCGAACTGGAGAAACAGTTGCTGCAAGAGGCGTACAAGATCGGTCTCGGTGCACAGTTCGGCGGTAAATACATGGCGCATGACGTGCGTGTCGTTCGTCTGCCGCGTCACGGTGCTTCGTGCCCGATCGGTTTGGGTGTTTCTTGCTCGGCTGACCGTAACATCAAGTGTAAGATCAACAAAGACGGTATATGGATCGAGAAACTCGATAACAACCCCGCTTCTCTCATTCCTGCCGAACTGCGTCAGGCCGGCGAAGGCGATGCAGTACGTATCGACCTTAACCAACCGATGAAAGATGTTTGCGCTATCCTTACCAAATACCCCATCGGTACGCGTCTGAGTCTTAACGGCACAATCATCGTAGGCCGTGACATCGCGCACGCGAAGATCAAAGCGCGTCTGGATGCAGGTGAACCGATGCCCGAATACCTTAAGAACCATCCGATCTACTATGCCGGTCCGGCGAAGACTCCTGCCGGTATGGCTTGCGGTTCGATGGGGCCGACGACTGCCGGTCGTATGGATCCGTACGTAGATGAGTTCCAGGATCACGGCGGTTCGATGATCATGCTCGCGAAGGGTAACCGCTCCATCGACGTCACCAATGCATGCCAGAAACACGGCGGATTCTACCTCGGTTCGATCGGAGGTCCGGCTGCTATCCTGGCGCAGAACAATATCAAGTCCATCGAGTGTGTGGAGTATCCCGAACTCGGTATGGAGGCTATCTGGAAGATCGAAGTGGAGAACTTCCCGGCTTTCATCCTCGTAGATGACAAGGGTAATGACTTCTTCAAACAGTTAAAACCGTGTAGCGGTTGCACCATCCTCTAATGGCAAATAAGCGAAGAAAATATCGTTTGGCGATGCTGGATGACACGACACTGCGCGAGGTGTTTCACTTTCGTGTGAGTGTGGTGGGTGCTATCGGTTTCATGACCGTCTCGTTCATCCTGCTCATTGTCTTGCTCTCTGCCCTTATTGTCTATACGCCGGTACGAAATATCCTGCCCGGATACAGTGCCAGTTTGCGTCAGCAACTGATCCAGGAGTCCGCACGGGTCGATTCGTTACAAGCCGACCTGACCATGCAACGTCAGTACCTCGATGTGATCAAACTGCTTACGGCAGGTGACATCCAGACGGATAGCGTGCAGAGTCTGGACTCGCTGCAACGGGTGGAACGGGCGCAGATCCTGGAGCAGCAACGTAATGAAGCAACCGAAGCGTTCAAAGCGCAGTATGAACAGAAAGAACGGGACCGCTTGATGCTCTTCGATAATCTCTCCAACCGCTCTGTACCGCAACTGTTCCGACCGGTGCGCGGATCGATCATCCGTGAAGCGAATCCCGAAGCGAATCTATACAGCATCGCGGTGCGTACGCCTAAGAACGAACAGGTCTTATCTGTCCTTCGCGGACATGTCGTGCTCGTCGAACGGATGGAGGATAACACCTTCACCATCGCTATCCAGCATACCCTGTACATGAGTGTGTACCGGCATGTGGCCAAACCCATCAAGGCGCAAGGCGCACAGGTCGAAGCGGGAGAAGCAATAGCTGTGATGGACGGCAGCAAAGATCTGGAACTGGAACTATGGGAGGCCGGTCAGTTCGTTAACCCTGCAGAAGTAATCGTATGGTGAAGCAACTTTGTATATTAGGTTCGACGGGATCGATAGGAACGCAGACGCTGGATGTGGTGCGGGCTTATCCGGACCGATACAGCGTCTATGCTATCTGTGCGAACCGCAGTGTCGATAAACTGGTGGAGCAAGCTATGGAGTTTCATCCGGAGGTGGTCTGCATCGCCGATGAGAGTCTCTATGAACCTTTAAAAGCAAAGCTATCTGCCCTCCACTGCAAAGTATGGGCAGGACCCGATGCGATTGCCGAAGTGGTGATGATGCCGTCTATCGACATTGTCATAGCAGCTATGGTAGGCTATGCAGGTCTTCGACCGACGATAGAAGCTATCAAAGCAGGTAAGACCATCGCCCTTGCAAACAAAGAGACGCTCGTTGTAGCCGGAGAAATCATCTGCGAACTGGCGCAGCAGTACCATACGCCGATCCTTCCGGTGGACAGCGAGCATAGTGCGATCTTCCAATCGCTCGTAGGCGAAGACCGCAGTGAGATAGAGAAGATCTTACTGACGGCAAGCGGTGGACCCTTCCGTACGTTCAGCCTCGAACAGATGCAGACGGTCACCGCGGCGGATGCCCTCAAGCATCCCAACTGGGATATGGGAGCGAAGATCACCATCGATTCCGCCTCTATGATGAACAAGGGTTTTGAGGTGATCGAAGCCAAATGGCTCTTCGGCGTACCGGTGGAGAAGATTCAAGTACTCGTTCACCCGCAGTCTATCGTCCACTCCGCTGTACAGTTCACCGATGGTGCCATCAAGGCACAACTCGGAGCACCCGACATGCGGTTGCCGATCCAGTATGCGCTCTCGTTCCCGGAACGTCTCGCGAGTGATTTTCCCCGAGCCGACCTACTAAAGCTCAAGGATCTGACTTTCGAAGAACCCGACCTGGCGCGTTTTCCTAACTTGGGTCTCGCCTATGAAGCGATGCGTCGCGGAGGAAACATGCCTTGTGTGCTCAATGCGGCTAACGAAGTGGTGAATCTCGCCTTCCGTGAGGGACGTTGTGGATTCCTGCAGATGAGCGACATCATCGCCAAGACGATGGACAAAGCGGACTTCATTGCCAAACCTACCTATGAAGACTATGTTGAGAGCGATTCGGCCGCTCGCCAAATCGCAGTTGAATGTTTAAAGTTGAAAATTTAAAGAGATGATTCAAGCAATACAATTTCTTTTAGCGTTTTTATTCATCGTGTTCATCCACGAGTTGGGACATTTTATGTTCGCGCGTCTGTTCAACGTACGCGTGGAGAAATTCTACATGCTCTTCAACCCCAAGATCAGTCTGGTTCGTCTGAAGAAGTTTGACGGCAAATGGCATGTCAAGTTCTTTGCTCCGAATGATGACGAAGAGTGGGACAAGCATCCCGAATCGACGGAGTGGGGATTGGGTTGGTTACCCTTAGGAGGGTACTGCGCCATCTCCGGAATGGTGGATGAGACGCACTCGACCGAAGACCTGGCTTCCGAGCCCCAAGAATGGGAATACCGTTCCAAGCCGGCTTGGCAACGTTTCTTCATCATCATCGGTGGTATATTGATGAACTTCATCGGAGCACTGGTGATCTTCTCCGCCCTGATGTGGCATTACGGTACGGATAAACTGCCTTTGCGTAATGTGCCCGACGGTCTTTATTACTCGCAGTTCTTGTTGGACGAAGGATTTGAGCAGCAAGATAAGATCCTTTCTATTGACGGCGTGGAACCCGAAGTGCTGGGCGATGTGATGCAAGCAATCATCATCGAAGGCAAACGCGATGTAGTCGTACTGCGTGGCACCGATACGGTGGCACTGACGATGTCCGAAGATCTTGGTACGCGGTTCCTGGCTTTCCAGAACGCGTATGATCGTGTGGAACGAGAGAAGGCACGGGAAGACAGGAGTTATAAGAAACAACGCTATGTGTTCATCACCGAATGGATACCCTCTGTCATCGATACGGTTCATCCCGGATACGCCGCTTCCTATGCCGGCCTTCAGGCTGGCGACAGCATCGTGGCCGTAGGAGGGGTAGCGACACCCTGTTATACCTTATTGACGCAAGAACTGCAGCATCATCCTTGTGACTCGGTGGCAATCGACTTTTACCGTCAAGGTGAACCCATGACCGTTCAGGTCTTCTTGGGCGACGAGTGTAAGCTAGGTGTGCAGGCGCAGATACCGTTCACCTATGAGCATACCTCCTATTCCTTCTTCCGGGCTATACCGGCAGGAATCCGGTACGGATGGTCCTATCTGGCGGGTTACGTGAAGCAGTTCCGTCTGGTCTTCACCAAAGAAGGAGCACAATCCGTCGGTGGTTTCTATGCGATAGGCAGCATGTTCCCCGCTGTATGGAGCTGGGCAGCGTTCTGGAATATGACCGCGATCCTTAATATCATCCTTGCCTTCATGAACTTCCTGCCGATCCCGGCACTGGACGGCGGATATATCCTCTTCATCCTTGTGGAGATGATCACCCGTCGCAAACCCAGCGATAAGTTCCTGGAGAAAGCGAATAACTTCGGATGGTGGATCCTCATCGGCTTACTGATACTGGCGAACGGAAATGATATCATCCGTCTATTCTTCTAAACTATGAGATGTCTCGTGGGTCTGATAGCATCCATACTGCCGTTGATGACTTGGGCGAAGACCCCTACGGTCAGCGGCTATGTCCTTGATGCGCAGACCGGCGAGCGACTTATCGGAGCAACCGTCATGGAGCTTCGTTCCGGCGTAGGTACCGTAACGAATGTGCATGGCTTCTATTCGTTGACTCTGCCTGCGGACACTGTCTGCTTGCAAGCCGGTTATGTGGGGTACGAAGCACCGACGACTCCTATGCTGAGGCTGTCTGCAGACACCCTCGTCGAACTGCCGATGAAGTCCGTAACTGAACTGGAAGAAGTGGTAGTGGAAGGAACGCATTCGGTCTCCGGTACGCACTCCGTGCAGATGTCGGCGGTCGATGTACCGGTGTCGCAGATCAAAGGGATACCGGCTATCGGAGGAGAAGTGGATGTGCTCAAAGCCATCCAACTGCTACCCGGTGTGCAGTCCGGTTCCGAAGGAGCAGCCGGCTTATACGTGCGGGGAGGCGGACCCGATGAGAACCTGATCCTCTTGGACGGTGTACCGCTTTATTCGGTGAACCATATGCTCGGTTTCTTCTCGATCTTCAATGCGGATGCGGTGAAGAATGTCACGCTCTACGAAGGCAATTTTCCGGCCCGGTACGGAGGAAGGCTGTCGTCGATCATTGATGTGCGGCAGAAAGACGGTGACGCATACGGTTTTCACGGTAACCTCACGGTTGGGTTGATTGCTACCAAACTGAGTCTGGAAGGACCGATATACTGGCATAAAGACGAATGGAGACGGTTCCGCAACAAAGAGACCGTCAAAGCCAAGACCACCTTCATCATCTCTGCACGCCGCACGCTCTATGACTTAGTCGCCATCCCGGCAACGGCACTGCTCTCTTCCCTTAAGTCCAATGGAGACTCTTTGTCCACGGGTGGCTATTATTTCTATGACATCAATGCCAAACTGACCCATACCTTCTCGGCGAACGACAAACTGAGTGCATCGTTCTATATGGGCGATGATGTGGTCTATAATCGTATCTGGGATAAGTATTCGGGAGATACAAATACCCCCACTACGTTCCGCATGCGGTACAACTGGGGCAATATCGTCGGTGCCATCAATTACGAACATCGCTTTAACGGACGCCTCTATAGCACGACGCAGGTCAGTTGCACGCGGTATAAATACAAGTTGTCCGCAGGGCAGGAGTGGAACTCATACACCAATGCGGGTGAGACGAGTCTGGAGATGGGGTATAACTCGTATATCCTGGATCTGATGGCGCAGACCCATTATGAATGGCGACCGAATACGCAGCATGAGGTGCATTTCGGTGCGCGGTATATATGGCATACTTTCCATCCGCAAGTGGGACATTACTATATCAATGCCAACACCGATACCATTCAGGCACAACTGGATACCACCATCTCTGTCGGAGGAACGGTCTATACGCACGAGGCAGGAGTCTATATCGAAGACACGTACACGCCTTGTTCCTGGTTCCGCATCAATGCCGGACTGCATGCGGCGCTCTTCCATACGGGCGGCAAGACCTATTACTCGTTCGAACCTCGTGTAGGGCTTCGTTTCCTGCCGCATAAAGATGTAGCGATCAAGATGAGTTATGCCTATATGTCGCAATACGTACATATGCTCTCCAATAGTTCGGTGTCTCTGCCTACCGACCTCTGGGTACCGGTGACGGCGAAGATCCCCCCAATGCGTTCGATGCAAGTAGCAGCGGGTATCACCTATAACATCTGCAACCAGGTAGAACTGTCCGTCGAAGGCTATTACAAACGCATGCTCAACCTGCTCGAATACAAAGACGGGGCGTCGTACATGAGCACGAAGAACTGGCAGAACCTTGTTTGCATCGGTGACGGCTGGAGTTACGGGGTACAGTTCCTTGCCAAACGCACGGTCGGACCGGTGACGGGATGGATAGGGTACACCTGGAGTCGCACCATGCGGCAGTTTGACCGACCCGGACAAGAGATCAATGGTGGTAAACCCTACCACGCTAAGTACGACCGCGAACACGACCTGAGTGTCACGCTGCAATATCATATCAACAAACAATGGGAGGTGGCCGCTACCTTTGTCTATGGAACCGGTACACGCGGAACGCTTGCCTTGCAGAAATACGACACCTGGCTCTACAGTGAGATGTCCCATGCCCAGCAACCGAACTTGCAAGAAGTGCGTTACGTCACGGAACGTAATAACTTCAAGATGCCGGACTACCATCGTCTGGATATAGGTACGACCTGCCATCTGCCCGATAAGAAACATGCGGATTGGGATCATGCGCTCAATGTGTCCATCTATAATGTCTATTGCCATATGAATCCGTTTTTGGTGTACCCCAAAGACGGCAAGTTATACCAGTTCAGCCTGCTGCCGATACTGCCCAGTTTGAGTTATACGTTTAAGTTCTGACCCGTGAAGCGATATCTGTACATAGTGTTATTCTTCTTCCTGCTCCTCGTTTCCTGCGAGCAGGAGTTACGCTATACCGGTGACGAGTCCGAACCGGTGTTGGTGCTCGAGGCACTTCCGCAGGCAGGCAGCGACTCGCTCACCTGTTATATCAACCGCTCACGGTTCTTCCTGGATAACACCAAGACCGATCCGGCTTCTCTGGCGAAACTGTCTATCGAACTCACCACCTCTTCCGGTGCATGCCGTATCGTGCGTGATTCCGTAGTCGACTTTGTGCATCATCTGACGCTCTCTGCTCCTCTGCCGGCAGGCGACACCCTGCATCTTACGGTCTCCCATCCGGACTTCCCTACTATCGAAGCGGCCGAGTATATCGTTCCGGCATGCGAACCGACCTTCGAGTCTGTGACTCGTGATACAACCGGTGGTTATCACGTGACCCTGCGCCTGCCGGAATATGCGTATAAAAACGGTCGTATCGGTATCAACGGTACGCTCTATACCACATGGACCCGTGATACCGTCTCGCGTCCATTGATCCAAACGAGAGTGCAGTCCAAAGACCAGATCTTCTCTTCACTCAATAGTTTTTTCCTGCTCTATCAGAGTTATATGGCGTATGCCGACAAAGGCGAACGGCTCTTTTTCTACTCCGATTATACACCCGATACGCGTGTACATCTGTTCTTCGAATGCCCTGCCGATAGCGAAAAACTGACTTTTCATCTGGACTCTATCGTGCTGGATATCGAAGCACGCAGTGCAACCTATACACGCTATTATGCATCCTTGCTTGCCTATATGAATCAGAACAGCGACGGGTCAGGCATGAGTATCGAAGAACCCGTGTCTGTCTATACCAATATATCGAACGGATACGGCATTTTAGCCGCTAAAACCAATAGTCAACTAATTATCAAATAATGGAATATTTTGTACATGAGTCGTCCTACGTGGACGAAGGGTGCCAGATCGGTAAAGGCACCAAGATATGGCATTTCAGCCATATCATGAAAGACTGCATCATCGGCGAAGACTGTAATATCGGTCAGAACGTCGTCATCTCGCCGGACGTGGTGCTGGGGCGTAACTGTAAGATCCAGAACAATGTCTCCGTCTATACCGGCGTGCGTTGCGAAGATGACGTGTTCCTCGGTCCGTCGATGGTCTTCACCAATGTCATCAACCCCCGTGCAGCGGTCTCTCGCAAAGATGAGTACCGCCAGACCATCATCAAACGCGGTGCGTCGGTCGGTGCGAACGCGACTATCGTCTGCGGGCATACGCTTGGTGAGTACTGTCTTATCGGAGCCGGTTCGGTTGTCACCAAAGATGTACCGCCCTATGCCCTCATGGTCGGAAACCCTGCCCGTCAGATCGGCTGGGTCAATGCGCACGGAGATAAAGTAAACAGTTTAGAGGAGGCCATGTTATGATTCAACGCGTTCAAACCTTGTATTTACTGGCGATCGTCGCCTTAGGTATCGCATTGTGTTTTCAGTCGGTACTGTCCTTCGTTTCTCCGGAGAGTGCGGAAGTGCTGCGTATCTGGGAATTAAGCCCTATCGGCTTGACCGAACTGTCGGAGACCGATTGTCCGCCTATTGCGTTGCAAGGTCTTTGGGGCTTGACGCTCGCCACAGCACTGATTCCGCTTCTGGCGCTGATAGATATCTTCCTCTACCGCAAACGGATCCTGCAAGCACGGCTGAATATCTTCCTGGCAATGCTTTGCCTGGGTTGGTACGGCGTGGCGTATATCTATGTATGGCTGATGAAGGCGTATATGGAGGATATCGTCTGGTCGCTCGATGTATGGGCTGCTATCCCTCTCGTATGTTTTGTATTAACCCTTATGGCTACGCGCCGCATCCTCAAAGACGAGGCACTCGTGCGTGCTGCCGATAGAATTCGATAAACGATGACTATTGCTGCTATTTTATTACAAACCCTGACGGCTGAGCAGATCCAGCAGCGTCAGGATTCGATACGTGCAGGTGCACGACAGATGGTTGCTTATGCCAAAGAAGATCCGCATGGCTTCTGGGAACTGGCGAAAGATTCGATGATCGCTTTCGGTCTCAAAGTGCTGGCGGCTTTGGCGATTTTCATTGTGGGCATTCTCCTGCTCAAGTGGATACGTACGTTGCTCAACCACCGTTTCACCCGTCGCAAGACGGAACCGACGATCGCCTCGTTCATCATCTCATTCATCAATATCTCCGTCATCACGCTGTTAGTCGTACTGAGTGTCAGCACTTTGGGTATCGATACAACTTCGTTGGCTGCACTGTTGGCTGCAGGAGGTTTGGCTATCGGTATGGCGCTGTCCGGCACGGTGCAGAACTTCGCAGGAGGACTGATGTTACTGGCGTTCAAACCTTTCAAGGCAGGCGATCTGATAGAAGCGATGGGCACGACGGGTAAGGTGGTGGAGGTCAATATCACCGCCACGAAGATCCTCACGCCCGACAATAGGGTAGTGATCCTGCCGAACGGTGCGCTCTCTAACGGCGTCATCAATAATTTCAACGGTCGTCCGCTCCGTCGTATTGAGTGGTTAGTCAGTGTCTCCTATGGGGTCGATGCGGTGGCATGCAAGGCGGCTATCCTGGCGATCCTCAACAGTGACGCCCGGGTACTGCAAGCCGACACGGACATGCCGGCTTTGTACAAAGAATTGAATATCAGCGCTTACCAACTCTCTACTGTCAACTACCGCATGGATGCTATCCCTGCACCCTTTGTGGCGCTCAAGTCGCTTAATGAGAACGACATCACTTTCGTCGTGCGCGCATGGGTGCGCGGTGCGGACTACTGGGATGTCTTCTTCGCTTTGCAGGAGCGTTTCTATACCGAACTGCCGCCGCAAGGCTTCACCTTCGCTTACCCGCATGTCGATGTAACCATGCTGAACCAATGACAAATGACCCATTACAAATGACCAATGTCTTGCTTGGCAAGACGCTTTCGGAATTGCAAGAGGTCGCTTTGGCGGTCGGCTTGCAGAAGTTCGCAGGCAAGCAGCTTGCCGAATGGTTATATGTGCGCCGCGTCACGTCTTTTGACCAGATGACCAATATCTCTCTCAAAGGACGTGAGGCGCTCAAAGCCAACTATACCATCGGTCGTCATGCCCCTGTCCGCGAAGCCGTCAGTGTCGATGGTACACGGAAGTACCTCTTTGAGGTTGGTGAGCAATTCGTGGAGTCGGTATATATTCCGGAAGAAGACAGAGCGACTCTTTGCGTCTCCACGCAAGCCGGCTGTAAGATGGGCTGTCGTTTCTGCATGACAGGTACCCTCGGTTTTCACGGTCATCTCTCCGCAGCGGATATATTGAATCAGATCTTTTTTGGAATGTCTGTCAGTCCGAAGGACGGTCTGTCAGTAAAACGGTCTGTCAGCGAAAGCGGTCTGTCAGGCGAAGCCGGTCTGACAAATATTGTCTTTATGGGAGAAGGCGAACCGATGGATAATCTCGACAATGTCCTCCGTGCCTTGGAGATCATGACCGCTCCGTACGCTTGCGCTTGGTCACCCAAGCGTATCACCGTCTCTACGGTAGGTATCCCTGCTATGAAGCGATTTCTCGATGAGAGTGAGTGTCACCTGGCGGTTTCTATGCATAATCCCTTCCCTGCAGAACGGGCAGAGATCATGCCTGCCGAAAAACTTATGTCCATCACTGATGTGGTTGCCCTTCTCAAGCAGTACGATTGGTCGCACCAACGTCGCGTCAGTTTCGAGTATATCTGTTGGGCCGGACAGAACGACACGCCTCGTCATGCCAAGGAACTCCTCCGCCTGCTCAAAGGACTCAACTGCCGCATCAACCTCATTCGTTTTCATGAAGGAGTGGAAGACGTCAAACGTCCAACGTCAAACGATCTCAAACAACCTCAAACAACCTCAAACCTTTTCAAACCCTCCAACGAACAATCTATGCTTTGGCTCCGTGACTACCTCACCGCTAATGGTCTTACTACCACCATCCGCCGTTCCCGTGGAGAAGACATCCTTGCCGCCTGCGGCATGCTCGTCAATGCCTTACAGCAACCTGCTTAACTGCTCGTAGTATTTCGGCGATACCGGTACGGGCTTGCTGCTTGTCACGTCTAACTCCGCTTGGATCAAGCCTTCCTTGTCGCGGCGCAAGACTGTGACGTGGCGCGGGTTGACAAAATAGGAGCGTTGGCAACGGATGATGCCGTGCTTGTCCATCAACTCTTCTATGCCCCGCATGGACTGACGCAAAGAGTACTCTTTCTGCTTCTCACCTTCCATATAATGGATGGACACATAGTTCTCCTGCGCTTCCACATACAGGATCACGTCATTGGCAATGACCAGTTTGAGCCGTCCTGTGCTATCGGCAAAGCGTACCAAGTCTTCTTCGTTTGCCATCTCTTCATCGGGCTTGATCAAGGCAATGAAAAGCGCAATCAGCAGATACGGATAACTCAGTGTGGCAAACGAGATACGGAAACACTCCCCTAATGCCGGGAAATAACCGTAGTCTCCGTACACCAAAGCCATGTACAATGCCGCAAAACAACTGAAAACCACTATCTCCGCGAAAGACCATAACACATAGTACCACCAGTTCAGATTCAGCGAATTCCTTGTCAGCGTCATGGGAATACGCGAAGCACACATCACGCCGATCAGAATGCACATCAGCATCAGCACATTGAATACCGCTCCCAGACCGGCATCCAAGAACGCTAACATCCATGCACTGCGATAAATCAATATGAATCCAAGGTAAAATACCGGCATTGCCAGCACATGCAGCAGCAGTGTCGGCGCAGATAGTATGGAAGCTGGAATTTTATGCATATTTTGTCCCTTTCTTTGATGTGACGAAATTCGTTTATTGGATTTTTCGTCACTATATTTGTATTTTAGTCACCAAATGACTTGTTTTCGTCACTTTCCGTTATCCCTCATCACAATTAGTTGCACGCCTCGTAAATTAGCAGTAATTTTGCATCGGATTTTAAAAAACAATACAATTATGAAAACTGTTAAACGTATCGGATTTGACCTCTTGGTCGCAATCTATTGCCTTCAGTTACCGGCTATTATTGCTTATCTTGTAATAAATCTTTAATAATTTATATATTATGGACAAGACTTTTATTATTCAGCCCGAGAGCGGTTTACAATTTGATTGGAAAGCTATCTCCCTTAATCCAGGTGGTCATCATGTACCCCAGATGGACTTGGTTGCCTATAAAGCCCTTTATATAAATAAGATCGCGCAAGCGCGTACGCGCGGACTCGAACCGGTGTTAGTCAGTCTGCCGATCATCGATGCGGATCGCTATTTCGCGCATATCACACGTGGCATGAGTATGCAGGAACGTAAAAACATCCTGTATTGGTTAGGCGGTTCGACGGAACGCCTGCGCAATATCCATGAGTTGTATAACTTATTGCTTTTCCGCTTGGCGGCTACTCAGTGCGTACATATTGTGGATATCACCTCACCGATGCTCGCGAGTGCTCATTATGAGTCACTCCTCGAGCAAGACGGTGTCACGCTGTCCGCTAAAGGACAAGCGGTGGTGAATAATGAGTTAGCGTCTCTTCTGAGCCGCCTTAGCCTGCTCGCGAGCTAAGCGTTGTTGCTCGCGTTGCATCTTCTCCAAACGCTCCATGAAGCCGGACTTAGGTTTGCCGGCTTTTTTCTTTTTGTTTTCCTCCATCTCTTTGAGCATCTTCTCATCGTCCAGGCTCCAACGGAAGATCATGGTCTGAGCGATCGTGATGAACAGCGATACGAGGTAGTAATAACTCAAACCGGCGGCGTAGTCATTAAAGATGAAGAGGAACATGAGCGGCATCGCGTACGTCATGTACTTCATGAACTTCATATTCGGATCTGTTGCCTGCGATTGCATCGTGATATAGGTGTACGCGATGTTACAGATCATCATCAGCAAGCAGAACAGCGACAGGTGATCTCCTAACAGCGGGATGTTAAAGCCCCATTGGAAGACCGCATCATACGTTGAGAGGTCGTCTGCCCAGAATAGCGACTTGCCGCGTAACTCGATAGCGGTAGGCAAGAACCAGAACATAGCCATCAAGACCGGGAACTGGAACAGCATCGGTAAGCAACCGCTCATCGGGTTGACACCTGCCTGCTGGTACAACTGCATCGTCGCCTGTTGACGCTCCTGCATCTTGTCTGCCGGATATTTCTCATTGATAGCATCCAACTGCGGACGCAGTGCGCGCATCTTCGCGCTTGACTTATACGATACGAACACGAACGGCAGGATGATGATCTTGATGACAATAGTCATCAGCAGGATCACGATACCGATATGCAATCCCCAACTGGTGAACAGGTCGAACATCGGAATGACCAATGCCGTATTGATCCAACTGACGATCTTCCATCCCAGCGGAACGAGTTTGTTCAGGTACAGGCGGTCCTCTTTCTTCGCTCCCTCATCGTACGCCTTGAGCGTATGGTAGTGGTTCGGACCGAAATAGAAACGCATACCCGTCGGAGTCTTGCCGGTCAGGTCAAACGGCACACTCGTAGTGGTCGCATAGGACTTGATATATCGCGAGTAGCGGTTCTCCGGTTTCGAATGGAACTGCGAGGAACTGAAGGCATCGTCCGCGATGAGGACGGTGGAGAAGAACTGGTCTTTGTAACCGATCCATTTGACGCGCGTGGACTCTTTCTGACTGTCCTCTTTGCTCTCGCTCAGTTTCTCCATGTCGCCGCCTACGAGCATATATTGCAATTGTGCATAACGCTCTTCAAACTTACGTCCCTGTTCCTGTTGCGGGATAGACTGCGTCCAGTACAGTTCCAGTGCGTTCACGTTCTGCGCCAACACCTGCTGCATGTTATGCGGTTCGAGTGCCAGATGCACCATATAGTCGTCTGACAACTCATATACGAAATCCAACCAACTGTCTTCAGCCATACCCGGCAGACGCATGATGGCTTTGTTCGGCTGCTCGCAGGCAACCGGAGTGAAATACAGGTTCGCGGTGTTGAGGATACGGTTATTGATCGTGACGAGTGTGAAACCGAACGAACTCTCATCCGCGCGGAACAGGCACAGCGGGTTGATGCTGTCACCCGAAGCATGATACTCCTTCAGTTCGGCACGCTGGATCACACCTCCGTAGGAAGAAAGCGTCAAGCGTACATGTTCGTTCTCCAGCGTCACCCATTGTTCTTCCGGTTTGGCCTCTTCTTTGGGCATCTCAATAGGGGTTTCCATCTGTGCGCTGATCGAGTCAGCCAGGCGTTGTGCCTCAGCTTGCGCCATACGAGCCAGAGAAATAGAATCGTGAATCCGTTGACGTTCCGCCAGTTGCTCTTTCGACGGACGATTAAGCATCGTGAATCCGACAATAATTGCGGCTATCAGTAAAAAGCCGATCCAAGTGTTTTTATCCATTTATTCTATCTTATTTTTTATTAAATTTTCCAAACATCACACCTACATACAGGCGAGGTCCCGTAGGGGACATAAAATTGCTCCATTTGACGTTGTCCGTCAACTTACTGCCGCTTTTACCAAAAGGCAGCAAATAATCGATACGGATCAGTACCGCATCGTGACTCTTCAGTCCGATCTCGATACCGATATAGGGATCGATTAGGAAGAACGGAGTCTTGGAGTACGCAGCGTTGTAAAACGTGCTGTCTGCTGCGGTATTGACCACAACCGCCGCTTGCTTGGGTACGTACAGACGACTCATCGAACCGCCTCCGATCGTCATACCGATGAGCGGCCGCACCTTACCCCATGTCGTATACACATCGCAGCAGGCACCGCCCCATCCGGAACGTACTTTTGAACCCGTTCCCATCAGCGGCATCGTACTCACGAATCCTTCCGTACCTACATGAATATGATCCAACAGGTGAACACGCAGTGCACCACCTATACCGTAACAGAAACCCCGTTTAGGCAGACTGTTCACATATTCTTCGCTACCCAAACCCGAGTTACTGAATACCTTACGCGGGTCGTCCGAGAACAGGTATCCTCCATGAATCATCATTCCTCCGGAGAATCCGGTGAAGATACCGGAACTTTTCTTCTCCTTCTTTCCGCTATCCTCTCTCCTCTTCCCGCTTGCCTCTTTATCGCTTTCTACAGTCTGTTGAGGTGCAGGTTGCGGTTTGTAGGTCGGTTGCTCGGAAGGGGTAGAGGTTTCGTCATCAAACGTGATGACATAGTTCCCCTGCTTCTGAGCCATCAGACTCAGAGGCAGGAGGACTAATACAACTATCAATAATCGTTTTCTCATCAAATAATATCAAAGGCTACGTCCATCATGTTGGTGAACGAGTTCTGACGTTGTTCAGCTGTCGTGGCTTCACCGGTCAGGATATGATCGCTGACAGTGCAGATCACCAGTGCTTTCTTGCCTGCACGCGCTGCATTCAGATACAATGCCGGAGCTTCCATCTCGTCTGCCAACACGCCCATCTTCGTCCAGTTCGCCTTACGCGGATCTTCGGAATAGAAGACATCTGCCGAATAGACATTACCGATATGGTGACGGTATCCGAATTTCTCACAAGCTTCTACGGCCTTACGTGCCAGATAGAAATCTGCGATCGGAGCGAAGTTTCCTTGCAGATCGAACTGATCAGCATAGTTACTCTCCGTGCAACTGCCTAAGGCGATCACGATGTCGCCGAGTTGTACATAGTGCTGACGAGCACCGCACGATCCTACGCGAATGATCGTCTCTACATCGTAGAAATTATACAACTCATAGGTGTAGATTCCGATCGACGGAATACCCATACCATGACCCATGACGGTCACTTCTTTACCTTTGTACGTACCGGTATAAGCGAACATATTACGTACCTGGTTCACTAACTTCGGGTTCTCCAAATAACGCTCTGCCATCAACTTGGCGCGTAACGGGTCACCCGCCATGATTACTGTCTTTGCAATTTCTCCGTACTGCGCACCATTGTGCGGAGTCGGGCAATTTCCTTTTGCCATAATTTGTGTTTTTTTGAGGTTAATATATTATCTTTCAACTTTAAACTTTCAACCATTATACTTGTACCATTCAATAGCGTGCTCCAGATCCTCCGGAGTGTCAATACCGATCGTCTGCGTATCGGTGACGCCTACACGAATACGGTATCCGTTCTCTAACCAGCGTAACTGCTCCAAACGCTCGGCTATCTCCAGCGGACTCTGCGGCAGTTGCGTGATCTTAGCCAGCACATCTGCACGATAGGCATAGATGCCGATATGACGGTAATGACTGCCGTCCGCACAAGCGATAACCTTCCGGCTGAACATCTGCGCTACGCAGGTCGTCTTGTCCCATTGAACCTTAGGTGTATTGACGTTCTCCAGTGCTTCTTTACTGTCCTTGTCGGTATAAGGCCGAACGAGGGTCGCGATATCCGTATCTTCTTGGTCAAAACACTTCATCAGTGCCTCTATCTGTTCGGGCTGGATGAAGGGCTCATCGCCTTGTATATTAATAACCACCGTCTCTTTATCGTTCTGTTCGCGCCACGAAGGCGTGGTGATCGCCTGATAGGCCTCCAGACAACGATCCGTACCGCATTTATGGTCCGCACGGGTCATCACTATCTTACCGCCAAACGCTTCTACCGCATCGTAGATACGCTCGTCGTCAGTCGCTACAACCACCGTGTCCAAGGCTTTGCTCGCCTGCTCATAGACACGACGGATAACGGTCTTACCGCATATCTCGGCTAATGGCTTGCCCGGAAAACGCGTCGAGGCGTACCGAGCGGGGATGATTCCAATAAATTTCATATTCTATAAACTTTCAACTTTCAACTCGTTGCGCTCGATTTTCGAGAGCAACGTTATTGCACCAGCTATTGTTTTCACATTCGTGATCGTCACATACCGTCTGCCGGTCGGGATGCCTTTCTTGTCTTTCTCTTCGTGCAGAGAGCATCGTTCCGGTCGCGTCACGGCATACTGAATCATATTACCGAACTGCTCCGACTGCCAGTACGCATCTTTGTGCTGCACCAGATACATCGTCATCCTCTCTCCTTTCAGCAATATCTTCTCAATGCCCATCCGACAACAGAGCCATCTTAACCGCACCACACTCAGCAGTTCTTCCGCCGGTTCGGGTAGGGGACCGAAGCGGTCAATAAGGCGTTTCTTGTAGTCCACCAATTGCTCTTCGCTATGCAGGCTGTCCAACTCGCGGTACAAGGTGATTCGCTCGGATATGTTCTCGATATAATCGGTAGGAAAACTGATCGGCAAATCCGTCTCTAACTGCGAATCATTACACCATAGATGTCCTGTAGTTTTAGCGTCCTGTAGGCGCTCTGCGCCGTCCTGTAGCGAAGCGTCCCCTAAACTCATTTCCTCTTTCAGTTCCTCCACCGCCTCATTCAAGATCCGCTGATAGGTCTCGTAACCCAGGTCGGCAATAAATCCACTCTGTTCGCTTCCTAACATGTTGCCCGCTCCGCGGATATCCAGGTCCTGCATCGCCAGGTTAAAGCCTGCACCCAACTCGGCAAACGTGCCCAATGCCTCCAGACGCCTTCTTGCATCTTCGGTCAGTAACTCTTTCTCCGGTGCGATCAGGTAACAGTATGCCTTCCGGTTACTGCGTCCTACACGACCGCGTAACTGATGCAAGTCCGCCAAACCGTATTTGTTCGCACTGAAGATTAATATCGTATTCACGTTCGGTATATCCACTCCGGACTCGATGATCGTGGTCGCCAGCAAGATGTCGTAGTCATAATTGATGAACGCTTCCAACTTCTCTTCCATCTCACCCGCTTGCATCTGTCCGTGTGCGGTCACGATTCGTGCTTCAGGACATAGTTGGTGTATCTTATGCTCGATACGCGGTAACATCTCAATGCGGTTATTGACGATGAACACCTGTCCGTTGCGCTCCAACTCCAGTTCGATCGCCTCTTTGATGATATCCTCGTCATCCACCGTGATCAGCTCTGTCTGCACCGGATACCTGTTCGGCGGCGGAGTAGTCATCACACTCAAGTCCCGTGCCCCCAACAGTGAGAACTGCAAGGTTCTCGGGATAGGCGTAGCCGTCAGCGTCAGTACGTCAATATTCGTTCTCAGACTCTTCAACTTCTCTTTGGCTGCCACACCGAACTTCTGTTCCTCGTCGATGATCAGCAGTCCCAAGTCATGCCACTTCACGCTCTTCCCGATCAACTTATGCGTACCGATGAGGATATCGATCTTACCCGTCTCCAGGTCCGCCAGCAGTTCTTTGATCTCTTTCGCACTCTTCAAACGACTCAGGTATTCGATCCGCACCGGCAGGTTCTTCATGCGCTCCTTGAAGGTGTTATAGTGTTGCAGTGCCAAAACGGTTGTCGGCACGAGCACCGCTACCTGCTTACCGTCGGTTGCCACCTTAAACGCAGCTCGCATCGCTACTTCGGTCTTACCAAATCCTACGTCACCGCAAACCAATCGGTCCATAGGCATCGGACTCTCCAAGTCGCGTTTGATGTCGGCGGTCGCCTTCGCCTGATCCGGTGTATCTTCGTACAGGAACGATGCTTCCAACTCATGCTGCATGTACCCGTCCGGAGAATAAGCAAAGCCCTTCTGTTGCTTGCGGGTCGCATAGAGTCGTATCAAGTCCCGTGCGATGTCCTTTACCTTCTCCTTGGCGCGCTCTTTCAGTCGTTCCCATGCTCCCGATCCCAAACGGGCAATTGCCGGTTCCGAACCCTCACGACCCTTGTATTTGCTGATGCGGTGTAAGTTATGGATACTCACAAACACATTCGCTCCGTCGCGGTAGTTCAACTTGATCATCTCCTGCGGTTTGCCGTTCACCGGTGTCGTCACCAGACCACCGAACTTCGCTATTCCGTGATCGCTGTGTACCACGTAGTCGCCGATCTGCAACTGGTTGATCTCCCGCAAGGTAATAATCGCCTTACCCCTTCGGGCATTCTCACTGCTCATCGTCACACGATGGTATCGCTCAAAGATTTGATGGTCCGTATAGCAGCAAATCTTCAACCCCTTATCCACAAATCCCTCATGCAGCGTACTGTTGATGCCGATGAATCTTACAGGCGAAGCCGGTCTGTCAGTGGAACGGTCTGTCAGTGTTAACGGTCTGTCAGTGTCAACGGTCTCATCGAAGATTGCTTTCAAGCGGTCCAACTGCTTTTGCTGTTCCGCTAAAATATAAATCTTATATCCCTCGTCGATATGCCGTTTCAAGTCATCCGTCAGAATATCGAACTGCTTATGGAAGAGCGGCTGCGGTACGATGTCGAATGCAATCTTACTATGCGTCGCAAACGTACTCTTCTCCCCAAACTCGATAGATCTTCGATTATTCAGATTATTCAGAATACTCGGATTATTCAGACCATCAAACTTAAACCGCACCACGCTCCAATCATTGCTCACCCACACCGTCTCCTCACTCAGATACTCTGGTATATAGCTTTCGACTTTTGACTTTTGACTTTCGACTGAAGAACCGACGATATCGGCAGAATCGACTCGGTTCTTCGACAACTGATCTTCGATATCAAACTCCCGGATACTCTCTATCTCATCGCCGAAGAAATCCAGACGGTAGGGTAGGTCGTGACTGTAACTGTAGATATCCACGATGCTGCCTCGTACGGCGTACTGACCGGGCTGGAACACAAAATCCACACGCTCAAATCCGAGTTCGGAAAGTTGCTGACCAAGTTGGGTCTGCTGGATCTCTTGTCCTGTTGACAACTGAAAACTGACAGCAGACAACTCCTCCTTCGCCGGAACCGGTTCTGCAATCGCCTCGGGGTAGGTCACGATGATACGCGGCATGGTCGTCAAGGTCTCCGTGCGTTGTATCACCGCCGCATCATCGATACTGCGTCTGCGCTTGCTGCTGGTGAAGAACAGAGCATCCGCTCCTAACGATCGTAAATCTCCGTACAGATACTGCGCCGCTTCGGCATTGTCCATTACCACGAACAGCCTCTCCTTAATATGCGTAAGCGTAAGCGCACGCGCGCTCGCGTGCAAACCGGCTAAGAGAAGGTGCATGCCCTTCCCTTTGCCCAACTCCCGGTGGATCAGGTTGATCTCCGGATGTTGACCGAACAGTATCTCTAAGTCACTTATTTGCGTAGATCCTTATCTCGATATTTTAAGTGTTTGTCCGTTCTCCGTCACGATGATATAGATGCCGCGCGGCAGACTCATCGTATAGATATCCTCATTCGTTGTAGCCACCTTGCGACCGTAGATGTCATATACATTCACCCATTGACCCACACTGTAGGCCTCTACCTCTTCGATACCCAACGGTTTGCGGTAAACAGCCGTCACTTCATAAACCTTCCGGTGGATATAATCCGTCACTACATAGTCAACCGGCAGATATTGTGCGATAGACAGATCCAACGTGTCTCCTAACGCAGGGAACGGCGGAACAATATGCGTGTGCGGATCAGCCACTTCTGTCTCCGGAATAACTTTCGTGATACCTGCCATCTCCGGATGCTCGATCGTATCGATCTCCACGGTGATAGTATTCGTGATACCTTCATTGATCGTCACTTTGGCTTCTCCTACCTTGAATTTCGTGATATACAAATCCGGATGAGCCACACTCGCCTCTTCGTTGGTCAGGTATTGGATCACCTTGTTCAGCAGATCCTTACCTTCGGCTGTCAGATACATACTGCTGTTCATCGCGATCGGGAAGCAGATATACTTGGCATCATTACCACTCAAACCGGTCGGATACTCATGCAAGAAGGTCTCGGGGGCTCCGTCGCCGAAATAGTCCTCGCGGTCACGCGTCAAAGCGGTTGCCAGGCACAACGAACCCTGTTTCGTCACTTTGATCGGCATCAGACCTCGGCGGTCAATCGAATCCAGCACTTGTATCTTATCGCCTTGTTTCTTATGCATAGCTTGGAAGATCGGGTGGTCCTCACGTAATACCGTAATCGACTTACCGTTCTCATTCAGACTACCGTTGTTCGCTTCACCCCACGGGTTCGCATAACCGTCTTTATCTTGCAGCGAGTCAATGGTATGCGAATAGGAGAAGGCTTTCATGTTCAGAACCGGGATATGCGAACCACGCATCAACTGGAAAACCTCCGGGTTGTCGGCATCCACGTCTTCGGAGATCAGAATCCATTTATACTTCGCATACTGGCTCGTAGGACGTAAGTTGGCTTTCGCCTTTTTCTCTTTGAGGTTATAACCGCTCTGCTTGAGATATGTATAGATATAATCGCTGTTGTACGCAAACGTGTTCTTGTATAGGTACAAGATCGGGTTAACACCCAAATCGGCACTCTTGACGTTGATGATACCGCTAACGGTGTCACCACCGGTCACGGTCACAAGATACGAATAAGTTCCGATGGTAGTAGGCGTACCGCTGATGGTGAAGGTTCCGTTATTCGCTTTGGTTGTCACACCCGGTGCAGCTACATCATTGATCCATTTGAAGATGATATCGGTCGTTTCGTCATATACGTAGTACCGACATTTCACCTCGTCCATCTCATCGCCTTGTTCTGCATCGACATCCGTTTCTGTAGTGGCCTTGATCTGGTATTTGACGAAGAACGAACCTGTCGCACGGCTGGTCTCCACACCGTTGTAGTAAGCCACCACTGCATACTTGTATTCGCCTGCAGGTGCATTGGCTGTACCCGTCAGCATCAGGGTATCCGTCAATTCGCCCTCAATCTTCTGCAACGAAATACCGTCTACCGCCGTACCAAGCCATTCTAACTTGGTTTCTGCACCTGCGATATTGTTGTATTTGGTTACATAAGTAATCGGTGCAATCATTCCGTGAGCATTCACTTTTTGCGTGCTGTCATTACCCTTCAGCCATTTCGTCCGCGGTTCTTGGGCAACACGCAGCGAGAAAGAACATAGTTTACTATCGCTTCCTCCTATGGCAGTCAACCGGACGATGTGTCTGGAGGTAGTAAGGTCTATACGATTAATCGAATAGGCATGTGGAGTACGAGTCTGTTTGACATCGTCAATATAGACCTCAAACATCTTGTTCTTTGATGCATCTTGGTTGTTGTCATTACCATAGAACGAGAATTGATCGTAGCCTTGAATATGCATTTCCAGTACATGACTGCTGCTATTGAATTTTGCACTGCGGATAGATGCCTGGAACTCATCTTTGGCACCTGCATTGGTATCACCTCCGGTACCGTTGCAACTGACAGTGAACCATCCGTCTTTGGCTTTTGCCGTGTTGGATGTGCCGGTTTCATCGCAGATACTACCTATCTTGTCTACATTGGAAATGGCGATAGTCAAATTACTGCTGTTGTCGCGGTTGATGTAAAATGTCTCATATTCGTGTCCATCTACCACGGCCAGAGTTCCATTGTATCCCCCTGCTATCTCTTTCGCTTCGTATATCTCAGGAACGTGAATCGTCAAACTGCTGGGCGGCACTTGTATCGTATAGTTGATGGTGTACGTCAGACTCGTCGTCTCATCTTCTGCAGTCACTACTACTTTTCCGCTACCCGGAACACTCTGTGCCTGCGTGATCTCCATGGTTGCTTTCGCATCATTCGCTACCGCCGCAATAGTCGGAGGAGTCTTGATACCGGCCGTCAACTCAATATTATACACATAGGTGGAGGGTGAGAAATTAGGCACGGCTGTACCGCCATAAGTCAAACTTTTCAGCGTCGCATCCGAAGACACAGCCGGAGACTCGGTGATCGTTACCGCATACGTGGTGGTCTCACCCGTTGATGCCTGGAACGTATAATTGATCGGACCCTGACTGAAATCCTGTGCACCGAGCGGCGTATAGGAATTCAGATACTTACCCGTGAATTGCGGTTCAACCGTCAGACTGCTGCCGTTCAACACCTGACCCGTGATTGTCAAGTTCACTTGGTCAATAGTAGCCGTACCGCGGATATTGGCCCAAGTCGCACTTTCTACCTTCGGATTGGCACTCTCTTTCGTGAAAGTTACGGTATATTGCAGTTTGGTTGTTCCGTCCTCTGCCGTCACGTCAATCTTAGCCGTACCGGGCAAAGTTGTAGCTTGCGTATAATTAATGCTTGCTTTGCTGTCGTTCGCGGTGGCTTGTACCGAAGGAGCTCCTATTTCCGTAGCCGGCAGTTCTACCTCATAACTCAATTGATCTGCCTTAAAGCCCGGAACCGGCGTAAGGTCACCACCATAAACGATTGATTTCAACGTGGCGTCTGTCGAAGGACCTGTAGAACCTAATGTCAGTGTGATTGAATTGACCATAGTGGAAGTGCCTGCGCGACGAACAACGCGGAAACCGTTTGCGTTAGCAGGTATTGTGGCACCTACTGCAATATCGTGAGCCGTTTTGTTTCCGTCGTTTGCCTGCGTCACTTCTGTACTCCAGTTGGTTCCTCCATCTGTACTGAACTGGAAAGCCCAGTTCTTATCCGTGCTTGTGGTGTTGATATAACCATTGATGCTGGCGGCTGTGAAGATCTCATTCTTAAGAATGATTTCGAAATAATGTCCGTCAGAGCCAAGTTTGCCAGCTTTGGCGTTTGATTTGGATGTGTTGGACGAGACGGTTGCTGCCGTAGGAGTGGTCACTTCAAAAGTCAGACTGTTTCCGTCAAAGATGCTTGACATGGTAAACGTAACGTCTCCGGCACAAAGGCAACCAGCGCAAACAGTGGCTACTAACAAAAGAAAACTTTTTCTCAAAATGTTTTTCATATTATTGTTCTATTTTTATGTCCTTTTTTATTAGTCCGCACTAAGGCATTTTAAATCGGGTGCAAAATTACTACTTTTTTTACAAATAATTGTGCATATATTCAAAAAAAATGTGTAAAAATTGACACTTTTGTCGAAAAATTACGCGCGCGTACCTACTTTATTTGCATATATGAGAAATTTTTTGTAACTTTGTGCCCGTTTTTGATAAACATGTGTAACAAACAACAATTTTGAATACTATGCAAAAGAAATTTTTATCTGTAGCGCTTTGCCTCTTGGCTGCGCTGACAATGAATGCCCAAGGTGTGGACAAAGCGAAGGTGACGGGTAATGCAGAAGCAGCTGCTAAAGCAGGAGCAGATCTTCAGAAACTTGAGGCTGCTGAGAATCCCTGGAAATTTGACGGTACGGTAGGTCTGAATGCTGCGGCTACCAGTCTCGTTAACTGGGCTGCGGGTGGTAAGAATAACGTCAACGGTATCGCTTATGCCAAACTGCACTTACTCTACCACAAAGATGCTATCGCGTGGGAAACGAACTTCGATACCGATTTCGGAATGACCTGGATCGACCAGAAAGAAGATAAGTTCCAGAAGTCCAGCGATAATATCAAACTCGCTACCAAATTCGGTTGGGAGTTTAAGAAAAACTGGTACCTCACCCTCCTCGGTAGTTTCCAGAGCCAATACGCTCTCGGTCGTAACTATGTAGAGGGCTACAACAGCATCATGTCCAAATGGCTGGCTCCGTCCTACACCGATATCTCCGTCGGTATCGACTACAAGTACAGCGTCAACGGTGCAGACTTCTCGGTTTATCTCTCTCCGATCGCAGGACGTATCACGACCGCATATATCAGCGATGCTTGGAACAAGAAATATACCGAAGAGTATGTTTTTGCAGCTTATGATGCAGCAGTGGCAGATGGAACTATGACGGCCGCTCAAGCAGAAGCAGGTAAGGCTGCCTACAGCTACGGTGCTTACATGGACAATGGTGGTATAGATGTTCGTCAGACCCTGCAAGAGTCGATCGGTACCTATACCTATCGCAAAGACGGTACCCAGAAGTTCCGCGATTTCCGTGCTGAGTTAGGTCTTAGTTTCAAGGGCTCGATCGCTTATACCTACCAGGACTTCAAACTGAGCACCACGCTCACCCTCTTCTCTCCGTATCAAAATAAAGGTTTTGATGTGAAGAAAGCATGGCTGGATACACCGAATGAGGACGGTACAATCCGTACTGAAGCGGATTGGGATGCACGTCCCGAAGCGGAACGCTATTTCAAGTATTCGAACAATAACCGCTATTTCGGTAACTTCGATGTAGACTGGGATGTAGCGCTCAGCTATCAGTTCCTCAAATGTCTGCAAGTAACCCTTCAGACCAGCCTGAAGTACTATCCGGGTACGCTGGTTGAGAATAAGCACGGCGAGGTAGCTGAGCGCGTTCAGTTCAAGAGCGTTATCGGTCTTGGCGTAGGCTATAGCTTCTAATATGCAGGCACTCGATGATCTTTCAACCAATGTACATATCCTCTTGGAGCGCTACACCGCGCTTCAAGAGGAGAATGTGCGTCTAAAAGACGAACGGGACCGACAACGACAAGAACTGATTCGAACCCATGCAGAACTGCTGGATTTGCAGCTCAAAAACCGCCGTATAGCGACCGCCAATGCGCTCACTTCGGCAGAATCCAACGAAGAAGCACTCAAACGTATCAATGCGCTCATCGCACAAGTAGATAGAGCTATCAATGCCCTTCGGAGATAAGCAACATATCAACCTCCACCTCGATGCCCATACCGTAGGCCTCGATGTACCACGCGATCAGGAACCCAACTATCGCAAAGCGGCAGACTTACTCAACCGCCGCTACCAATATTACCTTAAACTGCGGCCCAATGCCTCCGCAGAACAATTATGGATGTATACCGCCCTTGAAGTAGCGGTCGCACTCCAATCCGACGCACGCGAGAAATCCCTCGTTCCCGTCGAGAAACAAATCAAGGAAATGAACGAACTACTGAAAGAAGTTCTGAAGTAATCGTTCGAGTTTACGAGATAAGAATTGAATCAACTAATTAATAACACGATAAATCAATGATTACAGCAATTTTATCTGGAGTAGGCGGACTCCTTCTCGGAGCCGGTATCTACTACCTCATCTCACGCGTCTCAGCCGCGAATCTCATCAAGAAAGCGGAAGAGGAAGCGGAGGTGATCAAGAAGAACAAGATTGTTGAGGCCAAGGAGAAATTTATCGCCCTTAAACTGGAGCACGACAATAGCGTACGTGAGCAGGACAAACGGATTCAGCAACATGAACAACGTTTGAACCAGCGCGAGCAACAACTCAACCAGCGTCAAGGCGATATCCAGCGATCCCTCAACGAAGTGAATCAAAAGACGCAAGCCGTAGAGCAACGCCAGCAGGCACTCGACTACAAGCAACAAGAGGTCGAGAAGATGCACCAGCAGGCTGAGAAACAACTCGAGCAACTGTCCGGTATGTCGGCCGAAGAAGCCAAGAAACAACTCGTCGAGGCGCTCAAGGATGAAGCCAAGACAGCAGCCATGTCTTACATCAACGAGATCATGGACAATGCCCGTCTGGAAGCCAACAAAGAGGCGAAGAAAATCATCATCCAGACCATCCAGCGTGTCGCTTCCGAGACCGCAGCCGAGAATACCGTTTCCGTCTTCCATATCGAGAATGACGAAGTAAAGGGTCGTATCATCGGTCGTGAAGGACGTAACATCCGTGCTCTCGAGGCTGCAACCGGTGTCGAGATCGTCGTCGATGACACGCCCGAAGCAATCACCCTCTCTGCCTACGATCCCGTACGTCGTGAGATAGCTCGTCTCGCTTTGCACCAACTCGTGCAAGACGGTCGTATCCACCCGGCCCGTATCGAAGAGGTGGTAGCGAAAGTGAAGAAACAGGTCGAAGATGAGATCATCGAAGTGGGTAAACGAACCACCATCGACCTCGGTGTCCATGGTCTGCATCCCGAACTCGTGCGTCTCGTCGGTAAGATGAAATATCGTTCCTCGTACGGTCAGAACCTGCTCCAGCACTCGCGTGAGACCGCTAACCTCTGTGCGGCGATGGCCGGTGAACTCGGACTCAACGTCAAGGCAGCCAAGCGTGCCGGTCTGCTCCATGACCTCGGTAAAGTAGCCGAAGACGATGTCGAACTGCCGCACGCAGAACTCGGTATGAAACTCTGTGAGAAATACGGCGAGAAACCCGATATCTGTAATGCCGTAGGAGCCCACCATGACGAGTGTGAGATGACCAGCCTCATCGCACCGATCGTGCAGGCTTGCGATGCTATCTCCGGTGCCCGTCCGGGTGCCCGCCGTGAGATCGTAGAGTCGTATGTGAAGCGTCTCAATGACCTCGAGAACCTCGCGATGTCCTTCCCGGGTGTCGTGAAGACCTACGCCCTGCAGGCCGGTCGTGAACTGCGTGTCATCGTAGGAGCCGATAAGATCTCCGATAAGGATACCGAACTCCTCTCCTTCGATCTCGCAAAGCGTATTCAGGATGAGATGACCTATCCCGGACAGGTCAAAGTGACCGTCATCCGTGAGGTCCGCGCGGTGAATGTGGCTAAATAAAGAATCCGCCAAGTTTGGCGGATCATAAATAGAATTCCTTACACAATTCCGAATAGGCGGCTGAACGGCCGCCTTTTTCGTCCTCTAAAACAAGCGTATCGGTCGTCATCTCGAGATCTCGAGACCTCGACATCTCGAATAATAAGAGAACACGCCTCGCCGGCTTCGTCTCTTTCGAGTACACGCGCGTAATGTGCGTATAATATAAGGAATAACGTGCCGCGATCTCCCGTATCTCCGTCTCCGCCTCTGCCGGCAAAATCACCGCCAATTGACCATGCATGGTCAATAGTCTTGCGCTATGCTTCACCAGCTCCTCGTAACTCAACGTATCCGTATGCCGCGCCATCTCCCGTCCCTTGTCGGGATTCTTCAGCGAGTTCTGAAAATAGGGTGGGTTGCTCACGATGAGATCGTACGATCCATGCCAGTCTTGCAGGCTTGATACGAATGCTTTTACCCCATTCTCTTTAGCTTGCTCTACCGCTTTCTCATCAATATCGATCCCCTCTACCTCTGCCTCCGGACATCGCTGCATCAGCATTCGCGCAATCAACCCGCTTCCTGTCCCGACATCTAAAATGTGAAAATGCGAAAATGAAGAAATGTGAAAATCAACTGGGCACCATGCGCCTAACAGTACACCATCGGTACCTACTTTCATGGCGCACTTGTCGTGCCAGATAGTAAACTGCTTAAAACGAAAGTTCGGTGTGCTCATGATGACAACAATGATCGTGTTCGTGCGCCTCGATGATACAATGAACGGTCAGATACACGCCGAGTATCAGGAACAGCGCTGCGCATATATGTCGGAACCATTTTTCGAAGGTCGCCATCTTGCTTGTTAAGTTACCGATGCTCACCGCACTGTAACTTACCAGCCACGCAATCAGCATGATAGGTACACCCGTACCCAAACCGAACACAACCGGCATCAACCAGTTCCAACTGCTCGGCAGCG
The DNA here is from genome assembly GCA_017447875.1 of Paludibacteraceae bacterium. GTDB lineage: Bacteria > Bacteroidota > Bacteroidia > Bacteroidales > Paludibacteraceae > Colicola. The sequence goes on along the minus strand of JAFSMP010000026.1, from coordinate 16,983 downwards.
TCAGCGTGATATCGATCATTGTCAGGAAATACACCAGCCTATGCGGACAGAACGCGATCGCAAAGAAAATACCCAAGATAAACGACCACAACCAACTCTCCTTGCTGTCTGTCTCTTTCAACCATTTGCTGATTCCGTGGTCGTGCTCATGATGATGGTGCCCAGAAAACAGTAACACCGCACCGCACACCAACATAAACCCTGCCAGTATCGGTTCACCGTAATGCCCTAACACGTGCTGAATCCCTTCGGTCTGTGCACCCATCAGAAACGGCACACTCAGCAACACGTACGTCGCTAACTTACCCGACACGAACATCAACCCGTTCGTCAGCACGAGCCGTTTGTTATTGATCTCCTTATCGATATACCCGATTGCCGTGATACTCGTCATCAGCGTACACGGGTCCAAGATCGTCAACAATCCCAATAATAATGCCGTCAATATCTGCATCCTCTGTCCTTCCTTTTCTCAAATCGGCCACAAAGGTACTGCTTTTTTGTCAAATATGCAAATAAATCTGCATTTTTGTTATCGAGGGAATCTTTTTTTTAGGAAATCTTTTTTTTCTTCATTTGCTTTGCGTCGTGTTTCTCTTCAGCGTCAAATGTTGGAAAAGTCACAAAAATGTAAGACGATTGCCTTCCGCAGGTATGCCGGTGGGTTCGCTTGACATTCAAAATGTGTAAAAATTGACACCCTCTATAGGTTACTTCATAAATTTATGTAACAATTCGTAAATTTTTTATGACAATTCGTAAATTTTATCACTCGCGTATTGCGTACGTGCTTTTATTTATGTATCTTTGCACTCGCATAGATTGTATCGCTTAACAAATCATAGAATGAAAAAACTTTTTATCTATCTGCTGCCGGTTCTGGCTTTGGTTGCTTGCCGGAACAACGGGAACAAGGAACCGGTCGTTAACACGCCGAAGAGCATTGTCATCCTCTATGAGAACGATGTGCATTGCGCGATCGACGGTTATACCAAGATGCGCGGTTTGGCGGATGCGATTGTAGCAGCCGACACAGCGTATGTGGGCTTGGTCAGCAGTGGTGATTTCCTGCAAGGATCACTTGCCGGAGCCATCTCGAGTGGTGGTTACATCGTAGATATCATGAGCGAGATGCATTATGATGCGGTGGCATTAGGTAACCATGAGTTCGATTATGGTATGCCGCGTCAGCTGGAGCTGTTGCCGATTATCGGTTCGCCTGTGGCGTGTGCCAACCTGTATGAATACGGCAGTGCGGCGCCGATGTACGCCCCGTATATCATCAAACAATACGGAAACAAGCGGATTGCTTTCGTCGGTGTTTTGACCACTGAGACGATGAAAGCGGAATCGTATTCGTTCTATGACAGGGACGGTAATCAACTCTATGACCTGCGTGCGGAGGATTTGTACAGCCTTGTGCAACAGTCGGTGGATAAAGCCCGCCGCGAAGGAGCGGACTATGTGGTCGCTCTGTCGCATTTAGGGGAAAAGGCGTATGAAGGCTGCGGCTCCCATGAGATGATAGCCGCTACGCGCGGTATCAATGTCGTACTTGACGGACATACCCATTCGGTGATCCCTTGCGATTCGGTCAAGAACCTCGACGGTGTCTATGTACCTGTCACTCAGACCGGTACGCAGTTTGCGAATGTAGGTCATCTGCTTATCGATACGGCAGGTCATTTCCATACCTCCCTTATTCCGACCAAGGATATCATCTACACCAACGCACGTGTGTCTGCCGTGACCGATAGTATCCATACCTTGCTTAACGGCATCACGGAGCACAAGATAGCCCGTCTCGATTTCGACATGCCTATTACGGACGAGACAGGTCAATGGCTCATCCGCAAACAAGAGACATCGCTTGGAAATCTGGTAGTCGAGTCGTTCCGTCACGATGTACAAGCTCAAATCGGTCTGACGAATGCCGGTGGCGTGCGTAACGGCCTCAAAGCCGGCGATGTGACCTATGCCGATGCCATCTCCGTCGTGCCCTATGATAATGCCGTTTGTCTGATTGAGGCAACAGGTCTGCAGATACAGAATATGCTCGAGGCCTGCACGGCTTCTTATCCGCAGTTGGATGGTGATTTCCCGCAGCTGTCGGGACTGAAGTTCACGCTCCACGCTTCGGACCACTCCGTCTCCGATGTCATGGTCTATGACGAGCAAAGCAGCACTTTCGTACCCATAACCGCAGACGGTATCTATACAATCGGTACTTCGGATTACTATGCTACCGGCGGTTTCTATGGCACGCTCAAGGATTGCCCCTTGCTCAATGAACCGACGAAAATGTGCTATGATGTCTTGGCGGATTATATGGAGCATACACTCCATGGCGTCATCCCCGATGCATACCGCCAACCCGCCGGGCTGATCACCATCGTTGAATAATTATATCAAAACAACAATAAATCATAAAAACAATGAAACGCAATTTTTATTGGATCATTGCACTGTTCTGTGTCACATTCTGCGTGTCCTGTAAGAAGCAGCAGAACGTACCGGAGCAGCCGCAGGGGTTTTTCTCTACGGAGATAAACCGGCTCATTGATGCCAACTATCCTGAAGTGGAGAAAGTCGGCTATGCCGAGTTACGTATTCCGGCTAATCTGTTCGACCAAAAAGCCTTTGCGATGCCGGCTGATGCGGCCGGTGACATGGACTACGTGGTCAATGCCGGCTACGCGGCCTATGTGAACGGCGGCTCTGTACGCGATGCGATTATGGGAAAAGTGCCTAACGATGTGGATTTTACGACCGATGCTACACCCGATCAGCTGGTAGAGATAGTGCCGAACACCACGATCTTTACCGCACCGAGTGGCTTTATTGTAGCGCAGGCATGGCATGGCGACGATTGTACCGATATGGGCACGATGCGCTCTATCTATGAGTACCTGCGTGGCAAACCCCGTATTCCCGAGTCGCAGTACGAAGGCATCTTCAGCAAGTCCCTGCTGGAGGACTCTTACTCGCGGGATCTGACTATCAACGCCATCTATTACGACTATGTCACCGGCGACCTGCTGGACTACCACGGAGGTTTGCACGATTTACGCGAAGGCATCATCCGCTCCTTTATTAACCCGGATCTGGTGTACCCGCAGAACCCGTCCAGCCTGCTCAGAGCGGTGCGTTTTGCAGCACGGTTTAACTTCACTATTGAACCTGTCACTGAGGCCGGTATTTACAAACATCTGTCCGAATGCGATGCCCTCGGAGCAAGCGGTATAGCGTACAGTGTCAGCAGCGGATTCCATGATGGTAATATGACGCTTACCTATAGCTTGTACAAGAAATATGGCATCCTCGGCCGTTATTTCCTAACCCTCTCCGATACGCTTGATACGGAGGACTATAACGCCTATGCAGGCAAAGTATATGCCTATCTGGACGCACAAAAATGCAATACCGTGGTGGTCAATGAGGCGGCTCTCTTTGCGCCCGTTGTGCAGACTGCACTTGCAGGAAAGACGGTCACGGCGGATGAGGTAACCGCTACATGGACCCGTCTGGAACAAGAGTCCGGACAAGACCAATGGTATGAGATAGACGAAGAGGACAAAGCCGATATGTGCCAATTATGGTATCTGCTGATCCAAATGAGTTCGGACGATGTCATCAACGATAGCGCCAAGGCGGCACAAGTACGCGCCGCTGAGCAGTTCGGCAACGCGGTTATCTTACTCAACGCCATGGCTAAAGCAGACAGCCGGTTGAGCAAATATACAGCCGTTTGGAACTGATGATGAAATAAAGCATGAATAGTAACCACAATCCAAAATAAATATAGTATGAAAAAAGCAATTTTTTATTTCATAGCTGTGCTGATGCTGGCAAGCATCCCGGCGGTGGATCTTCTGGCAACAAACGCCAGCCACGGAGATTGGTATTTCCGTGAAGAGTGGGGTGGAACCCAGTATTCGGCTTACTCAGTCGGTAACGGGAAAGTGCATTACAAAATTCTTATTTTCGCTTGTGGATCGAGCCGAAATTTCTGGGCTATTGCGGATGAGGGCAACGTCACGCAAGGTTCCCGATGCTGGACCCACTTGGATGGGGTAGGCGACTACTCGACCTTCCTGATCTACGAGGCGGACAACCACGGGCACAACCAGCCTCGCGGAGACGGAGGAGATAACCCCAACGACCGAGGTTGGGTGAAGCTGAAGGTGTTGTCGGATGCTATCATCGTGACCAATACCTACGATGGTGAGCCTGTACACGTATCCGCGGACGGTCAATGGCACGAGTTCTATCTCAAACGCCAGGGTACTGAGGACTGGCTGACCTATCTGGAGTTCGACTATATTGAACCCGCTGCCTACGCAGACCAGACGTATTTTGTGGGCAACACGGTGCTTTATCGTCGTGAGGGAGGATCGGTGTCCGACCAGGCACGAGGAACCCAGGAACGCACATTGGCGAAAATCACCGGAGGTGCCCCCGATCCCGCACCGCAATTGCAAAATCCGTTCTTGTATGTCTTAAACGAAAACGGAGTAGCGGGATACGGTAAGATTGCGATCCCCTACGTTTCTGTACAGCAGCCGTACAGATATTGGTTAAATGGTACAGGAGATCCTATCCCTTGTACCGAGAGAGCTGACATGCTCTTCGTGAATAGTGACGATGTCCTCCGCAGTTTCTATATATCCATGGAGATCCAGCGGTCACAGGACAATACGCAAAAGCTGGTACTTAACTCCAATACGATTAATATTCCCGCTTACCATAAGATTCATGATTTTGCGGTTTCTGCTATCAAGACGCAACATGAACCTTCCGGTAAATGGTATATCGATTACCGCAACAAGCAGTTGACGTGGAAGATCTATCATCCAGTCGAGAAGGAACTGATGGAGAACGATATGTTTGAGATCCAGCGTGCGTACAATGCGGATTTCTCGGATGCCGTAACGATTGGTCTTGTCCCTATGGCATACGACTCGCTGGCAACGGATAAGACTACCGACCAGCAGACTTATACTTATCTGGATACGGTAGAGGCGTCTTGGTGGAACCCGGTTGAGAAGAGTTATCGGATTTACTACCGTATTCACCGTGCTTCCTCTGCGCAATGGGGATGGGAAGGTCACGATTTTGTGGCAAGCACCACTTTCGACCCCGAAAAACACATATATAGCCCTTGGCCCTTCACGGGTAAACACCTAACCTATCGTCTGGCGAATGATTTCGAGAGTAGTCATAAGGTGACACTCACGCTGTATCTCCAGAACATGAATTTTAACAAGGTTCGTACGGAGGACACGCCGGGATATAGCCGCCACTATCTGGATCCCAAACAGCGATTCATGATTCGTAAGATCCTGACCGAACTGAACGATACTATCCTTTTGGAGATTCCGCACGACTCGGTACAGGCTGCCATTGACGAGGTGAAGTATCATCCGAACGATACTACGTATTATAAGATTCTGCCGTGTGTACGTTACACCGATGTGGTTTCTTCCCCGTGTGTACATTACGCGTACGAAGTATATATAGATACCACGGGCGTAATAGTCCATAATGACAGCATCAATTATGGCGTCAAATCCGTATTGCCGGCACGCGAGAAAGATTCGGTTGTCTATTTCACCGAGGCGGCGAACCTCAATGCTTTCACAGCCTCCAAACAGGAGTACTCCGATGGTGTCCTGCTGCGCTGGGAAACGACGGACGGCAATGTAGGCTTGTACAAGATCGAGACCCGTCCTGCTGACAAAGATACGGCTTGGACGGTATTGGAGGAGAACTACGAGAATAACTGGTACAAAGACCGTACCGCTAACCCGTTCATCTCCCCCGAATGGAATTATCGACTGACGATGACCTACGAGTGTAACGGTAATATCAAATCCCAGGAAGCAGTCACGGTCGGTTCGCGTAGTCCGTACGGCAAGGTCAGCGGATACGTTCGCTACGAAGACGGTTCTGCCTGCCCGGGTATCACGGTGACCGCTTCTCGTACCAGCACGGGCAAGACGGTACAGACCGTCACTACCGACGAGAACGGATACTACCTCCTCGACAGCCTCATCTACGGCGAGGGTTACGCTTATTCGATTCAGCCTACCAGTATGTCGGCGCAGTTCAAGTACAATAACACCTCGTCTTCCACGGCTTCGGTTACCCTCGGTTTGAACGACTGCGTACGCGAGGGTGTCAATTTTGCCAATATATCTTCTGTACCCTTGTCGGGGCGCGTACTCTTTGAGAACAGTACCGTGCCGGTGCGCGATGTACAGTTCCTGCTGAACGGTATCCCCGTCAAGAGCGGTACTGCCTATTATAAGACCGATGCTGCCGGTAACTTCGAGTTCCGTGTTCCGTCGGGTACTCCCTTCACCCTGCAGGCATACAAAGATGGTCACGTCTTTGCCGGAGACGGCTATATTCGTATGTTCAACGAAACGACGCAGCGCGAGGATAGTCTCCTCAGCCTGGATCAACGTCAGTCCGGAGTGCGTATCTACGACCAGACCAAAGTGCGTATCATCGGTCGTCTCGCCGGTGGTCGTATCCAGGCGGACAAACCGCTCGGCTTCGGTCTGAGTAAGAACAACCTCGGTGACGACCTCAAGATGGTTCTGGAACTGGAGGGCGATAATATCTCCCAGATCGTGCACTATAACGACGACCTCCTGCGCGACAGCGTCCTCGTCAACCTGCGTCACGATGTGATTACTCAGGACGGATCGGATTCGGTGGGTATTACCCGCACGGAGTACTACAAGAAACGCATCATCATCTATCCGGATGTCAACACCGGTGAGTTCTATGTCGATCTCTTCCCTATTAAATATAAGATCACGCAGGCGACCGCGCGCGGTTACGCGACCCTCTATGCCGAAGGCAAGACCGGTGAGACGGTGGACCTGACCGAAGCTCCCTTGAGAAACTATCTTAATACCTACGAGGACAAGGAAGTTTATTACAACTCCACCTACTGTATCACCTATCATAGTCCTATCTCTGTCTCCTGCAACCAGCTGCAATTTGGTATGCCGGTGCCGTATTATGGCGAGAAGGCGATCAGTCGCCAGAATATCCAAAACAAGAAGATCGAGGTGCCGGTGGTAGAGAAACAAGAGGACGGAACCTACAAATACCTCTTCGGAGCGCCGGTCTTCAATTCGGAAACCTACCAGTTCAGCGTGACCGCACATGAGGACTATTACTACAACAACGATCCCTCCTCTGCCCGTCACGAGGAGGTACGCCTCCAAGGTGGTACGCTCAAGGTCTATAACGGACTCCACGACGCCAAGGATACTGAGATCCAGACCCATGAGTTGGATACGATGGGTCAGGCGCTGATTACCCTCCCTGTGGACTACGTCTCGTTTGTCAAGACCGGAGAGGACGCGCTGCGGGTGCTGGATCTCTCGGTGGAGTACCAGGGGGCCTATATCGAGAGTCAGGCTTTACGAGCTTACGTAACCGGCGATAAACTGAAAGGAAAAGACTTTACCGCTTCTACCCACGGCGAGATTGTATTGCTCGATGTCCTGCGCGATCCTCCCGGATCGGGTAGTTCCGCATATGTCGATGCCGGTACATCCTATAGCTACACCTGCAATACGGAGTTCAAACTGACCTTAGGATTGAATGTTGCACTCAAGTATAGTGCCGGTACCAATATCTATATGGGTGCCTTCGCCGGCGTAGGAGGCGGTGCCTGGACCGGTATGCCGACCCAGGCTAAGACAGGTAATACCCTGAGTCTGCCTCTCACCGGATCATATATGTATAAACATAATGCCACCTATACTTTCACGACTTCTGATCGTATCACTACCGCCGGCGATCCGTTCTCGGTTGGTTCCGATGCGGATGTCTATATCGGTGCGACCCAGAATGTGCTGTTTGGTATGATGGATGCGGTACAGCCGCTCGACTCGCTGACTTATGTCACGCTCTCTGCTCAGACTGCCAACGGTACGATGCGTACCATCGCCGAAGGACGCGATGCCAACGGACAGAAATACTACCTCGTTATCGGTACCGAGTTAGGCGCAACCTCTTATATCAACTCCACCTTTGCCTATACCCAGAGTTATATCGAGAACAACCTGATGCCGCAGATAGCGCATCAGCGCGACGCGCTCCTTTTGACCGGAGATAGTGCTACCGTGGCGGCTATTGTGGCTTCTACCCACAAACCCGCTTATTGGAGCAAAGTCGCGCCCGAGGACGAGCACTTCGGCTTGAATGGCTATTACGTACAGATCAAACCGGACGACAAACTATATGACGATGAAGTGGATTCCTACAACCGTCTGTATGTCGATTGGTTCAAACTGCTGGCGAAGAACGAGCGCGAGAAGATTGAAGCGCTGCGAGGCACCAATAGCGAACAGGTTGGTACATGGTCTGTGGGCGGGGCAACAACTGTAACACATACTGAGAATTTCAACTCCAGCAGCATGGTTTATAACTTCTTAACCTATCCGGGATTGAATTTCAATAAGGGGGATTTCATGACAAAGAATTCTACTCTGTATGAAGCAGGCGAAAAAATCAACTGGAAAAATTTGATAGATGCTGCCACTACTCAAGAGGCTACAAGAGGCAACGATCCCGTTAAGATAGAGGGACAAACGGTTGCCGCATCCTGGTCTTTCGAGTTCACGCCGATTGTCAACATCGATTGGAACATGAGTCCGGAATATAAGACGAAAGGGCATACCAAGGCTGCCGGCTTCACGCTCAAGGTCGATGATTTCTCGTACGAACACCTCAATGTGTCCGTCTATCGCGTGGTGGACAAGAATAGCGTATATAACGATGCCACCTCCGGTACACGTGGTTTTACCGATGCAGACAATGATCACCTCTATGGCTCGTACGTCTATTTCCTCAACGCGGGTGCTACACGATGCCCGTGGGAAGGACCGGACTCGACACGATTCTATACCCCTAAGGTGCCCCTTTCTGCCGGTTCGCTCAAACTGGAGAATCCGAAACTCGATATCGACGTCCATGAGCGCAGCAATGTGCCGATCGATCAGCCCGCGGTATTCAATATCCACATGGCGAATGAGGGGGAAGTGGACTACGGTAACGGCAACAACGTGCTTAAGTTTGAACTCAAAGTGCAAAGAGGTACTAACCCCAAAGGCGCGAGAATCCTGATTGACGGTCTGCCCCTTACGGAGGAAGCCCGCGAATTTGCTCTAACACGTGGTTCGATAATAACCAAGCGCGTAGAGGTCTATGCCGGTGAGGGATACGATTTCGAGAATATCACGTTATCATTGACCTCGACATGTAGTATGTCGGAGTTGGCACGATGCACCTTCTCCGCACACTTTATGCCGGTGGCTTGTCCGGTGAATATCACGGCGCCGCACGACAACTGGATCATGAACACCCTCTCGCCGCAAGACTCCACCGGATGGTATCTGCCGGTAGTGATCGACGGCTTTGATGTCAACTACAAGAACTTCGATCACATCGAGTTCCAGTACAAGCTGGCAACCCACAGCGACGACGGTTGGGTCAACCTCTGCTCCTACTATGCCGACGACAGCCTCTATAACGCGGCTTCGGGCAACAAGGCAATGATCAACGGCGGCCGTATCGAGAACATCCGTTTCTACGGCGAACGCGACCCGATGGAGCAGCAGTACGACCTGCGTGCCGTAGCTTTCTGCCGTCACGGCAGCGGCTTTATCACTCGTGCTTCGGCTGTGATGCGGGGTACGAAGGACACCCGTGTACCGCGCGTCTTCGGCGACGCCGAACCGGCTAACTCTATCCTGGGGGTAGGCGACAACCTCAAGCTGCGCTTCAACGAACCGATAGCCGGTAATTATCTCGATGAGGATAACAACTTCCAGATTGTAGGCTATACCAACGAGACCGGTATCACTACAGGCATATCGCTGCACTTTACCGACACGGAGAATTCTTACGCCGAATCGAAAGTGGCACGTTCCATTTCGGACAAATCGTTCACGGTGGACATGATGGTTCGCCCGCAGGATCCGGAAGCTGCCTACACCTTCTTCAACTACGACACCAAGGGTCGCCGTCCGTTCAGTTTCGGTAAGAGCGCCGACAACCGCTTGTTTGCCCAACTGGGTGACGGTACTATCTATTCCGACACCTTGCCGGAGAAGATGCTGGCGTTCACCCGCGTAGCGGTGGTCTATGACCGCGAGAACGGATTAGTGCGTTTCTATGCGGGAACGAAAGAAGTGACCGATACCCTCATCAAGCCCTTTGCGAAGGCGATGGACTATTCCGGCAGTGCGCCGATAACGATTGGTAAGGGCTTTGCGGGTAATATGAAGGAGGTCCGTCTGTGGACGAAGGCGCTGGCGCCCGATGAGATCAGTCAGACCTATATGACACGCCTCACAGGATACGAGCGCGAACTGGTAGCTTACTATCCGATGGACGAAGGCAAGGGCGAGACGCTCACCGATAAAGCCAACGGAGCCACCCTCTATGCCCATCAGACCAACTGGGAGTATCAGCAAGGAATCTCCCTGCGCGTGAAGGGCCAACAACAGGTCAAACTGGCTGACGAATTGCTCTCGCGCTCCAACAAACAGGATGAGACACTCATGTTCTGGTTCAAGAGCCCAAGCCAAAGCGGTACGATCTTCTCCGCCGGACGCATGTCGGAGACCCAAGGGACCGAAATCGCGCTTCACAATGGTGCGCTTGTGCTCAGGAACTATGCGAACGAATGGAAAATCGACGGCGAATATGCCGACAACATGTGGCATCATATCGCGCTGACCATCAACCGCACCTTCAATAATGTAGCGGTCTATGTCGATGACAAACAGAGACTCTCCTTCTCTGCCGAGCGAATGGGCGAAGTGAGCGGAGAGATGTACATCGGCGGTAATGGTTTCGATGGAAATATCGATGAGTTCATTATCTTTGAGCAAGCCCTTCCGCAGGCGCTCATGGAGACCTACGGCACGACCTCGCCGAGAGGAGACGAGATGGGTTTGATGGCGTACTTGCCTTTCGTAGAAATGAAGGAGAATGATAACGGTATTCTGGAACAGGTCTTCTCTATCAATGACCAACGCGTCTTCAGGACCTCTGAGGGCGACGTAGTAGAGAAAGTGCAACCGCTCATCGTCAGCGTATCCGACTCGTCGAGCGTGACGGATTTAGGCGACAGGACTCTCTCTGCTCCTGTGCAAGACATCGGTCAGCTCACGAAGATGAACTTCGACTGGTCGTTCAATAACGACGAGTTGATGATCAACCTCAATATGCTGGATCGCGAAATCAACAAACAGACCATCTATATCACCGTCCGCGATGTGGAGGACCTCAACGGTAACCCGATGGCTTCGCCTGTGACATGGACCACTTTCGTCGATCGCAATGCTGTCAAATGGGCGAAAAAAGAGATTACCGCCAAGGCTATCTATGGTAAAGACGAATCCGTCACACGTACCATTCGCGTTGTCAACTACTCAGGAAAGCGTCATCAGTACACCGTCGAGTCCATGCCAGACTGGCTGTCAGTAGATGCACCCAGCGGCGCTATTGAACCGACTGACGAGATAACACTGACGCTTACCTTCGATGCCAATATAGCCGTAGGTCTTTATTCGGATGTGATCTATCTGACCGATGAAGACGGACTGAGCGAACCGCTCCGTATCGAATTCAATATAGAGGCGATACCGCCGTACGACGGTGTGGATAAAGGCAAGTATCCGCTCAATATGTCTGTCTGCGCACAAGTCATGCTCGATCAATCGGTCTATGACACCGACCCGAATGATATCGTCTATGCGCTCTACCGCAATGAGTGTGTCGGTAAAGAAAATGTCACCTTTGACGATATCACCAACACATCCAAGGCCTTCATCACTGTTTATGGTAACGATGATATGAACCGTCAACCGGTACGCTTCCAACTCTGGCAGGCTTCGACCGGTAAAGTCTTTGATCTCACAGCAAGTCGCAATATCCTCTTCGAGCATGGCTATGTCTATGGCTGCGACGACGGAAAACCGATTATCCTCATGACCAGCGGAAGTGAAATGCAGCATATCGCTATCGAGAAGGGCTGGAACTGGATATCCCTGAATCTCGATCTGACCAAGACCGGCGGTTCCATGGCGGCTTGTATGACGGCGAATGACCCATGGGTGGCTAATGACAAGATCAAGAACACCAACTCCTGTCTGTTCAGCGACTATGATGCGGCAACAGGCTACTTTGTGGGTACGCTTGAAACCTTGCATTTCTCGCAAACCTATATGGTGCTTAGCGCAGCAGGTAATACCATCCGTATCGCGGGTGAGAAACTGCCTGAGGATTCGATGAAGATATCCGTCAGCGGTAACGGCAAATGGAATCCGATGCCGTGTCTGTTTGACCAAACAACACCGCTTACCGAAGCATTGGCAGGCTATTACGACAACGCTACTCAGGGTGACCTCATCAAAGCACATGACCGCTTCGCTACTTTCTCGGCTAACAATCGCTGGGAAGGTAACCTTACTGCCCTGCGTCCGGGAGAAGGATACCTCTTCCGTCGCATGGCACCGGGCACTGTCACCATCCCGTTCTATCGTCAGTCTCCTTCCAAAGCTCCGCGTCGCGCTCAGGATAACAGCAGTCATCCGTCTGTATTCAGTAACCCGAAGGCTGCAACCAACATGACCGTGATAGCAATGATTAATGATGGAATGAGCGCGACTGCGTCGCTCAATGATGTAAATGATGTATTGAAGGTTTACGTAGGTGATGAACTCGCTGCGGTTGCTACACCGCTCACGATTGATGAGGAAACATATTACTTCCTCACCATCCAGAGCGATAAGACTGGCACGCTCCGCTTCGAGATGGACGGCGAGAACTACGTACCCGAAAATGGCGCCATCATGTACTCGACCGATAGCCATGCAGGTAGTCTGAAAGCACCAATTATGCTTCGTCCTGCCGATGAGACCGGTGTTTATAAGATCATCGAGAACAACCATGTAGTAATTATCCGAAACAATGAGAAATATGATGTTACTGGAAAGAAATTATAAAATCCTTGCTCTTTGTGCCCTGCTGCTTTCGGCAGCAGGCACAGTAGGAGCAACCGCCCCGAAAGGAGTGTTCTCCGTCGGAGACGGCGTGTATGTAACGCTGGCGGACGAGAACTATTCTCAAAGTACAAAGACCTTCTTTACATTCGCTGAAACGCAAGCAATCAGCGTAGCAGGATGGCATGTCTTGGACAAAGATGAATGGACCTACCTGTTGGTTACACGCGATGAAGGACGCGCAGCTGCCGACCAACGCAACGGAATAGGTACCGTAGCCGGCGAACACGGCTTGATCATCATTCCGGATAACTGGACGCAACCTGCAGGTGTACCTGCCTTTAAGGCCGGCGCTGCTGCTGAAGGCTGGGACACCAACATCTACGATGCTGCCCAGTGGACGGCTATGTCGGCTGCCGGAGCCGTGTTCTTGCCTGCCGCAGGTTACTCGGAGGACGGAACAACCGCCACGGATCCGGGTTTAGACGGTACGTATTGGAGCAGTTCGGAAAATAGCGATAATACGGCTCAGGGCTTTGCCATTCAGTTTCAGAATTCGGTAATTCATGACCGCCAGGCGAAAGCTAAGACAATGTACTACAGCGTTCGCTTGGCGCAGACGGTAACCGTGTTGGACGAGAACGATGATGCCTCGACCTTCTCAACGAAATTCGCTGCGGCGGATGACGAGAACTTTGCGCTCATGAAACGTACGCTCTATAAGGACGGTTATTTCAATACGATCTGTCTGCCTTTTGACGTGAACAGTATCGCCGCTTCGCCTTTGGCCGGTGCGGAGATCTTCACCTTCGAAGGTGGAAACGTGGTGGAGACCGGTGCCGGCACGGAGCTGCAACTGCAACTCTCACCTCTGACAGGCGATCAGTTAACCAAAGGCGTACCGTACATGATCCGTTGGACCTCCAGTGATGACCTGTCGTTCCTGAGATTCGATAATATCGCTTGGGGAACGGGTAGCGATGCCGGTCAGACGGGCGATGCGAAGGTGACTTTCCGTGGTTTCTATCCGATGACCCATATTGAGGAACTGAACCATTATAACCTCTTCCTTGGAGCGGACGATGTGCTCTACTGGCCTATCGCGGATGACACGAGCATGAAAGGCTTCCGGGCGTATTGGCTGGTTGATCCCGGTCAACCGAGTCCGGCTCCTGTCTATCGCGGTATACCCGCTTCGCTGCATATCCGACAGAAAACGGGTGTCATGACAGGGTTAGAGAACGAAGAAATGAAAACGAAGAGTGCAAAACTATTGCGTGAAGGACGTGTGGTCTTGCTCATCAATGGTGAACCATATAGCATAGGAGGACAGAAATTATGAGAAAGTATATACAACCTTCCATGTCCCTGCAAACAATTGTTATCGCAGGTCAAACCCTTTGCGCGAGTAGCATGCCGGTAGGCGGCGGCGGCTCGCAAGGTGGCGCACGTGCGCCAGAACGAACGTTCTGAAAATAAATGATAACCCTATCCATGTAAAATAATTCAAAACAATGAGAAATATGATGTTACAGGTAAAAAATTCTAACAGACCAAAGGTTGGTCTAACAGCGTTAGCGGTCGCACTTCTAACAGTGCTAACGGTCTTCTTTGCGGGCTGTAAGAAGGACAAAGAAAGCGAACCGGTTGATCCCTATGTTACTCCGGGAGACACACCGAATCCCAATTGGGTCATCACCAGCGATAATGACATGTCCGCATCCATGACGTCAATCGTCAAAGTCTCCTTTACCAAGTCGAAAGGTACCCTCGCTGCCTTCATCGGTAACGACTGTTGCGGTATCGCTACCTACAAAGCGGACTACGACCTCTATTGGCTCTATATCTCACCCGCTGCGGAGGGCGGCGGTAACGTCCAACTGCGTTTCTATTCTCCGGAACTCAAGCGCATCTTCGAGGCTACCTCCACTTTCCCTTTCCGCAACGATACTCCACTTGGTTATATTACCGAGCCCTACACACCGGAGTGGAAAGAAATGCAATAACATGGCTACGTTCCTTATTATTCTGCAACTGCTCGTCGTGCTGACGATGATCTTCATCGGCGCGAAAGTAGGCTCTGTAGGTCTGGGTATCTACGGTATGGTGGGTGTGTTCATCCTCGTCTTCTGCTTCGG
This sequence comes from Paludibacteraceae bacterium, assembly GCA_017447875.1. Taxonomy (GTDB): domain Bacteria; phylum Bacteroidota; class Bacteroidia; order Bacteroidales; family Paludibacteraceae; genus Colicola. Next base: position 1,805 of record JAFSMP010000026.1, on the reverse strand, counting down.
GCTCGAACCCGGAGTGATACCCGTCGATGTGATGCTCATCATCGTGTCGGTCATCACCGCCTCTGCGGCACTGCAAGCCGCAGGCGGATTGGATTACATGGTGCAGGTCGCAGCGAAAATCCTCCGCCGTCACCCGAGTCGGATCACCTTCTATGCTCCCTTCGTGACCTGGCTGTTCTGCTTCTTGGCAGGCACGGCGCATACCTGTTATGCGCTGCTGCCGATTATCTCGGAGATAGCCTACAAGGCGAAAGTGCGACCGGAACGACCGCTCAGCGTCTCGACCATCGCCGCATCCTTAGGCATCACGGGCTCTCCCGTCTCTGCCGCTACGGCAGCCATCCTGTCCCATACCATGCTCGGTGGGGCAGGGATCGGTATCCGGGAGATCATGATCATCACCGTCCCTGCTTCGCTCATCGCGATCTTTGTGGCGGCACTCGTGCAGAACTTCGTCGGCAAACCCCTCGAGCAAGATCCCGAATACCAACGCCGTGTCCGTGAAGGACTGATTGAAAATGAGGAAATAGGAAAATGTGAAAATGAGAAAATAGCCAACCCCCGTGCCAAATGGGCGGTATTAGCGTTCCTGCTGGGCGTGGTGCTGGTGGTTCTCTTCGGCTCTATACCCGCTATGCGACCGAGTTTCCATGGTGAGCCGATGAATATGAACTATATCATCGAGATCATCATGATGTCCATCGCCGCCTTGATCCTCTTTGTAGGCAAGGCCGACGTGCGCGATGCAGTCAAAGGCAATGTGTTCGCGTCCGGTATGAACGCCATGGTGTCGATCTTCGGCGTGGCATGGATGGGAAGCACTTTCTTCCTCGGTAACCATGAAGCCATCATGGGTTCCGTAGCCGGTGTCTTCACGTCCTGGCCGATCCTCTTCGCAATACCTCTGTTCCTGTTCAGCATCATGCTCTTCTCGCAGGCTGCAACGGCGAAGACCTTGTATCCGGTCGGTTTGGCGCTCGGCCTGCCGCCGCATATCCTGCTGGCGCTCTTCCCTGCAGTGAACGGCTATTTCTTCCTGCCCAACTATCCTACGGAAGTGGCTGCGATCGGTTTTGACCGGACAGGCACCACGCATATCGGCAAATATGTCATTAACCATTCCTTCCAACTCGCCGGCTTCATCACCACCTTTGTCTCCATCGGCATCGGTTACCTGATCGCCTGGCTGCTGTTCGGATAAATAGCATCCCTGCTAACTCTACCCAAGAGACGGAGCACGTCCATCGTGCCCCGTCTCTTTTTGTCTCTAAACCTTATACTTTATACTTTAAACCGAAAAATCATCGATTTTTCTTGCATATGTGCGAAAAAAGTTGTACCTTTGCAGACGATATGGGTGCATATGGCAGAAATCAAACTTTTCATAAGCAGCGTGCAGCGTGAGTTCGCCAACGAGCGACGACAACTCTGCGACTATCGCGCAGAAAAAGTGTCAGACCCGACTCAAAAAGTGTCAGACCTCGATGAAAAAGTAACAGAGCAGACGGAAAAAGTATCTGAGCAAGCCGAAAAAAGTAATAGAGTAAGCGCGAAAAGTATTAGAGTTCTACGACGTCAACTCATAATTTTCATTTTTTTCTTGCATATATCAGATTTTTTCTGTACCTTTGCAGACGCAAAGGTTAAATGAAACAATGACAAATATTCAAATGTTCAATTTTACCCCCCCATACGGCGAAAATGTCGTATATTATTTCTACTGTCTACATGCACGCTTCTGAGCGCGTGCACGTGTTGTTCTAAAAAGGCTTCTACGGTGGACGCGCCGCGTCCCGTCCAGGTTC
>JAFSMP010000025.1 GCA_017447875.1 Paludibacteraceae bacterium | reverse complement strand
ATGGGGCGCTATGGACAAACTCAAACTCGGTCGCAAACGCCGCAAACATATCATCGTCCGTCGTTATCCCCATCTGGGCAACCGCCTCCTTCAACTCTATACCTACCATTTTCCTACGCATTGGTCCGAAGCCTGCGTAGCCAACCGCGAACTCATCAAGCTTGCCCAGCGCCAAGCGCACGCTCTTGAACATGACTATTCCCCGGTAGGTATCGAGTGGCGTATCCGTTTCTTCAAGCATTACTTCACCGTCTTCAAGGGCGGTGCTGCACCCGAACCCGGATTCAAACCCTATTCCCGTTTCTACCAATACACCTACGTGGCCATCTACCGCGAACTGCGAGCCGCCCGCCTACAATCCGCATGGCTGTCCTGCTCCGGTTCTAAACCGGCTTTGTCTGCTGCGCAGAGTGACAACGCAGAGATCACCCCGGACGACGTCACCTTCGAACCCATAGACGTTTGTTCCTTACCGGCGCATACGATTCGCCGCCCTTCATTGCATCATTTGCATCATTACATCATTCCGTCATTATATCTGTCCCCGTCCCGTATCGACCCTCCGGACATTACTCCATTTGTCCCACCAGACAGAATTTTTTCACCAAATCCTTGCATAATTCAAAAAAAAGCAGTAACTTTGCAGGCGATTTAAAAAATGTATTGCGTATGAAAAAGATTTTTACATTGTTTGCAGCTGTCGTATTGGCAGCGAGTGTATGGGCTGATGAACTTCCTCAGTTGAATTTTACTGCGGCTTATGAGCAGCCTGATGGAGTAGTGAGTTTTCTTTGGCAAGGCGATTCAACTTTGAGTAAGAACTACTTACTGACTCTGTATTATATAGACACGATCGTAGGTACTCAGTATTCATTTAAACCGGTTGCTACGATTATGAGTTCTGCAAAATCGTTTTCAACGAAAAACGAAGGCATTTTTGCAATGAGTACCCTACTGATGATTCAATACGGTGCTACCTATCCGGCCATCAAGGATAATCCGGAGATATCGGATGCTAATAAGGCAGAATTCCAAGCAGGTTGGGCACATGTAAATGAGAGCGACTACAGTCTACAAGGAGGTAACTATTACATCACTGTTGCCGGATATGCAGCTGACAAGCAGACCATTACCGAGAAACAAGGCTACGCGGTATTACCCGTAAAGGGTGCTAATCCATCCCAAGGCATCGAGAACATCTTCGAGAGCACGAAGCCGGTGAAGTTCATCGAGAACGGTCAGGTACGCATCCTGCGTGACGGCAAGGTTTATGACCTGTCCGGTGCGCTGGTACGATAAGAAAACGGTTTTCGATTATCGATTTTATAGGGTCTCTCAGCAGTGAGAGACCTTTTTTATATACAAAACCCGCCCGGGCAGTGCTCGGGCGGGGGTGAGAGGTTTTAGTTCATGTACTAATTATTTCACGATTTCACCAGTGAAGATAGCGCCGGTGACACCATTGATATGATAGTCGAAATCGCAGATGGTAGTATCGCAGTGACCACTAATATCTACAGATTCCCAATCTGCAGGGACTTTTCCGTTAGGCAGCTGAGGCGTAGCATCGCAGCCGATATAAAATCCGCCTTCTCCGTCTTCGTCCCATCCTCCATCATAGAGATAGAAGGTTACAGGCGCTGCATCTTTTGAGGGCTTGATATCTACCCACTTCATGGTCATTTTGTGGTTGTCTTCCATAGCGATATAGATATCGTGCTCGCAACTGTAATCACGCGTAGAAGAGATACCGTGGTAGTGATAAATGGTGCCTTTCAGTTCGGGCTCTTCTACCTCGTTCTTTTTGTCTTTCTTGCAAGATGTGCATACCAATACGCTTGCTATCAGCGCGATGGCAAAAATAAGATACTTTTTCATAAAATTGTGTTTATTCATTTATTACTTAAGCGTAGCATTATAGACGAAGTACACTTGAGTGTCGCTCTCGCTATCATTGCCGAAGTGCATGTTCAGCGTCGTCAGATTCGGATCCAGGATAGCGTACGCATAGGATTTCGGGAACGAGGCATAAGGCGAACCATCCTCCAGCACCAGATTAATGTGCGTCTCACCGGCGTTGACCTTCATATTATAGATATAGATGTCCTTCGGGCTCTCGCTTGTGGAAACTATTTGTGCCTTCACGAACTTCACATCGATGGTGTTCTTATTAGGATGATAGGTAACAACCGCCTGCTGATTCTCGTTGTACACATCAAACATCACGCCGCGCAGTTCACCGGTCGCATTGAGCACTTTAGCATCCTTATCTTCCGGATCTTCGTCTTTGACGATTTTGCCGTCAATCCATGCCATAATATTCTCACCGTTGTCATAGATGAGATGCGCATCGCGGGAGAACCACGTCACCTTATCGCCGAACTCAAAACTTGCCCTAACGATACCAAAGCCGTCGAAGGGAGTGCCGTCTTTTAAGTTGAACTTGTCTTCCACCTGCATCTCATACACTTCGTCTTCCAGTTTTTTGCATTTGCCGGTATAGTACAGGTCAAAGGTCTTACCTTCGTATTTGACGTTCTCCCATCTCATGGCTACTTCGTTATTGTCGTTCACCGTGAAATAGAGTTGGAAACTATACTGTGTAGCAGCCATATCGTTCAGCGTCAGGGTAGCATCGTAATGATACACTTTGCCTTCCGGTTCCGGCTCACTTTTCTTCTTGTCTTTCTTGTCACAAGCTACAAAAGCCAATGTCATTGCCGCAAGGGCAAATAAAAGTACTTTTTTCATATCGTTCAGTTTTTATTTTACTTCAGCACCAAGGGCGTTGTAGGTCTTACCATCACGGATGATGTATACCTGACCGTTACGAATGACCTTCTGAGTCTTGATTTCAGCGCTCTGAATATTCTCAATCGCCTCGGAACCGTCGTTATGATAAAAATATTGCGTGAAGTTGGATTGCATCCAATCGCTCTCACCCCAGTCGTAGACTGCGTCAGTAAGTATATTACCTTCGGCATCGTAGGTATATTCTTCCTTTTGGCTATTGACACACGTGCCGCTTGTGCAGTTTTGAAGGATAGATTGCGTGAGCAGGTGAGCGTCGTTATAGATATAATCTTTGGAATGTTGTTGTTCCCAATCATTATTTTTCCAATACGAATAGGAATGATGACTCCGATCGCCTTTCTCATCGTATTCGTAATCGTACTTATTGACGTTGACAAACATTTTTGAAGATTCATACCATGTTTGCGTCAAGCGTTGTATTTGCTGACCTTTTTCATTGTAACCGTACCCTACATAAGTATTCTTAAACCATCCGTCCTCGTCGTATCCGCTTTCCACATGGTGGTATCTAAAAGTTTGCATAACGAGTACGTCGCCGGCAGCATTGTACGAGTAGAAATTACTGTCTGCCTCGAACCATTTTCCATTGACCCAATTATAATAAACGGCTGCCTTGCACTTACCGTCTTCTCTGTTCTGATAGGTATAGCGCGACGAATTCTCCCATGTGGAACCATTCCATCCCTGATAGGTATAGGATGTCTTGGCATTGTTGGCATCATAGGTGTAGAGGGAGCGATACATGTTCGCCCATACATTGTTGTCCCACATAGAATAAATAACTTCGGTGACGTTACCGTTGGCATCGAACGTATTCTCCGTCTTGGAGAGGTTCGTCCATTGGTTTGCCGACCAAGTATAAGAGATGGTCAAGTTGTTACGTCCGTCTGCATCGTACGAGTAAACGGCTTTGCTTTTGTCATTACGTCCTGCGGTTGTAATTACGCTGTCCAGAACAGCTGCTGAATAAGCAGATGTTGCGCCCCAAAGTAAAAGGGCAAAGATAAGATACTTTTTCATAACTATTGATTTTTTATTTTACGCGGTAGAACCACCAGTAGTAATAGTTGGTCGTGCTGCTACCGGGGTAGGGTTGGTCGCCACGAAGAATCTGGAACCAGTTCTTGGTGAGGGGTTGTACGGTGATGCCGTCGTTCTCGTCAATGAGCATGGGCGCAAGCGGGTTGTTCACGAAGTTCAGTCCGTACTCCCATTTCCAAGTGCCGGTCTGGGTCGTACCGGTGAAAACGTCGGTATAGATACAGGTACCATCGGCTTTGAATTCCCATGTTTCCACCCAGGGATTACTGCCCTCAATGTACCATGAAGAGCCGTCCATCGAATGGCTATCCATCACGTAGTACGCATGTTTCCAGGTGCCTACGAAGTCCGAGGCTTTAATGTCAAAGATCTGGTCTTCTATATCGAATTCAGGCAACTGGCACAGATAGATATCCGTACCACGGGCTTGCAGATGTGCCCAACCTTTTTTCAGTCCTGCAATCGTGAACTCCTCACCACGGAAGATGAGTTTGCCATCCTTGAACGAGTATTCTGAGGTGTCGTTGTCAAACGTAGCCTGCGTTCCATTCAGCACGCGGATGAGTCCGTGAGGCGGACGCTGTTTCTCACCACCGGCAAGGCAGGAGTCAATACGCCACATCGTATTGGGGTAGTCTGCCGGATTTACGTCCGTCGTGATCTCTTCCGTATTAGTCGGTTCGTCACTCTTCTTGTCTTTCTTGTCGCAAGATACATATGCCAGTACGCTTGCTACAAGCGCTAAGGCGAGGAATAAAGATTTTTTCATAACTATTTGTTTTTTAGTCAATATGATCGATATATTATTTCATCTCTGTACCGAGGGCGTTGAAACTCTTACCGTCACGCTCAATAACGAGTTGACCGTTCCGAATCAGCTTTTGGCTCTTGGTTTTTGGCTCTTGGCTGATTTGCTCAATACCTTCTTCTCCTTCTTCGACGATGCTAAACTTACTCCACTCGGCATCGGCTTGGTAGAGGGATTTTGTGCCTTTAGGCACACGAAGAGCAGGGAAGGGAGGCATCTCTTCTCCTTCTTCACCGCCCCATTTGACACCGAAAGCGTCTTCTTCCGCTACACCGGCAGGATCCATAATCAGCGAAGTGACACAGGACATATGCGAAAGGTCGGTGAAGGCATGTGCTCCGATAGAACGTACCGTGGACGGGATCGTCAATTCCTCCAGCGGAGCATCGATGAAGGCTCCCATTTGGATGTCAATCAGTCCTTCCGGCAACGTGATATGCTTAAGGTTAGAACATGCGGAGAAAGCACCAAGACCGATCGTGTCCAGGGCCTCAGGGAAGATCACGGTCTCCAGACTGTCGCAGCCGAAGAACATGCGTTCCGGGATGGATGTAAGGTTCTTGGCGAAGTTGATCTGCGTCAAATAGGGACAACCTTGGAAAGCCGACATATCCCAGTTAGCTGCGGATGCAGGGATAGAGATATGCTCAAAACCGCTGTATTGGAAAGCACCGAGACCTGCCCATTCGATGGACTCGGGCAGATTCAGTTCTTTAAGCAGCGTGTCCGACTCAAACGCTTCATTTCCGACATAGGTGATCGTATTGGGCAGCACAACCTGCTTGAGGTTCGGAGCCTCTCGGAAGCAATAGTCACCGATACCGATAACCGTCATGCCCATCGCCATCCCCGGTACACGGATGACGGTGTCCTGATACGGGAACTCGTGGCTCCAAATAGGGTCATGGGCTCCGTGGATATCCAGATCCCATCCTTGCGGAACAACTACTTCCAGACCACGCACCACCTTCGGATCGGCGGCAGGGTCTTCATACACTTTCTTGTAATAGAGCATCACGCCGTCATCGTTGGCGACCGAGTAGTCGAAACAATCGTCAAGGTACTCCACACCACCGGGACCGGCGGTAAGCGAAGTGACCGTACTGAGCAGAACTAATGCCAAAAATAATGTCTTATTCATAACGATTTGTATTTGAATTGAACAATTTTGCGTGCAAAATTACTGCTTTTTTCTCAAAAAGCATTCGCAAAAGGTACAAATCGATTCACAAATCGTACAAAAATATCATTTTTGCCGGTTTTGTTGGCGATATTGGAGGGGAGTAAGGCCGGTGATGTCCTTGAAGACGCGGCAGAATGTTTGGTCAGAGGTGAAACCGCTCAGGGCAATAGCGTCAGCGATCGCCTCATGGTCAGAGGTGTACCGTGCATCACGAAGAATCGTCTGTGCATGCTCCACACGGTAACGGGCTACGTACTGCGAGAAGGATTGTGCGCAGTTGCGGTTGATCGTATTGGAGATATAGGTACGGTTGGAACCCACCGCCGATGCCAGATCCTGAATCGTCAGATGCGAATTGGTATAAAGCGCCTGTTCCCACATGATCTTATCGATACGTTGCATCAGTTGGTCGGCTTCTTCCGTCGAGGCGGTGTTCGGCTCTTCCGTCACGGTCTCTGCCGGTACGGTCGTATGAGCCGCGGTGAAACCCAAGCCGTAGAGTAAGACGGACATGATGATCGCCGGTACGCCCACATAGAGTCCTGCCGCAAAGAACTCCCGACCAATGATATTTAGTAACATCGACACGGCGGAGGTGAAACCGAACAGCTGCAGCATGATATGTGCCGGACGCAGCACACGGCTTCGGTCATCGGAATAGGTGTTATCCATCCGTTCCTGAGTCTTGCGTAATAACTTGTACCCGCGCACCCATACCCAGACTACTTGGAAGGCAAAGCATATACGGGCGAAGAAATGAAGGGTCTCGTTGGGGAGATCATCCCGCATCGATGCGATCGGAAAGAAGATAGCAACCAATGCAGCCGGCAGCAGCAACAGCGCCACTTCCGGGTCGCCTTTCGCACGGGTGAGTGCGCGCAGGTACGCGTAATATAAAGGATATACGCATAGGTTGACGATGAAATAGCTGTACTCGGCGGCTGCACTGCGGATGCCGGAGAAATAGATCCAGTGGTCGGCATAGAGCACGGCTGCCGCTGCGTAGAAAAGCAGTAACATAACACTCACGCGTAACTCATCGCTACGCGTGAACAGACGAATCAGGAAGAAGATGCCCCAACTGAGGCACACCATCATCGGCAGTGCTATGATGAACTGATAGAGCATTATTTCTGACGAAGGTTGTACTTGTCGATGACGTAGCCGTTCCAAACGACGAACACACCCGGGTTAGCCCGTACGACGGTCTTGAGTGTCACCGGATCGATGGTGCAGAACAGCTCTTCAGTCTGTTCCTCGTCCAAACCAATCTCATCCGCAAATGCCCATATGTCATCTTCACCCGAACCGGTCAAGAAATAGACGGTGGAGTTCTCCTCGAGTAGTTTCTTCAGTTTGCCGATCTGGCGTCGGTCGGTCTTCTTCAGATCGTACATCGCCACGAGCGTCACGGGGTCTTCGGACTCCAAGATATCGTACGTGATGTCCTCATATTCCATCGTCAGGATCTCGAAGTCATGAATCGGCGGTTCGTAGCCTTTCTTAACGAGCACCGAACGCTGGTCCACGAAGGTCCAAGCGCTGTCTCCCTTCGGGTAGTTCTCCAGCGTGAACTCCTGTTCGTTACCCTCGGCATCGGCGTAGATGAGCGTCGTCTCGTACACATCCGATTCGGCATCTTCCGGTATCTCCATGAGGGTAGGAAGGTGGTTGCCTATCTTATACGGACGGAAGTCCATTGGCGGCAAGTGCGTGTAACTGTAACCCATGATGCCGGCTGCGACACCCAGACCGAGCAGGGCGATACACAACTCGGCCCACCAGGAGAAGAGTTGCGGGATGGCTTTCTTGCAGCAGAGCAGAATAACTACCAGCGTCAGGAACACGATGTTCTTCCAGAACGTCTGCCAGTTGGTCAGCACCAGTGCGTCACCGAAACAACCGCAGTCGGAAACAGGGTTCGTCAGTGCAATCCACAGCGTCAGCGGAGTCATCACCAAGTAGAACGCTAGTGCCAGCCAGGAGGTAATCTTCGTCTGTACATTCGCTAACATACATACGCCGAGCAACCACTCGACGAGGATCAGACATACCGCGGCTGTGCCTGCCAAAGGCAGCAGATCGGTGAACACCCCTCCGAAAGCTTTCAGGTAGTCTTCTATCTTATACACCGTACCCAGCGGATCGACCGCCTTCACAAATCCCGAGAACAGGAACGTCAAAGCGAGTAGGGTACGTGCCGTTGAACCGATAACATGTGCAGGTTTAATTTTCATAATGTATGAGGTCAAAAATCGCGTAATTGATAATATCGAAGTAATTGCCTTCCACGCCTTCGGATGCAACGGTCTTACCGTCATGGGCAAGGATGGTCTTGATGCGGATGATCTTGGCCAGTATCATATCGATGATGCCTTCTTTGCTCATCTCCCGCCACGCCTCACCGTAGTCGTGGTTCTTACGCATCATCAGTTCTTTGGCTTCATTCAGCACCTGGTCGTATAACGCCAAAGCTTCGTCATTGGTGGTGTCCACTCCGTCCGCGAAACCTTTGCGGTCCTGGATGATGGCGGTGATGCCGTAGTTGACGATGGCGCGCAGGTTCCCTTCTATGTCGTCTCCCACCAGACTCACACCCGTCTCTTGCCGCTGACGGATGTTACAAACCTTGATGTAGAGTTGGTCGGTGATGCCGTGCAGACGGAAGATCCGCCACGAGGCTCCGTAGTCACTCATCTTATCGACAAAGATCGCGCGGCATTTTGCCGTCACCGCATCAAATTCTTTTACAGTATCGTGCATAATTCGTCGAGTGTTACTTGTTTTTGTTCACCGGTGGTCATGTTCTTGAGCATGACGGTGTGGGTCTCCATCTCATTGCTACCGACGATGGCTACATACGGGATCGCTTTTTCATCGGCGTAACCCATCTGCTTCTTCATCTTCGCGGGTTCGGGATACACCTCCACGGCGATGTTACGTGCCCGCAGTTCTTTCGCCCAAGAGAGCGCATAACGCAGTTCCGCCTCACCGAAGGTGGCGAAGAGCAGCTGCGTGGTGGACTGCAACGCCTGCGGGAATAAGTCTAACTCCGTCAGCACATCGTAGATACGGTCCGCACCGAACGAGATACCTACACCCGACACACCCGGTAAACCGAAGATGCCGGTCAGGTTGTCGTACCGACCGCCACCGGTGATACTGCCTATCTGTGCATCTAGTGCCTTCACCTCGAAGATCGCACCTGTATAGTAATTCAGACCGCGAGCCAGGCACAAGTCCAATTCGATATTCAGTTGTACACCGGTTGCTTCAATGAGCGCAAACACCTCTTCCATCTCGGCGACCCCTTTGAGACCGGTCTCGCTGTTCGCCAGGATGGTCTTGAGCACCATGAGTTTGTCTGCCGTTGTTCCGCTGAGGTTCAGGATCGGCTGGAGGGCTGCTACCTGGTCGTTATTCAGTCCGCGTTCGATCAGTTCGGCGTTCACTGCCTCTACACCGATCTTATCGAGTTTGTCGATCGCCACGGTGATGTCGATCATCTTATCCGGTGCACCGATGACCTCGGCGATCCCGGCAAGGATCTTACGGTTGTTGATATGCAGGCATACGCGGATCCCCAGACGGCGATACACCTCTTCCACGATCTGAATCAACTCCAGTTCACCGATGAGGCTGTCACTGCCGATCACATCCACGTCGCACTGGTAGAACTCGCGGTAACGTCCTTTCTGAGGACGGTCAGCCCGCCAGACGGGTTGAATCTGATAGCGTTTATAAGGAAAAGTGATCTCTTCGCGGTGCTGCACCACGTACCGCGCAAACGGTACGGTCAGGTCATAACGCAGTCCTTTCTCCGGTGCTGCTGCGGCTTTCTCTCCGCTGTTCTGGATACGGAAGAGCAGTTTGTCTCCTTCCTCTCCGTACTTACCCATCAGCGTACCGATATTCTCCATCGCCGGAGTCTCTATCTGCTGAAAACCATAGAGCGCAAAGACCCCCTTGATGGTGTTGAAGATATAATTGCGGCGCGCCATCTCCACTTGTCCGAAATCCCGCGTGCCTTTAGGTATACTTGGTTTTTGTGCCATATCAATTAAAAATTTCGTTATAGATCATCTCTGTTGCGCCGAGTTCGCGTTGCACATAGGTAGCGGCTTTGGTGCCTATCTCTTGGTAGTTGGCGAAAGCCGTGTCCAGTGACTCTTCCAACTCCTTGTAGTTCTTGATACTCCGGGCCGCACCGGCTGCGATCAGTCCTTTTGCTTCCCGGAAATGCTGGTAGTTCGGTCCGAAAAGAACCGGTACCCCGTACACCGCCGCTTCGATCGTGTTGTGGATTCCTACACCGAAACCGCCACCTATATACGCCACTTGTCCGTAACGGTAGATCGAACTGAGCAGACCGATCGTGTCCACCACCATCACTTGCGCATGCAGCAGTGCCGTCTGCGTAGCATGGGTGTAGGTCACGTACCGACCTTGCAGCAGGTTAAACAGATAATGCAGATGCTCCTCATGAATCTCATGCGGCACCAGAATCAACTTCGTGTCCGGTCGATCGGCTATATAGCGCACCAGCAGCTCTTCATCTTTCGGCCAGGAACTACCGGCAATGACCACCCGTTCGCATCCTTCCACAAACTGCGCGATGGGTTGTAACCGTTCTCTATTCGCTTTCTCCCCATTCGCCTTCACCTCCAATACGCGGTCAAAACGCGTGTCGCCCACAATCGAACAGCGCTGTATGCCGTGTGATTGCAACAGTTGCAGCGAACCCTCGTCCTGCACGTAGATATGCGTGAAGCAGTTCAAGAGTCGTAAATACCATTTGCCCCAAGGACGGAAGAAAAGTTGGTTAGGACGGAAGATCGCGGAGATGCTGTAGGTTCGGATACCGCGTTTCTTAAGTTCTTTCAGATACGCCGGCCAGAACTCGTACTTCACGAAGATAGCCATCTTCGGTTGCAGACATTCGAGGAACCGCTTGGCGTTGCTGCCGGTGGGGAAGGGCAGGTACAAGACCGCATCGACCTTGTCGTAGTTCTTGCGTAACTCATAGCCGGACGGACTGAAGAAGGTAAGCACGATCTTTGTGGTCGGATTCTCGATCTTCGATTTCTCGATCAGCGGTCGTGCTTGTTCGAACTCACCCACCGACGACACATGGATCCATACAGCACCTTTGGGAATCTGTCTCCCGTTCACCGTCACTTGTCTGTTCGCCATCGAGATCGCTTTCTGTCCCTCTACCATCAACCGGGCTTTCCGATGCCCGAACAAGGCCGCTAAGCGTATCAGTAAAATATAAAAAAACATCTTCTTTGCGTTACAAATAAATCTAAAAAGCGTGCAAAGTTACAACTTTTTTTTGAATTATGCAAATAGAATGCATTTTTTTAATTAAAAAATTGCATATCTGAAAAATTTGCAGTACCTTTGCAGCCGATTCATGGAAGAGAAGCAGCATATAGGGCAGTTGTTTGACCGGATAGCCGGAACGTACGATGGTCTGAACCATGGTTTATCCTTGCATATCGACAAGTGGTGGCGACGAAAAGCGGTGTCTCTCATGACGCCGGCGGAGCAGGTACTGGACGTAGCGATCGGTACGGCAGATCTGGCGATAGCGATGTTGCGAAGCGGTAAGGCGCAACATGTGACGGGTATCGACCTGTCGAAGCAGATGATGGCTGTCGGAAAGTCGAAAGTAGAAAAGGGAAAGTGGAAAGATAGGGTAGATTTCGTCTATGGAAACGCGCAGCAGATGCCGTTCGACAACGATCGTTTTGATGCTGTGACCTGTGCCTTCGGATGCCGGAATTTTCAGGATCTGGACGAAGGACTGAGGGAGATGTACCGGGTGGTCAAACCCGGTGGTCAGGTGACGATTCTGGAGTTCAGTTATCCCTCCAATCGTCTCGTGCGCGCGCTATACGATATTTATTTCTCGCGCGTGCTGCCTTGGATAGGTAGGATCGTCAGTCGGGACAAGACCGCTTACACCTATCTCAATAAGAGCGTCAAGGCCTTTTGTTGGGGGGAAGCCTTCGTGATGCATATGCACGATGCCGGCTTTCGGGATGAACAGTTTGAGACATTAAGTTTGGGAATTTGTACTATTTATACAGCGAAAAAATGGTAAAACACATTATTCTTTGGAAATTGCGCTCGGAGTTGAGTGCGGAAGAGAAACAGCTGCGCGCACAAGCCATCAAGGCGGGTTTGGAAGGACTGCAGGGACAGGTGCCGGGATTGAAGGATATCCACGTGCAGATTGACGGCGTGTTGAGTAGCAGTAATGCGGACATCATGCTCGATTCTACATTGGAGTCGGCGGAGGCATTGAAAGGCTACGCGGTGCATCCGGCACATGTGGCGGTGGCTAACGGAGTGGTGCGTCCGTATACGGAAGTACGTACCTGTTTGGATTTTGAGGTATGAGAAAAAGCATCTTGCTGACGGTGTTACTGACATTGAGTGTCAGTGCTTTCGCTTTGCGTCCGCAGCGGCGTGAAGTGGTGATGGATACGGTATGTAATGCATCGATCGAGACGATGCTGAAAGTGGCGGAGCGGTTCTGCTACCAGTTTCAGGCATGCCCGGATAGTCTGTTCAAATGGGCCTATGTGGGCTTGGGACAAGTGAAAGAATCGGAAGAGGCGGCGAATACCAAGGAGAGTAAGAATGCCATTCAATTGAAATACAAAGACCGGGTCTATGACCCTCAGCAGAAAACAGGTGATGTCGCCATCGATATCTATGTGTTAGGCGTACGGTGGTGGAAAGACCAGCATCTGGGATCCAAATACCGTCTGCAGCGTCCTGCTGATCAAGCTTATCCCTTGACGGCACATATGACCGCTACCTATAGCGGTTCGATCCTCGACGGCGGTGATTTCATCTTACGGATGGAACCCATCTCTGCGACCCAAACACGCGTGCATTATGAGTTCCGTCTGTCTTTCGGTCGCGTGCTGTCGGTCTTCATCTCCGACAATACCTGGCATAACGCCATTGAGTGGCGTCTTGAGACCATCTTCCGTAATATCGTAGAGTGTGCGGAAACGGGTTCGGTCAAACCTAAGAAATGAGATTTTACCGTCTCTTGGGACGGTAGTTATGATAATTCCCCTGGAATCGGCAGTATTCGCAGTTACGCCAGTGGTAGGTGAGGGTGAGACCGGCTTGGAACCATCCGTCATTCCAGCGCAGGCGTTTCTTTCCGTACCGGTCTGTATAGGTACCCATTATGCCTCCCATCTCCACGTGGGCATTGTTCTGCGACTTGGCTAAGGGGTAGGCATCGAGGTTCATATAATGCGCATCCACCAGTCCCTCCTGCACCATGACTTCGGCACTAAGCGAGAAAGAGGCCGTCAGTTTCCAACTGTACCCGAAACCCAACTGAATCATCGGTAAGATACCATAGGTCTTACCTTCCAGCGGTTCCCGCACCTTATCGCTGTAGCCGGGTTTGCTGACGTAGCGGTAGAATTGATACTTGTCGATGATACTGATCGCAGCACTCACGCCGCCGTACAGGAACAAGCCGGCATTGGAAAAGGGGTAGTACTGCACTCCGACCGAGGGCGCTATCACGAATGCAGAGAAACTGCGATAGTCATCACGAGGTGGATTGAGACTGTTGAATTTCAATTCGTTATTACCACCGATCTTACCGCCCAAGAGGGCGAAACGCATGTTGCAGTGATTTCCTGCCGGTAAGTTATACATGAACGTCAGTCCGGCGCCGAGACTGAGATTATGAATGTTGAATCCGCCGTGAAAAGCCAGACCCTCGTTATCCACATCGCCGAAATAATACATCGCGGCAGCGGTTACGCCCACACCGTGGGAGATGAAGTAGTTCTTGGTTGTATACAATCCACCTTCACCCGGCTTTTTCATCCAGATGACCTTTTGGTTATACTTGTTCCTGCTGGCAACCACTTTTTTATTATATCGACTCTGATTGGGGCGATAATATTGCTTTGCCTCTATGCAGGGCATGCATAACAACAGTCCGAATAGTAGTAAAAACGCTATTATAGGACGCGTATTCATGGTGCGAATCTATACAAAACTCTTTCGGACTGCAAAATTAGTAATTTTTTTTGAAATACGCAAGTAAATCTGCAATTTTTTTTGAAAAAATTAAAAAAAAGGAACATCTCTGTTCCTTCTGGTAGTGCTACCCGGACTCGAACCGGGGTTTACGGCGTGAGAGGCCGTTGTCCTAGGCCACTAGACGATAGCACCCAGAGCGGTTTCCCGTAAAACGCTTCTTGAACGAAAGCGGATGCAAAGGTACTGCTTTTTTTTGACATGACCAAATTTTTTGGCAAGAAAATTCAAAAAAAATACATTTTTGCATAATTTTTATGATTTTTGACCGATTAAGCATGCTTAGATCGGGCAATTTTTGTCATGGAAATTAGGTCGCATGACTTTTTTTGAATTTTCGGAATTGCCCCTCTTTCACCTTTCACCTTTCCGGTAGCTGAGCGGACTGACGCCGGTGAGGCGTTTGAAATACTTACAGAGGAAGGAGGTGTTCGGAAAACACATCTCATCGCTTAGCTGCGCTAAGGGTTTATCCGAGTGCCGCAGTTCGGCTTGCAGGCGGGCTATTAGGCTCTTGTCAATCCATTGTTTGGCAGTCGAACCGCTCACGTCTCGTATCACAGCCCCGAGGTAACGCTCCGTGAGGCACATCTTATCAGCATAGAACCGCAACTGGTGTTCCTGCATCGCATACCGGCTGACGAGGTAGATGAAACGGTCGTAAATAGTCTGCTCACGTGTATAAGAAGGTTTGCGCCCGTGTACGTGATAGACGCTGTCATAATGGCTCATGAGCGTAGCAATAAGGCTGTTGAGGGTCGTGCGGTCGGGGGACTCCTGCGAAGTGATCATCAGCCAAATCAGATCCATCAGCCGGTGGGTGATGTCCAACAGATGATCGTTAGCCGGACATTGGAAATCGCGTACCTCACCATTGAAAATACCGGGCAATCGGTCGGCAGGAAAAGGCATCGGATAGGAGGCGAATAGCGCCAGACCTCTCACATCAAAATCCGGCGAGAAATGAATATCGGTGATGATCGAACCGGGTGCAAGAAACGCCATCATTCCGGCACGGAGCGTTTTCTCCTGCAGGTTGATGGTAACGGTAGCTTCACCTTGCGTGACTATGCCGAAACGGTGGTCATCGATGATGAAAGGCGGCGAGAGATGCGAGGTGATCATCCGAAAAACCTTGGTACCGCTCCGTACCATACCCATTTCGGGATTGAGAAAAAAGTACTCCCGCATATCCGCTTTGTGCGGTTCCGCGATGGAACTCAGACGAGAGAAATCGACTAATTGCGGTTGTGTTGCCATGTCCTAAAAACGAAATTTTGTGCAAAAATAGTACAATTTTTTGACATATGCAAGCCTTTTTATGAATAAATCGTACAAAAAGGACATTTTTGCACGCAAAAGGGTAGTGTGTATATGAAAAAAAAGCAGTACTTTTGCACCGAAATTCAAAATCACAAGATGATGAAACGATTATTGATCTTATTAGCGTGTCTGCCGATATGGGCAGCGGGGCAGCGTTTGGAGGAGTGCCAAACGGCTGCCGAACACAATTATCCGCTTATCCGTCAGTATGACTTAGTGGCTCGTACGACGGATCTGACACTCTCGTCTATCAAACGCGCTTGGTTGCCGCAGTTGTCTGTCAATGCGCAGGTGAGTTATCAGAGCGATGTCACCTCTTGGCCCGAGCAGATACAGGCTATGTATCAGCAGGCAGGCTTGGATATGAAAGGTCTGGACCGGTTGCAGTACCGTGTGGGCTTGGATCTGAATCAACCGGTCTATGACGGGGGTGTGATGCATAGCCGTCAGCGTGTGACCCGTGCCGAAGGAGAGGTGCAAGCCGCACAGACCGAAGTGACGCTCTATCAGGTTCGCCAACGGGTAAACGAGTTGTTTTTCTCCCTTTTGTTGGTGCAGGAACAGCTGCGTCTGAACCACGAACGGACGTTCCTCTTGCTGGAGAACGAGAAGACCGTGACCGCTCTCTATAACAGCGGTTCCGCCTCGGAGAGCGAGGTGCAGACGATCCGTGCGGAGGTCTTGGATGCACACCGTCAGCAGACGACGCTTACCTCTCAACAGCGGGCCTTGCAGCGGATGTTAAGCCTGTTCTGCGGCATAGAGGTCACCGAGCCGGTGAAGCCCGAGGAGTGGAGTAGTCTCAGTGAGGAACTCAACCGTCCCGAACTCAAGTTAGCGGATGCACAGCTTCGTTTGGCTCAAGCCCAAGAACGTGCGCTCAACAGTGCTCTCACGCCGAGACTGTCGGTTTTTGCATCCGGCTTCTACGGCTATCCCGGGTATAACCTCTTCCACGATATGATGCACCGTAACGGTACGCTCAATGGGATTGTGGGAGCGCGCCTGACGTGGAGCCTGAGTCCTTTCTACACCCGCCATAACGACCGTGCGAAGATCCAAGTGCAGCGCGAGATGGCGGAGACGAACCGCGATCTCTTCCTCTTTAACACCCGTTTGGAGCGGATTCGTCAGGACGAACAGACAGAGCAGTACCGCCAACTCATGCGCGATGACGAGCAGATCATCACCCTGCGTACCGCCATTAGGCAGGCAGCGGAGTCGAAGATGCAGAACGGCATCATCAGCGTCAATGACCTCCTTAAGGAGATCAACAGCGAGGCCGCCGCACGCGTCCAGCTCTCTATCCACGAGATAGAACTGCTCAAAAAACAATATGACCAACGTTTCACTACGAATAATTAATATCGTCCTATGAAAAAAATAATGATTCTTATGACGGCAGCCGTGATAGCGGGTTGCTCGTCCCGAAACACTGATTTCGATGCTACCGGTACGTTTGAAGCGACCGAAGTGACCGTTTCCGCCGAACAGAACGGCAGGCTCTTGTCTTTCGCGTTGAGCGAAGGAGAGGAAGTGAGTGCCGGTACGGCGTTGGGGCTTATCGACACGGTAGCGCTCTCCTTGCAGTTGGAGCAGGCTCGTGCTACCCGTCAGGTCTATGCGGCTCAGCGTCCCGACACCGAGAAACAGATAGCTGCTACCCGCAGTCAGTTAGCCAAAGCGCGCACCGAACAACGCCGCTGTGAGGAGTTGGTCAAAGATGGTGCGGTGCCGACCAAGATGTTAGACGACGCTACGAGCCAAGTGGAGTTCTTGGAACGCCAATTGGACGCGCAGCTCTCTTCGCTCTCCAGCAGCACCAACACCCTCAATAACCAGATGGCAGCGACGGATGTGCAGGTACGTCTCTTACAAGACCAACTCTGCCGCTGTCATATTCAATCACCTATCACCGGCACGGTACTCGATAAATACGCCGAGGAGGGTGAGTTCGTAGCGGTCGGCAAACCGCTCTTTAAGATAGCGGACATGAGCCGGATGTACCTGCGTGCGTATATCACCTCGCAGCGTCTGGAGCAGGTCAAGACAGGTCAGACGGTCACGGTCTTTGCCGACTACGGAGACGGACTGCGTAAATCCTATGAAGGCGTCGTCACATGGATCGCTTCACACTCGGAGTTTACCCCCAAAACGATCCTGACCGATGATGAACGTGCCGATCAGGTCTATGCGGTGAAGATAAGCGTCGTCAATGACGGCATGATAAAAATAGGAATGTACGGAGAAGTGAAGTTCTGATGAAAGCGATAGAGGTACATCATCTTAGCAAACGTTACGGAGCTGTGGAGGCGTTGAAGGACGTCAGTTTCGAGGTGGAGAAGGGGGAGATCTTCGGTCTGATCGGTCCGGACGGGGCCGGTAAGACGACGCTCTTCCGCATCCTCTGCACGCTGCTCAAACCGGATGGCGGCACCGCTACGGTGGACGGCTTCGATACCGTACGTCAGATGAATGCGATCCGAAGCCGTGTGGGGTATATGCCCGGACGCTTCTCGCTCTATCAGGATCTGACGGTGGAGGAGAACCTGCGTTTCTTCGCTACGCTCTTCGGCACCACGGTGGAGGAAGGCTATGAGTCCGTTCGGGCTATCTACTCGCAGATAGAGCGGTTCAAGGATCGTCGTGCCGGAGCGCTCTCCGGTGGTATGAAGCAGAAATTAGCGCTCTCTTGTGCCCTGATCCATCAGCCCAGCGTGCTCGTCC
Source organism: Paludibacteraceae bacterium (assembly GCA_017447875.1). Taxonomy (GTDB): domain Bacteria; phylum Bacteroidota; class Bacteroidia; order Bacteroidales; family Paludibacteraceae; genus Colicola. The sequence goes on along the minus strand of JAFSMP010000025.1, from coordinate 50,100 downwards.
TCGATGAACCTACCACCGGTGTCGATCCCGTCAGCCGAAAGGAACTATGGGAGATGCTCACTTCGCTGCGCGAGAGAGGACTGACCATCATCGCCTCTACGCCCTATCTGGACGAGGTGCGTTGCTGCGAAAGGGTCGCTTTCCTCGATCATGGCGAGATACGCGGTATCGGTACGCCGGGCGAGATACTGACCACCTTTGCCGATATCTTCAATCCCGCCGGACTGTCCCCTCTGACTTCCCGTCAGAAGAGCGAGGAGAACGTCATCGAAGTGGAGCATCTGGTCAAGGCGTTCGGTGCTTTTCATGCCGTGGATGACATCTCTTTCTCGGTACGCAGAGGCGAGATCTTCGGTTTCCTCGGGGCGAACGGAGCCGGTAAAACCACCGCGATGCATATGCTCACGGGGCTCAATCAACCGACCTCCGGCAAAGGACGTGTGGCGGGCTTCGACATCTCCACCGAGTACGAGCAGATCAAACGGCATATCGGGTATATGTCCCAGCGGTTCTCGCTCTACGAAGACCTCACCGTCAGCGAGAACATCCGCCTCTTTGCCGGTATCTACGGCATGAAAGACGAGGAGATCCGGCGTAAGACGGATGAGATGTTAGCGCAGCTCCGTTTCAGCGACCATAAGAACGACCTTGTGCGTTCGCTGCCCTTGGGCTGGAAACAGAAACTGGCGTTCTCCGTCAGTATCTTCCACGAACCCGAAGTGGTCTTCCTCGACGAACCCACCGGCGGTGTCGATCCCGCTACGAGACGGCAGTTCTGGGAACTCATCCGCGAAGCTACCAAACGGGGTATCACCGTCTTTGTGACTACTCATTATATGGACGAGGCGGAGTACTGCGACCGGATCTCGATCATGGTGGACGGACGTATCAGTGCTATCGGCACGCCCGATGAACTGAAGGAGCGTTTTCATCTGCCCGACATGGACAGCGTCTTCACCTATCTCGCCCGTCAAGCTACCCGTTCTTCGGATTAAAAATCAAATGGTAAATGGTAAATGATCAAATAGTAAATGATTCAGTTTCTCTCTTTTGTTATCAAGGAAGCACGGCATATATTACGTGACCGCCGGACGATGCTCATCCTCTTCGGTATGCCTTTGGCAATGATGATGATCCTCGGTTTTGCTATCACCACCGATGTGCGCGATGTGCGGACGGTACTCGTCACTACCTCCTCCGATCATCTCTCTACGCAGATGGTCAACCGTTTGGCGGCTTCCGAATATTTCTCCATCGTCGCAAAGGTCGCTTCGCCTGCTGAGGCGGAGCGGTGGATTCGTGCCGGTAAAGCCGATATAGCGATGGTCTTCTCGCCGCGTTTTGCCTCTCGTGGAGGTGTGCAGTTTATCGTGGACGGCAGCGATCCCAACATGGCGCAACAATGGACGGCATATGCCTCCGGCGTGCTCCTCAACCCGCAAGGAGGAAGGGTGAACAGCCGAATGCTATTCAATCCCCAGATGCGCTCGGCGTATAATTTCGTACCGGCTATCATGGGCATGTTGCTTATGCTCATCTGCGCGATGATGACTTCTATCTCAATCGTCCGTGAGAAAGAACGCGGCACGATGGAGGTGCTTCTCGTCTCGCCTGTCCGTCCGCTGATGGTCATTATTGCCAAGAGTGTGCCATATTTCGTCTTGGCGTTCTTCGTACTGATGGTGATCATGCTCATGGCGAGGTTTGTACTGATGGTGCCTTTGGCAGGTTCGCTCTTCTGGATCGTTGCCGTCAGCCTGCTGTATATCCTCTTGGCGCTCTCGTTGGGACTGCTCATCTCCACGATCGCCAAGACGCAGTTGGTGGCGTTGCTCGCGTCCGCTATGATGCTTCTCCTGCCTGTGGTGATGCTATCCGGCATGCTCTTCCCGATCGAATCGATGCCCCCTGTGCTGCAATATATATCTGCCCTTATGCCGCCGCGGTACTATATTGACGCTATGCGCAAACTGATGATCATGGGCGCCGGAGTAGAGGATGTGCTCCGAGAGATAGGTGTCCTCTCTGCGATGACCTTGGCGTTTCTGACCCTCGCTCTCAAGAAGTTTAACGTAACACTCGACTAATATGACTATCAAATATCTCTTGCAAAAGGAGTTCTTGCAGATCATTCGTAATCCCTTCCTGCCGAAACTCATCATCGTCTTTCCGATCATGATCATGTGCGTCATCCCATGGGTGATGAATATGGAGGTGAAGAACATCGTGGTGAGGGTAGTGGATCAGGATCACTCCTCGTACTCGCAACAACTGGTTCATCGGCTCGAAGCGTCTCGTTATTTCCGCTTTGCGGGCTGTTCCGCTACCTACGAAGAGGCGCTCTCTGAGATCCGCCGAGGACACACCGATGTGGCGTTGCTCATCCCTTCCGGCTATCACCGGGATCTACAGCGGGGCGAACATCCGCAGCTGTTCATCGCCGCCAATGCCGTCAATGGTACCAAGGGCGCGATGGGAAACGCCTATCTCACTTCGATTGTCTCCGAGGATCCTGCGAACCCGCTGCCTTCCCTCCAACAGAAAGCCTCTACGCTCGTCCTCTATAATAAGCATCAGGACTATAAACTCTTTATGGTTCCGGCGCTCTTGGCGTTGGTGATGTTGCTCATGACGGGCTTTTTGCCGACCCTTAATATCGTGGGTGAGAAAGAAGCCGGTACGATCGAGCAGATCAACGTCACACCGGTTAGCAAAGGGGCTTTCATCCTCGCTAAACTCATCCCGTATTGGCTCATCGCTTTCTTTGTGGCTACGGTCTGTCTGCTGCTTGCCAAAGCCCTCTACGGGCTCTCGTCGGTCGGCTCGGTCGCTTGGATTTATCTCTTGGCGATGCTCTTGGCGCTTTTCGTCTCCTCGTTCGGACTGACCATCTCTAATTTCAGCAGTAATATGCAGCAGGCGGTCTTCGTCATGTGGTTCTTCATCGTCTTCCTCATGCTCCTCAGCGGGCTCTTCACCCCTGTCCGCTCAATGCCTATGTGGGCGTACGCGACGACCTATATCAACCCGATGCACTATTTCATTGACGCTATCCGAACGGTCTATATCCGCGGTGGTGGTTTCCGTGAGATCTATCCGCATCTCATTGCCCTCTCTCTCCTTGGTTCGACTATGTCCCTCTGCGCGGTCACTACCTATCGCAAGAACGAGTAAGCCCCCTTCGTCAATTCAAGAAAAATCGCTCAAATCGGGCGATTTTTCGCTTTTTATTTGCATATATGCAAAAAAAGTTGTATCTTTGCACGCTATTTTGATATTTAAACAAGGACACAGTCCCTAACATGTGCCACCAAATAAGGACACAGTCCCAAACTAAGAAAAATTATAACCTGTCTATTATATGAAAGAGTTTAATCTCACCACGAAAATGCGTTCCTATGTATGGGACGAGTTGACGGACGAGCAGCGTGCCTTGATCGAGGTGGCTAAGGAGCAGACGGATCGCAGTTATTGTCCGTACAGTCATTTCCATGTAGGAGCAGCAGCGCTGTTGGCGAACGGAGAAGTGATTCGTGGTTGTAACCAAGAGAACGCCGCTTATCCGAGCGGACTATGTGCGGAGCGCAGTGCGTTGTTTGCTGCCGGTGCGCAGTATCCGGATCAGCCCGTGAAGAAATTAGCCATTGCTTGTTTCACCGGCGGCCATTTTACCAAAGAACCCGGTGCGCCTTGCGGTGCATGCCGGCAGGTGATGCTGGAGACCGAGCACCGGTATGAAGGGCAGATGGAAGTGCTGCTGTACGGCGAGGAGGCGACATATGTGTTTGACTCGGCTGCGGACTTGCTTCCGCTGATCTTTGTGAGCGAGAATCTGAAAGGGTGAAGATATTTAATAAAATAGACGTTTATCTGCTGCGGAATTTTCTGGGGCTGTTTCTTGCTACCTTCTTTATCTCGATCTTCATCTTGCTGATGCAGTTCATGTGGATGCATGTGAATGATTTGGTAGGTAAAGGTATCGAGATCAGTGTGCTGGCGGAGTTCTTTATCTATGCCGCGGCCTCGGTGGTGCCTTTGGGTTTGCCTTTGGCAATTCTGCTCAGTTCCTTGATCTCATTCGGTAACTTGGCGGAGAAATTCGAACTAACGGCGATGAAAGCCGCCGGTATCTCGCTCTTCCGTGTGATGCGACCCTTGACGATCGCTGTGATGATGCTCAGTGTGGGTGCGTTCTTCTTCAGTAATAATATCTTACCCCGCTCGCAGATGAAGCTGTGGGCCTTGATCTTCTCGCTTCGTCAGAAGAGTCCGGAGTTGGAGATTCCGGTAGGCGAGTTCTACGACCAGATCAGCGGTTTTCATATCTTCGTGCGTGAGAAGACGTCCCGAGGAGAATTGCTCAATATCATGATCTATGACTACTCGGGCGGTTTTGAGAACGCGAAAGTGATGGTTGCGGACACGGGTCGTCTTGCCGCCAGTGCGGACAAGCGTTATCTGATACTGGACCTGCAGCAGGGAGAGTCGTTTGAGAACCTGAACCAGCAGCAACAACGGTCCACGGGTACGACCAAGAATATCCCGTACCGACGGGAGACCTTCTCGCATAAGCGAATCTTAATTGATTTTGCAACGGATTTTAACAGGTACGACGAGTCGGTGTTGCAGGATCAGCATGTGAGTAAGAATATCGCACAGTTAAATCATTCGATCGACTCGATGCGGGTGGTAGCCAACGGACGCTGCAAGGAGCAGAGTGACCGCTTGCTGTCGGACCGCTATTTCGGTAGAGAGAACGGACATCTGCTGGTGATGCCGCAACAGGTGACGGAGGCGGAACGGGAAGAGTATAACCTGGACTCGCTATGGGCGCGGATGGATGTGCAGAAGAAGAATCAGGCGCTGGCCATCGCGGAAGAGAAGGCGCGTACGTACGGGGATCAGATAGAATATAATGCCATCATGCTGGACGATGCCGAGCGCTATATCCGTAAGCATCAGATCGAGCTGTACCGTAAGTTCACCTTAGCCTTCGCCTGCCTCATCTTCTTCTTCATCGGTGCTCCGCTGGGTGCCATCATCCGCAAAGGCGGTTTGGGTGCTCCGGTAGTGATCTCGGTGGTGATGTTCATCGTCTATTATATCATCGATAATACGGGATACAAGATGGCCCGTGAGGCCTTATGGCCTTGTTGGGCAGGCATGTGGCTCAGTTCGTTTGTTCTGTTACCGATTGGTATCTTCCTGACCTACAAAGCTGCCACCGATTCACCGCTCTTCAATCCCGAGGCATGGAAGGTGAAAGTTGAAAGATTAAAGTTGAAAGTTAAAACGATTTATGAAGATAAATTCCATAGAAGAAGCGTTGGCTGATTTCCGCGAAGGGAAGTTTGTCATCGTGGTAGATGATGAGGACCGCGAGAACGAGGGTGATTTCATCATCGCGGCAGAGAAGATCACGGCAGAGAAAGTGAACTTCATGCTGCAACACGGTCGCGGTGTGCTCTGTTGTCCGATCACGGAAGAGCGTTGTGCCGAGTTGGGTCTGATCCATCAGGTGCAGCAGAACACTTCGATGTTAGGTACCCCCTTCACCGTCACGGTGGACTACCTGCCGGGGTGTACGACCGGTGTATCGGCGCATGACCGTGCCGCTACGATCCGTGCCTTGTCGGATCCGAACAGTAAACCGGAGGACTTTGGTCGACCCGGACATATCAATCCGCTCTATGCCAAGTCACGCGGTGTACTGCAGCGCGCCGGACATACGGAGGCAGCGGTGGACCTGTGCCGTTTGTCGGGACTCAGACCCACGGCAGCGCTGATTGAGATCATGAATGAGGACGGTACGATGGCGCGTATGCCGCAGTTGCAAGAGGTAGCGAAGGAGTATGACCTGAAGATCATCACCATCAAGGATCTGATCGCCTACAGGCTCGGTAAAGGAGAACGGTTAGAGCAGAGCAGTGAGCGGTTATTAGTTGAGAAAGGCGAGACCGTATTTCTGCCTACGCAGTACGGCGAGTTCATGCTGACGCCGTTCCGGGACCTGACGACCGGTTTGGAGCATGTGGCCTTAACCAAAGGCGAGTGGGCACCCGACGAAGCGGTCTTATGTCGCGTACACTCCAGTTGCATGACCGGTGATATCTTCGGTTCGAAGCGTTGCGAATGCGGAGAGCAGTTGCACAAGGCGATGCAGATGATTCAAACCGAAGGACGCGGCATCCTCGTCTATATGAATCAGGAAGGACGCGGTATTGGCCTTATGAATAAGATACGCGCGTATAAACTGCAGGAGCAAGGAGATGACACGGTGGAAGCCAATGTGCATCTGGGTTTTCGACCGGACGAACGGGACTACGGGGTAGGCGCACAGATCCTGCGCGAGATGGGAGCGTATAAGTTACGCCTGATGACCAATAATCCCGTCAAACGCGTCGGACTGGAGAGTTACGGCATAGAAATTATTGAAAATGTGCCTATTGAGATTCAACCCAACCGCTGGAACGAACGCTATATGCGGACTAAAAAAGAGAAGATGCATCATGACCTAAAGCTCGTATAGCGAGTTTGGCACGATAATTGAAAGAAAAAAGTATCGGGATACCGGTATAACGGCATACCGGGATACCGAAGAACCATTAAAAATAACGATTATGAAAAAATTAACTACACTTTTGATGACGCTGATGCTGATGAGCATGGTGGCGTGGGCAGATCAGACAGTGACGGTTTCTGCCAACAGTTCGGATATATCCGAAGGACTGGACTTGAAGGTGGTAGCTAAACTGTTCGCAGAGGCTAAGGACCTGGAAGAGTTCGAGATGATGCTGAATAATCCGGATAGTGCGTTCTGTAACCTGGATCTGAACGGTGACGGACAAGTGGATTACCTGCGCGTAGTTGAGACGGGCGAAGGAAGCAGACGTTTGATCGTATTACAGGCTATCTTGGCCAAGGATATCTACCAGGATGTGGCTTCGATATATGTAGAGAAGAACGATCAGAACGAGGTGTCTGTTCAAGTGATAGGTGACGAGTACGTCTATGGATCCAACTACATCATCGAACCGGTTTATATCTATCGTCCGGTGATATACGATTGGTTCTGGAGTGAGTATTGGTATGCGTGGCATTCACCTTGGTACTGGGGCTATTATCCGGGATGGTGGTATGTTCATAACTGCTGGGCGTATGACCGTTACTGGCATCACTGCTATACGTATCATCACCATCACCACTGCTGTTCCTTCCGTGCCGGTCAGCATGCGCACCACGGCTATCATGAGTTGCACCACGGTGTAACGCGTCGCGATTTTGCCACCCGGCATCCGGAGCACAGTTTCTCGCAACGGAACAGCGGAATGCATAACGCCCGTGAAATCCGTCATAGTGGTGGACCGCAACAGAGGCCGGTTAACGCAGCAGCGAGTGGAGCACAAGTGCGTAATGCAGTTCGTCCTACCCAGACTCCCGTTTCTGCATCCCGTACGTTCGGTAGTCAGAACACCGCTGTTCAGCGCGGTGCCGCAACAAGCACACACACCGTTGCTCCGACGGCTACCCGTCCTGCTACCGCTACTCGTACTACAACGGCCACCCGTACGGCTACCCGTACTACGCCGAATGTACCGACCACTACGCGTACTACAACCGCGACCCGTACGGCTACCGCCGTTCCTACGACGCCCCGTACTACCCAGAGTGTTCCGACCACTACCCGTACTACGTCGAGTACATCTTCGGCTACCCGTACTACACCGAGTGCTTCTTCATCTACCCGCAGTAGCAGCTTCTCCGGAGGTAGCCACTCCAGTGGTGGAGGGTTCTCCGGAGGAAGCCGTGGAGGAGGCGGTGGTGCCTCTCGTGGAGGCGGAGGATCAGTGCGCCGCTAACATATTCTTAGGATCGAGCAGCTCGTCGAGCTGCTCTTTTTGTAGCAGTCCGTGTTCCAGTACGAGGTTATAGACGCTCTTACCGGTCTCGAGGGCCTCTTTGGCAATCTTCGTCGAGGCCTTGTAACCGATGACGGGATTAAGGGCGGTGACGATACCGATAGAGTGCTTGACGGTCTCCAGATTGTGCGCACGGTTGATGGTGATGCCGTCGATACATTTCTCGCGCAGAATAGCCATCACGTTACGGAGCCAGGTGATCGACTCGAAGATACACTCGGTGATGATCGGTTCCATGACGTTAAGCTGCAACTGTCCGGCTTCTGCGGCAAAGGTGACTGCGGTGTCGTTACCGATGACCTTGAAGCACACTTGGTTAGTGACCTCCGGGATCACCGGATTTACCTTACCCGGCATGATGGACGAACCCGGAGCCATAGGAGGCAGGTTGATCTCATGCAGACCGCACCGAGGACCGGAAGCCATCAGACGCAGGTCATTGCAGGTCTTGCTTAACTTAACTGCCAGACGCTTGAGGGCTGCTGAATAGCTGACATAAGCACCGGTGTCGGGTGTTGCTTCCACCAGGTCACTGGCCAGTTCAAACGGTTCACCGGTCAACTCGCACATCTTTTGGATACACAACTGCGCATATCCTGCTGTGGCATTCAGACCCGTTCCAATCGCTGTACCGCCCATGTTGATCTCGTAGAGCAACTTGACGTTACGCTCCAGGTTCGCTACTTCTTCCTCGAGGTTATTGGCGAATGCATGAAACTCCTGTCCGCTGGTCATCGGTACGGCATCTTGCAACTGCGTACGTCCCATCTTAATAGAGTCATTAAACTCGTCTCCTTTCTTGCGAAGAGATACAATAAGTCGCTTTAACTCCTCTTCGAGCCCGCGGTTCATGCGAATGAACGCATAACGGAAAGCGGAAGGATAGGCGTCATTGGTGGACTGAGCGCAGTTGACATGGTCATTGGGAGAGCAGAATTGGTACTCACCGCGTTGATGTCCCATGATCTCCAGCGCGCGGTTCGCGATCACCTCATTGGCGTTCATGTTCACCGTTGTGCCGGCACCGCCCTGCACCATGTCGGTAGGGAACTGGTCGTGCATCTTACCGTCGATGATTTCGCGGCAGGCCTGTGCAATCGCCGCATAAATCTCATCGTTGATGACACCTAAGTCATGGTTTGCTTCCACCGCAGCCAACTTGATATAGGCCATTGCGATGATGTATTCGGGGAAGTCCGACATCTTGAGGTTAGAAACCTTGTAGTTGTTGATACCCCGTTGTGTCTGTACGCCGTAATAGGCTTCTGCCGGCACCTGTAACTCGCCCAGCAGATCGGATTCAATACGATAATTCATAATATAAGTGATTTAACAAATTCTACACGATTGAAACATTGCAGGTCGGTCATCTTCTCACCCAGTCCTATGTACCGAACAGGTATCTTAAACTGGTCAGAGATGCCGATGACTACTCCACCTTTGGCGGTCCCGTCCAGTTTGGTGATAGCCAGGGATGAAACCTGCGTGGCGGCGGTAAACTGCCGTGCCTGTTCGAAGGCGTTCTGACCCGTCGAACCGTCGAGCACCAGCATCACGTCGTGCGGTGCGTCCGGCACCACTTTCTGCATGACGTTCTTGATCTTGGTGAGCTCGTTCATGAGGTTGATCTTGTTGTGCAACCGTCCGGCGGTGTCGATCAGGACGACATCGGCATCGTTGGCTTTAGCGGACTGTAAGGTGTCGAACGCCACCGAGGCAGGGTCTGAACCCTGTTGCTGTTTGATGACCGGCACGCCTACACGCTCGCCCCAGATGCATAACTGCTCTACGGCTGCAGCACGGAAGGTGTCGGCAGCACCGAGGTACACTTTCTTACCGGCTGCTTTGTATTGATGCGCTAACTTACCGATAGTGGTTGTCTTACCGACGCCGTTGACGCCTACGACCATGATGACGTATGGCTTGGCTGGCAGCGGAGCATCGAAGTCCTGCACATCGTTCACGTTATTCTCTTGCAGCAGTTGGGCGATCTCATCGACGAGCAGTGCGTTCAGTTCATTGGTACCGATATACTTGTCGCGTTTCACGCGCGCCTGCACGCGTTCTATAATACGTAATGTGGTCTCCACGCCTACGTCGGACGTGATCAGTGCTTCTTCCAAGTTATCCAGCACCTCATCGTCGATGGTCGATTTGCCGGCGATGGCGTGACCTATCTTACTGAGCACTGACTCTTTGGATTTCTCGAGTCCTTTGTCGAGCGTCTCTTTTTTCTCTTTGTTGAATAATCCGAAAAATGCCATAAGATATAATTTTTAATATTCGTGTGTCTCTTTGAGGAAGGATTCTTTGAATCCCAGGAAATAGAGGATACCGTCCAGTCCGACGGTGGAGATAGACTGCTGAGCGCTCTCCTGCACTTTGGGTTTGGCATGGAAAGCGATACCGAGTCCGGCTTTGGCGAGCATGTTCAGGTCATTGGCTCCGTCACCGACGGCGATCACTTGCGCAAGGTCGATATGCTCCACCTGTGCGATCAGTTCCAGCAGTTCGGCCTTACGCCGTGCATCTACCACGTCACCGATATAACGACCGGTGAACTTGCCGTCTTCCACCTCCAGTTCGTTGGCATAGACATAGTCCACACCGAAGCGCTCCTGCAGGTAGCGGCCTACGAACATGAATCCACCGGAGAGGATAGCGATCTTGAAGCCGCATTTCTTCAGGATCCGGAATAGTTTGTCGGCGCCTTCGGTGATTGGCAGATGATCGATGATGTCTTGTCGTACGGACGCATCCAGTCCTTTTAGTAAGGCTACGCGGCGACGGAAACTCTCCTTGAAGTCAATCTCTCCGCGCATAGCCGAGAGGGTGATGGCTTTCACTTCATCGCCTACACCGGCACGCATCGCCAGTTCGTCAATCACCTCGGTCTGGATGAAGGTCGAGTCCATATCAACGCAGATGAGTCGTCTGTTGCGACGGAACATATCATCGTTTTGGAACGAGATATCGATTCCTTCTTCGCGCGACACCTCCATCAACTTGCTTTGCAGCGCTTCGCGATCGGGGATAGCACCGCGCACGGAGAACTCGACGCACGAGTGACGTTTGTCGGCAGGTAAGGTCATGTCCGGCCGTTCACTGAGACGTAAGATATTGTCGATATTCAGCTGCCGTTCTGCCAGCAGGGCCGTCACACGCGATATGTGCCGTGCATTCAGTTCGCGTGCCAGTAGGGTAACGACGTACCGGTCTTGTTCCTGCCGTCCTACCCATGCCGCATACGCTTCTTCACTCAGCGGTGTATAACGCACGATCATGTCTAACTGCGAGCAGCAGAAGAGCACCTCTTTGAGCATGTCGCCGGAACGCGACGGGTCATCCACGCGGATGAGGATACCGAGGTTGAGCTGATGGTGCAGGTTCGACTGACCGATATCTTGCACGTAGGCATCGTATTTGCCTAATACGGCGGTGACAGCCGAAGTGACACCCGGCTTGTCCGTACCGACGATATTGATTAGTATAAACTCACGATTCATAATAGATAATAGTTTCTTTTATGTTTTCGATATAAATTACCTCCTGCGGAGTTGGAATAGCGTTTCCAATAAGAACAGGTCCTCCGGATAGGTCAGTTTTACGTTCGTGTTCTCTCCGGCTACTACGTATATCGGTTCGTTCGGCAGATAACGCCGTACCGTACCGCAGTCATCGGTAGTCACGAAGTTCGGATCAGCCAGAGCCAACTCATAGGCACGCCGGATGACACTGCGCTTGAAGCATTGAGGAGTCTGGCTATTACGTAAGAAGGCACGATTCGGAATAAAATCAATGCACTCGTTCGCATCGACAGAGATGATGGTATCCGTTGTCTTGGCCGCTACATCTACTGCATTGTAGTGCTTCAGGGCTTCAATACAATCGTGGATGATACGCTCATTAACCAGCGGACGTACCGCATCATGGAAGAGTAGATTTGTGTCATCATCCGTATAGGCATGGATAGCAGCCAGCGTGCTGTCATAACGTTCCTTACCTCCATGCAGGATCTTTTTCACCTTTTGGTATTGGTTCTTGATGACCAACTCTTCCACATGGGAGATATAATCCGGCCTGCAGACGATGCATATCTCATTGATCTCCGCGCAATGCTCAAACACATCGATCGAGTGCTCGATGATCTGCTTACCGGCTACTTTCAAAAACTGCTTCGGGATGTCGTTGCCTAAACGAGATCCGCTGCCTCCAGCTAAAATAACGGCTATATTCTTCATGACTAACGTATTTATACGATAGCTTCTTTTATGGTTTGTACGATATAGGCAACGTCTTCATCGGTCACCATCGGACCGGCCGGCAGACACATGCCGATCTTGAAGATCGCTTCACTGATGCCGTTGACGTATGCCGGACAGTTGGCGTACACGGGTTGTTTATGCATGGGTTTCCACACCGGTCGTGCTTCAATCTTATGCGCTAACATATATACCCGCAGTGCCTCGATGTTCTCGTTCGGCTGGCAGTCGGTAGTGGGGGAGTCCACTTGATGGATCACACCTGCGGCACCGCCCACAGCGGATTTGACGGTCTCTTTGTAGGCGTTCTCCTGTCCTTGGATACGCACATCCGGATCGATGGTGATGGTGCAGAGCCAGTAGTTGGCGTCGTAGTCCGCGTTAGGCGCTTCGTGCAGATGAACCCCCGGGATGTCCTTGAGTAACTCCGCATATAGTGCCTGCACATGCTTATGATGAGCGATATGGTCATTGACGATCGCCATCTGTCCGCGACCGATACCAGCGCATATATTCGACATGCGGTAGTTATATCCGATCTCTTCGTGTTGGTAGTACGGATAGGCTTCGCGTGCCTGGGTCGCGTACCACATGATCTTGTTCTTCTGCTTTTCGTCCGGGCAGATGAGTGCACCGCCACCGGAGGTGGTGATCATCTTATTGCCGTTGAAACTCAGTACACCGTACTTACCGAAAGTACCCAACACTTGCCCTTTGTAACGGCTGCCAAACCCTTCGGCGGCATCTTCGATGACAGGTATACCGTATTTGTCAGCAATCGCCATGATCTTCTCGCAGTCATAGGGCATGCCGTACAGGGCTACCGGCACGATGGCCTTGGGGTACTTGCCGGTTTTTGCTTTGCGTTCGAGAATGGCTTGCTCCAGTAACTCCGGATCCATGTTCCAACTGTCTTTCTCTGAGTCGATGAACACCGGAGTAGCACCCAAGTACTTGATGGGGTGGGAACTGGCGCAGAACGTAAAACTCTGCACGCATACTTCATCGCCCGGACCGACTCCGCAGCCGATGAGTGCCAGATGCACCGCTGCTGTCCCGGCAGAGAGAGCCACCACTTGCTTGTTCTCTCCTACAAACGCTTCCAAATCTTTCTCAAACGCATTTACGTTCGGTCCAAGAGGCACCACCCAATTGGTGTCAAAAGCCTCTTTGATGTACTGCTGCTCCAGTCCTTGTTCGGACATATGAGCCAGGCATAAATAGATCGTTTTACGTTCCATATATTATATTATATTATTTCATGATTATATTCCATGTTTTTTCCTAGTACTGTACAGAAAATCATCTGTATATCTTTGATAAAGGAGTAATGCTCCGCGTAATAGCGGTTGATGCGTACTTTATCGGGATAGATGACTTCATCGTTGTATAGGATAGGATCTTTGACGGTTGCCAACAGTTCTTCCTCATTGCGATATTTGAGGGTGGCCGGTCCGGTGATGCCTGGACGGAGGGTGAGTACGATACGGTCTTCCCCTTGCAGCTTATCAGCGTACCCCGGTACATCCGGTCGCGGGCCGACAAAAGACATCGTTCCGATGAACACATCCCACAGTTCCGGCAGTTCATCCAGTTTGTATTTGCGTAACTTGGCACCGAGCGGAGTGATCCGGCTTTCTCCGGCCACGCTGACACTGCTTCCGCCGTGTCCGACGGTCATTGAGCGGAACTTATGGCAGTTGAAAAGTTTACCGTTGCGTCCTACGCGCGGTTGAACGAACAATACCGGTCCCGGCATCTTGATTTTAATCAATATCGCCACCACCAGTAGCACCGGCCACAAGAACAGTAAACCGATAAGTGCCATGATACGATCGAATATATATTTCAGTGCTTTCATTTTTTTCTTATAAACAATAGTTGTGCGATAGCGCTTAGAGAACCGATGCCGTAACTGAAATGCAGCACCACAAAGGCTCCGATGAGTAGCAGGTAGTTAACCTTATGCCGATACGCCTCTTTGGCAGCAATCATCAGGCAGAATAGGCTGTAGAGGATGAGAGATGCCACCGTTATCCAGCCGATCGGTCTCCAAAGCGGCATCAGGCATAGGGGCACGATGAGGGATAATAGGAAGCATAACGGAATAAAATGGCGAACTGATAAGGAGTGCATATCGTGGGTATAATACAGCGTCAGAATATTCCATTTCCCGTTGCCGAAATTATTAACCGCCAGTTCGGCATAGGTGGATCGGGCGTAATAGGTGCAGAAGGTATCGGGCACGAGGTACACTTTTCCTCCGTGCGCGATGATACGTTTGTTGAGTTCGATATCCTGGTTTCGCTGTAGGGACTCGTTGTACATGCCTACCTGTTCGAAGATATTTCTCGGGAAGAACCCGAAAGGGGCAGTATCCACTTCGGTCACTTGGTTGACACCGATACGGAACGCCGAACCACCTACGCCAAATCGGTTCGATAAGACAGCGGCTATTGCTCTTCCTTTTTGATTGTTTTCTCGAGGCAACGTATGGCAGGGAGCGCCGACATTCGCCGCTTGGGGTAGGGCCTGACAATAATGGAGCAGAGTGCTCACATAATTGGCGGGATAGGAAGCATGCGCATCTATTCGGCAGATAAACTCTCCTTGTGCCGCACGGATACCTATATTCATGGCGTACGGAGCGGTTCGTTTGGGATTGTTCAGCAAGCGGATATTAGAATATTGTTTCTTATACGGCTCGATGAGGGTAAGCGTACGATCCGTACTGCCGCCGTCAACAAGCAGCAATTCCCATCCGGATGTCGGAAGGTCCTGGTTCAAGACGGACTGAATGCAACCGTCTATGTACCGCTCTTCATTATATATGGGACAAATAATACTAACCATCATGGTTTTGATATTATAGTGTGTATAGCTCCTAAGATACGGGTGAGGAAAAAGGACCAAGCGTATCCTTTTCCTTTTATATATATGTGTGTGTACGCGCGTATAAGGCGCAGACTGTTGGCTGTCCGTCGGCTCCACGAGGGCGCATGTGAGGCGCTGGCGGGACGGATGCGGCGGTAGTACACAGCTTGCCGGTCAGTGAAGGCGATCCGGTGCATCTTATTGGAGATAGCGAACATGAACAGCGAGTCTTCTCCGGATGCAAAGCGCGGGTCGAAACGCCGATCACCGATGATGTCCTGATGAATCAGTTTCATGCACGGTCCGCTGAAATACGTACGTGCGGCATGATAAGGCATCGGACTGAGTGGCGCATAACGATGGTACGCCGACTCGATATAATACGGTATATGATCATGCGTGTCATCGAAAGCGATTGTGTACGACGCGGCGATTGTATCGGAGGTAGCTAACGGCATTAGTTCTGCCAAATAGTTAGGTGATACATAATCATCATCATCCACAAAACCGATATATTCTCCTTGCGCATGGTCCAATCCTATATTTCGCGCATGACTAACTCCTGCAGTAGGCGTATAGAGAATATGAAGATTCATCTGTTGGTGCGTCTGCTGATACGCCTTGAGTTGCTCCAACCATTCACCGGCTTCTCCGTTCAGCACTACGATCACTTCCCACAAACGCTTGTCGAGCGTCTGCGCGGCAAAACTATCAAGACATTGCCATAAATAGTCCTGCGGTCTGTATGTGGGAATGATGACTGTTATCTTCATTGTATTGTGTTTTTGATTGCATTCAACCATCCATGACCGTATTTCAAATCCGGCTCTACATAGTTACCTTCCGCCCATTCGTTCCATGATTTAAGGAACAATACTTGATGTTCTGCTTGTTTGCCGTTGATCACCTCCAATGCCTGTCGGATATGTTCGGCAAACCGTTCCGGTGTGGCATTCGTGTAGATGCCTTCGCGGTTGGCATTACGTGCCGTACGATCCCATTGGGGCATGATGGTAGGGAAGACGTTTTCCCATTGATCCTCCGGAGCAAAGAACTGTGCGACCGTTTTGCTATAGTCATAAGTATTGACTCCTATGTTCATGTGCATGATCTCCAGAACACGGTGTAGTAAGTTGCGTGTCATGCCTTTGGCGCGCATCTCACCTCTGCGCTTTCCGAACGAATTGACGGCATCAAAGCCCATGTTCAATACGGCTTGATAGATATCCTTGCTGCTCTCCAGATTCGGCAGACAAGGCTTGTGCTCTTGGTTTCTTACGTCAAAACTGAGCGTGTTAGATGTCATGCCAATGAAGTAGAAACCGGGCAGTTTGTATTCATCCGCCAGTTGGCGCCATGTATCCATAAATTCCTTAACGCGTTTAAAATGCCATACATCATAGATGCAGAACACAAGTCTTCCGTCTATGGTCAAATAACGAGGGTCTCGGAATGCGGGCAGCAGACTCATAAAATGCGCAGTGTCCTCTTCTTTACCACCGTATGTCTGCTCCATAAGTACGGAGGATTGCTTGCCTTTGGTGGACCATGTAGCACTGGACCATGTATGGTTTGCCCAGCAAATACAGAAGGGGAAATCCGGTTTGCCGCTGGCTACTACCTCTTGGAAGGGACGTTCCAACAGTTGTTTGCCGCCAAACCAATAATGATAATAACAGAATGCTTCTATCCCTGCTTCTTTGGCTAATGCCACTTGTTGCTCCCGTACTTCCGGCAGGCGCAAGTCATAGAATCCCAGATCCGCAGGGATACGCGGCTGATAGTGTCCCTTGAATAAAGGACGCGCCTGAGCTACATTCGTCCATTCGGTAAATCCTTTTCCCCACCATGCATCATTCTCCGGTATCGGATGGAATTGCGGGAGGTACAGCGCTATGATACGTGCATTTTTATCAGCTGCTTTCATCTTATTTGATCTTAAAGTTGTTTGACTATTTTGGCAGGAGAGCCGGCTACCACGGCATAAGCGGGTACATCTTTTGTAACGACACTGTTTGCTCCGATGACAGCTCCGTCTCCGATAGTTACTTTTCCTATGATACTGGCTTTATCTCCAATCCAGACATTGTTGCCAATACGAATGCCCCCTTTGGACGATAATGTCCGGTCTTGCGGGCGTATTTGCATATTTCCCTTGTCTATAACACCATGATTGTTGTCACTAATGAGGACATCGTTTCCTGTGAGCAAGTTATCTCCTATTTGTATCCTGTTTATTGCCGTAATATGCACTCTTTGGCGAAAGGTGCATCCATTACCGATGATGATGGATGGGTGATATTTTTCTCCTCTATAAGAAGTCCACGCGGTGAGTTCACTATTCGGACTGAACATACAATCGTCTCCGACTTCTATACATTCAGCACCTTTCAAATCAGCCCATCCCTTTTGAACCATACTTCTTTTTCCCCATCTCTTAAAGTGGGCACTATAGTATCCGGTGTATAGATAGTTACCTGTTTGCGAGAGATAGTACGCCATCTTCGGGCTAAACAAATATGCCCATAAATGACCGATATACTGTAATATTTTTCTCATTATTGATTGTTTACTATATGGTTATACAATTCAATGACTGCTTGTTGGTGGCTTTCGATAGAGTAAAGCGTTTGGACAATCGTTTGTCCTCTTTTCATCATCAGGATAAAAGGCTCTATACCTTCCTGTGTCACGCGTACCATATGAGCGATTAACTCGTCTTGTGTGTTGTATCTAAGCCCGATTTCCTCGCTGCACATAGTGTATCCGTTGTCAAACTGCTCTTTTGTCCCTCTGGTGTTTCTCCCTATTACAAGAGCCCCTGAGAACATACCTTCTGCCGTGATAAAGCCAAATCCTTCTGCTTTAGAAGGAACAATAAGTGCCAAAGTATGCTGCATCAACGTTAATATATCTTCCCGCATACCGAGGAATGTGATGAGGGAGGTATTATCCATAGAAGATACGATCGATTCGAGTTTTTTCTTATAGTCCGCATTATGTGTATCACCGGCTATCCATAACGGAACAGGGTGTTCCATTTGTTTGGCATAAACGGCATAGGCTTGCAGTAAATCTTCGATTCCTTTTCCTGATTCCAGTCTGCCGGCATACAAGAAATAGGGTTCTTTCGGGATAATAAATTGACTTTGGCTCTTGGACAATACACCATCATAGATCACACGTGAAGCAGGCCAGTTATGTATTTTGTCGTATTGTTGTATATCCTTGGTTATACATATCGTATATGATTGGTCTTCTTTGAGTTTCTTGAGGAAATGATTCCTTGATGGGAAATAGTGGAAGTTAAAATCCAAATCCGCATATTCACGAATATGCCATACATGAGGAATATGTAGTTTGCGTGCGACATCGTATCCTATGGTATTCACGCTGGTATTCGTATGAATAATGTCTGCACGGAATTCCTTTGCGATGCGGTATAGTTGTTTAGCCGCGATTCTATTCACTGTCAAACGTCCCACTAATCGGGGAATATAGAGCAGGATGTCTTTCGCGCATTGCAGAGGAGGATAAACGGACATGCGATAGGTCAATACTTTGTACAGCATATTTTTTTGACGCAGCGTATGCGCAATGCCGTCATCCGAAGGAAGAATAAATAGCGGTTGGATAGATTTGGCTATTTCTCCTTCTATCAGATGCATGACGGCTTTAGTGGCTCCACCGTACAAATCGGTTGCGTTCAGTATATATATTATGCGCATATGCTTGTAAATTTGTTGTTATTCCTTGTCCTTAATCGCATCAAGTAAGAACTTTTGCGAAGGATTCGTGAGTTGTTGCAGTAATTGTTTTACCGTCTGATAATTAATGGTATCGGTCGGTAGTTCGGAATTGTCATCAATCAAATATTGTGACAATTGTAGTTGAGAGAGCAGGGAACTTACTCGTGATGCGTTCTTGCCCAGCCCTAACGCACAGAAGGGTTTCTCGAAGATAATGGAGAAAGCCGTTCCATGGAAAGAGGTGGTCACCACGTACTCGGCATAACGTATGTATGTGATAAACTCAAAAGCATCTGCTGTCTGTACATATTCTCTACCTGTTTTTAACGGATTCACGGCCCCTGTGATTTCTATATAGCAGCAATTCAATTCTTGTGCTTTTTTTCGCGCTTGTTGTTCTGCCGCAGGGGAAGGATTCAGATGGTACAAAAGTACATATTTCTCTTTTGGAATAAACGAATCGGCGTATTTTTTCCAAAAATCCGATCCCATCAGCAATGTCGGGTCAACTGTTGTCCGTATGCTTTTGGAAGTTAGTGGTCGTAATAATTGTCTTAAACTCTCTTCCCGAACGGATATGTGATTAAAGTGAAGCAATGCTTTTTTGATAAAATCCTTGTCTTGCTCGTCGATGTCCATCCGTCCCATGCTGGCGGCATAGGCAATTTTGTTATAGGATGACGGGATATATTCTCCCCAAAAAACAGGGTCCAGTCCGGGGTAGGTGGGGAAAGGAGAATGACGCCACCATATCTGATCGCTTCCATAAATAACGCAGTCATACTCCAAATGCGCCAAATCTTGCCCCTTCTTGAATTGCGGGATGGCAGGCAAAGACAAGTATTTTGCACGTAATGCATTCATCTTACTGATACGTTTCTTGTACTTAGGATAGCGGAGCAGATTATAGATTGTTTGTTTTATACGGTTTATTCCATTTACTGCGGGGTCGATGAAGAGCGGTTCATATGCACAGGCGTGCTCATCCGGCCAATAATCTATAATGTCTACATTATGATGATGAGCTTCCAGAAAACTCTTGAGCGCAAACACCTGCAAGAAGGCTCCGTAGTTTAACGCACGGTGATATGTCAAAATGCCGATTCTCATGCTTGGGTGTCGTGATGAACAATGATTTCCGATACCGGTATACGTTCCGAACGGGCTACTTGGAAGGACTCAGGACAGCTTCCGATAGCTACGATAGCAACGGCTATGTCTTCCGTTTGTAAGGCTTCGCGGACTTGTTTCTCTTCATCGGGCAAGAAAGAACAGTTGAGCGTACATGATGCGATAGCATGATACTGCAAGGCATAGAGCAGATTCATCAGGAAGATACCGCCGTCCACATAGCTTGCGTTGCGTTCGTTGAATCCGGTATATCCTTCTTCGGATGCCGTCACTACCAACAGATACTCGGCATCTGAGCCGAATCCCCGATTTCCATGTTGCAGGTTGAGCAAACGGTCGAATAATGCGCCATGAGGAATGATATGTACACGAACAGGCTGTCGGTTGCAAGCCGAAGGAGCGGTGCGTGCCAAATCAATCGCTTTGGTGATGTCCTCGTAACGGATATGTCCCTCAAAATGACGGACAGAATGACGATGTTGCGCGATATAGGCAAAGTCACCGTGCTTGAAGAGTTCGCTTGATTGCACTTCCGGTTGGTTGTGCTGCGGAACGTCAGGACATAACTTTATCAACTCCTCAATGCCCTCCTGTATCTGCGGATGGATGGGCTTTCCCATGCTTTCATGTACGCGTTGGTACTCGCACAACACACTTATCGCTTCCAAAAACAGGGTATGAGTGGTATTATGTTTGGCTTGTGCATACTGCTTGCACAGCGCAATAAGCGCCAATATGTTCTCTTCTCCGAAATTTGCACGCATATGCGGCATCGTGAGTCCTTTCTCCACGACATGAGCCCGAAGGGTGATCATACGCAGAAAACTATATTCGCTCTTGTCGTATCCGCGTATCAGCGAATGAGCAATATAATGCCTGGCATCACTTCCGTATATCCGGAATGCGTGATAGAGATGAGATAAAGTATGTTTGATTTTTTGTATCATAGGCGTAGTAATTGTGGGGCATGAATGAGGTCTTTCCATCCATAAGCCAAACAACGTATCTGCTGTTTGAATATAGATCTGTATGCCGGAATAAACAGATGAATGATCAGACCGGCAACAAGCGAAGTGACAACTGCGGATATGGCGGCTCCGTATAATCCGTATAGAGGCAGTAAAATCAAGTTCAGTACGATACAAACGATACATCCCGCCGTATTGCGCAGGATGGCATATTTCTGCGTCTGCTCAATGATGATTAACTGCCCGCTTATCTGCGCGCTGGCTACTCCGATGAGACGGAATATCAACAATTGGAGTACCGGTACAGCGGCCATATATTGTAAACCGTAACTGTACCGGATGATCAACGGACTGCTGAGACTGATGAGCACCGCAATGAGGATACAGATCCATGTGGTGATATTCATGAAGATCTGCGCCTTCTCGCGATACACCTCTTTGTCTTGCTGATAGTTGTTCACCAAAACAGGAGTGATCGTTTGTGAAAGAATCGTTGGAATGAAGATACATATTTCCACAAAAGTGCAGGCTACCGCATAAATACCGGTGGAGGTCTTGTTCAGCATATTTCCGATCATCAGTTGGTCCACTTTCATATATACGGTGGTCATTACAGCGCTCAAGAAGAGCGGGAAGGACTGGTAGATATAATATCGTGCAGTCGCTTTGTCAATACGCCATTTCCTAATGGAAGCGATCTTCTTCTGATACGCCATCACGTATCCGCTCGCGATAAGGAAGGAATCGAAAAGGAGCGCGACAATAAACCATACCAGCGAAGCCTTGCAGAGCAGTAGGGCAATTTTTACTCCGGCACCGATGAGGGTACGCATGATTTCAGTCTTTACCACATATTCATTCCATATGAGCGCCGTGAAATAATTGCGTATTGCGCTGAAACTGTTCAGTACCATAGATATCGAATAGAGCATAATGAGCCACCGTACGTAACTCTCTTGCTCCGTGATCATCACCGTCACTCCTGTGATACCTATTGTTATTATGGCTAAGAGGCATTTCAAGGTGAAAGCAGTACCGACCAGCACATCTCTATCCGCTCCCTCTTTGGCTTCCTCACGTATCTCAATCCCCTCTAATCCGAAGTTGGCTACCACTTGGAATATCGCGATATAACTGATGACATAACTCATGATACCGTATTGCTCCGGCCCCAAATACCGCGCAACGATGATGCCGACCAGGAAACTTCCCAGTAGCGTCACTATCTTTCCGGTCATCGCCCAGATCAAGTTACGGACAATTTTTTGCTTTGTGCCGTTCAGATGGAAATATGTCACAATACGGTTAATCATGCTATGTTCTCTTATTCCATGAAAAACTGTTTTTGAATCACATTAAGCGTTTCTTTGCTCCACGCTGCCCGCTGTTTCTGATTGACCTTACCGGTACTGACGTTGCCGATATTGGAGATACGCAAAGTGGGAGTGTATTTGACTATCAGTTGTGCTGCACGGTTTAGCTCTGCAAAAAATATTTCTTCACCGTACAAGAATGTCGGGAAATGCAATTCCGGATGATAGATAGCAGCCAATAGAAGCATCAGTACACCTCCGATGAATACATGGGCTAAGGCATTGGTGATGAACGAAAGCATAGATATGACACCGCCTACCAAGGAGAAAATACCGAAGTCGGCCTGACCCAACGCAGCCAGAATAAGACGCGTTGAATAAAGCGACAATACCACGTTAATGATGGTACGTGTGTATTGGGCTGCGGTATTGACTACTATGCGTTTGGAAGGGGTCATATGCTTACATGATTTGGTACATGAGTCGTTTTACCCATGTCGGTGACAGGCGGAAGAGGAACAAGGCGTAGGCATATATCCATGCCTTGAGTCCGTAATGCAATTCCCGGTTAATGACTCTGCGTTGCTTCAACATATCTTTGGCGTACTCCCATCCGTTGCGTCGTTTGGAGAAGAACTCGTCCGTGACGCGGAAATTCAGTACCACTTCGGGGATGTTTGCCATGCGTGCTCCTTTCTTAAGACCGTCAAACCAAAGCATGGTGTCTTGATTTTGCCGGAACTCCGGGCGATAGAGGCAGCCGGTCTTGTCAAAATACGACTGCCGGAAGATGACGGTAGGATGCGCCAAGGGATTACGTTTGGCAAAATAGCGGTAGCACGCCTCCGGAGTGAGCGGATAATGATTGATCTTATGTCGTTCCTTGCCGTTACCGTCTATCTCATTCGTCGAACCACCGACGATATCGATATCCGGATGCGCCAGCAAGTAGTTCATCTGCCTTTCTATCCGTTCCGGTATGGCGATATCATCTGCGTCCATACGGGCAAAATAGGTGTAACCGTGTTCTTGTGCCCAACGGATCATGTCGTTCAGCGTAGCTGCCAAACCTCTGTTCTGTGCAAAGGTTAGAAGGGTCACTTTCTCGTGTTGCTCAAAGGAACGAACGCATTGTTCCATGTCCTTATCCATCGGACCGTCCATGCCGATGAGGATATGAAGCGGTTCGTAACTTTGCTGTAACATACTTTGTACCGATTCCTGCAGGTACGCAGGTGTGTCATTGCGATAAACGGGCAATAATACTATGACTTTAGGTTTATTCATGGTGCATACTGTATTTCTAAACTATTCATCCAAACTTCACATGACTGTTTGGGATCAAAAAACTGTAATTGCGTAGGGATATGTTTGCATAAAGTGTCTTTCTCATTCAACACTTTTCTAAAGCCATCCTCAATAGCGTTTATATCATACGGATCGACTTTGATGCCGGCTTCTCCTACTACTTCCGGCAGACTGGTGGCATCGGCTACCAATGCTGGCTTCCCATACCGGAAACCTTCCATGGGCGGGATTCCGAATCCTTCGCACAGGCTCAGGAGCACGACAGCCGTTGCCTGTTTGTACAGATAGGTAATTTGACCATCCTGCAAATACCCTAAATAACGCACATTCGGTGTTTCTTCCATTTTCTTGAGTATGGGCTCAAAGTTGTGCAAGGGTTTTCCGGCAATAACGAGTTGATAATTGCCAGCCTTGTTAAAACGGGTGAAGCCGTCAATCATCTGAATGATGTTTTTACTGGGTTGGATACTTCCTACAAAAAGGAAATACGGTTTGTCTCCGACCTCAACCGGTATCTCATCCGCCTCTCTTGCCGGAAGTATATTATAGGTGATTTTTATTTTGTTTTTAGCCGCAGGGATATAGTGCTCTATTTGACGATAACTGTATTGAGAAACGGTGAGCACTTCGTGTGCTCTGCGCACGTATAGGCGCGTGACGAGGGTCAGATAGGTGCGCTGCAGCCAATTGTAGCGTTCCGGATTAGTGAGGTAGTACACATCATGCAGCGTAAATATACGTTTTGCCCGAACGAACAACGGCAAACTGGTACAATAACTGTAGAAGACATCGCAGGGCTTGATATACCGATAGAACAAGGTCTGCTCAAAGAGAATACGTTTGATTCCTCTTCCAAGAGTCGGCACATCAATGAACTCCACATCCGCATTGGCAGGCATGCCGATGTATTCGGCATGTATGTGCTTCTGTTTATACACAATGAAGTGCGTATCGCTAAGTGTGTACTCTCCCATGACAGCCAGCAAGTTGTGGATGTAATGGAATGCGCCTGAACCGCGTTCATCCGGTAATGCTATGAAATTGAGTGCTATTATCATTGTTCGATGATCTGTATGATTTTTTTTGTTCGTTCTTCGATGCGAAGTTCTTTCGCTTTTTTATATGCGCCTTTCGCTAACGTTGTACGTAAAGCCTCGTCTTCTTTAAGTGTCAAGATGGCTTTCTTGATGTTTTCTACATCAGTTGGATTCACCCGTATACTGTTGCTCTCATCTAAAATATCGTCATTGAACGGTAGGTCAGATGAGATGATCGGCAGTCCGCATCCCATCGCTTCAATCACAGAGTTCGGACATCCTTCAGCCAGACTGGGCAAAGCAAACACATCAGCCGCATTGAGATAATGCACGATCTCGTTATGCGGCAGTTGCCCTTTGTACGCGATATGCGCATAGCCCGGTTCTTCGGGACAGTTATCCATCGGACTACCGATATAGACGGCTTTGATATGCGGATCATTCAGTTGTTTCAATGCGGCATCTACCCGGAACACTCCTTTGCGCTCATTAAATCGTCCGCAGAAGACCACTACGAAATCATCCTTCTGGATACTTAATTGTTTGCGCATGGCAGAACCGTCTTCCGGATAGAACTTCGTGGGGTTATATGCATTCGGCAGTACATGGCATTTGATCTCATCGGCCAAACCATAGGTCACGCTTTCCTGCTTATTCTTTGCGCTCACACATATCACGGCTTGCGTATGCTTCTTGAGCCATGACCGCTTCGCGTCGTTGATCTGCTCAACAGGAATGATATCTTCACCTGTAGCCACGATCAGCGGAAGACCCTTTTGATGCACATACGGAATCGCTGATACGGCATTGAGCCAAAAATGAGCATACACCGCATCCTGTGTCTTCAACCGTCGTGCCGTAAATGTAGTCACAATTCGGTTGCACCATCGGGTCAACCATCCGAAACGTCCATCACCGGCCGTGATGGAGTAGGGACGGTAGATATGGATTGTTTTGCCATCCACCTCTTGCGTGAAATGACGCGGTGCCAACGGTACATGGCGCAGCCAATGTTTGGTCAGCGACTGCGGAGCAATCACCGATACGCATTTCCCCTGTCGCGTCATCTCTTCAGCGATATTGGCGATGAATGCCGAGTAGGGAAGACCCTTACTGGGATATCCGTCTGCTATGATGAGTATGTTTGTCATTTCAGTTGATGGCATAATTGTTCCCATGTCTGAATAAAACGCTCTTCCGAGATGCATTGTATCTGTTCGCGTGCTGTTAAAGACAAGCGTTTTCTTTCTTCTTCGTTTTCTATTAATACTGATAGTCTTTCGGTAAACGAAACTTCGTCATTGTCGGGCACGATAAAACCGCTTTGGTCGTTGGTCAATATTTCTTCCGTTACACCTCCTAAGGCATAACAGAGACATGCGCAGCCCTGAGATGCCGCTTCCAACAGGCTCATGGGAAAACCTTCTATACGGCTGGGCATAACGAAGATAGCGGTTTTCTGATATAGGCTTTTCATATCCGATACCTGTCCTAAGAATCGAACTTGAGGTGCAGGTTCTTTTTCTTCTATACCTGCAAAAACTAATTCCCATTCCGGATATTGGCTGCGGATGCTATCCCATATCTTCATCATCCGATCAAAACCTTTGATATTCCATGCATCTTTCCTGCCTACGCAAAGGATCATCTTCTCTCTTCTCGTCTCCGTCCGGCATATGTCGAATGACAAAGGATTATAGATCACGGTCTTGTTAGGTAGCCTGTTGCCCAATATCTTCTCATCCGTGTGACTGACGATGCTTACCTTATCCGCCCAACGGTAGGCATGCCAACGGATCCAATCTGTGAACCAGTGTTGTTTTCTGCGATAGGATGTATGGTCCACAGCTACTACCGGGATACCGGATCCTATGCTCGCTAATAGTGCCTGCAGATACGGTTCGGGTTCAACTCCAAGGATGATGTCCGGTTGTGTCTCCCGAATGACGGTACGGTAACGTCGTATCTTTCTTCCTATCCGTACTATGCCGGCAACATGACTCTTCCCGTAACGATCCACATGTGTATTTACCGTTCGGGTCATTTCTCCGCACGCATATGCCATTGGCCGATTGCTATCGTATGCCAGGACGATCTCATGGCCTTTCTGAGCCAACCCGCGGCATAGGATAGAAGTTACTCTGGCTGCTCCTCCGCTTTCCATATGGTCAATGAAGATCAGAATTTTCATGATTTGGTCGAGTGTTTGGCAAGCAGATGAATGAATAAAAATGTAAACAGGATGGTTACACTCAGGAATACGTTCAGAAACGCTCCGGCGTGTCCGCGGGGCGCGTAGAGGATGTCCGTCAGCATGATCAGTCCGAATGCGCATGGCCATAAGCCTTTCTCTGCCCATCTGGGAATATAAGCGAGCACGATGCCATAGAGCATATTCCAGAGAATCAGACCTATGTAACCGAAATCATGCCACACTTCTGCGATATACGAAGTACCTAAACCGACTCCGGACAAGAAACTATTGTACATCTGATAATACGAGATCGTGTTCGATAAGGAATGACCGTACATTGCCATCTCTTCGGTCTGCGGACGATACTCGACAGCAGTACCCATTAACTGGAATACAAAATTCTTATTGAAATTATCAATGATCTGACCGAAGGAGAAGATACGATTACCTAAGATGTCGTTCATCTCGTAACTTAGACCGATGACTTGTGCACTGGTACCTTGCTGGTAAAAGAAATTGACGAACATATCGAAAAGTTCTCCATTTATCATCTCTCTACCGGCTCGAATAAAATCTATCAGAAACATGCCCACGAGCAGGATCGGTGCTCCGGCAAGTATCACCAGCATATGTTTGCGGGTCAGCCACGGATCATCCGGAGAGATACGGTTTCGTAGCATCAGATAAAAGATTAAGAATAATAGGGCTAGCATGAATACGGTACGACTACCGGTACCCAAGGATAACAGTTCTACAACGAAATAGAATAAGAGCGGAATACGGGCTTCCCGTTTATCGGGGAAAGTAGCTAAAAACAGGAAGAGCAGTGGTTTATACAGAGAAGCCAATTTATGGACGACACCCGGCATTTGGCTATCAAACTCTGCGTACATCTCAAAATAACCGTTTTGAATTACAAACAGCATCTTCTCCACAAACAGCAGCGAGTAGAACGCGGCGCATCCGTAAGATAATATTTTGCTGATAAGACGGATCTTCTCCACATACGCCGTGGAGGTGTCATAGAGCGTGAGCGCTTCGTCACTTTTCTGAGCAATCATCGCGTAGCCCGCAAACGAGCTGCAAATACTTAATGATAGCGTCGTATAGATGAAGCGGATGGTGTCTGGCGCAAACGTACGAATCGTTCCGGTGGCATCTTCGCTAATATAGCTTGTAGTAAAGATCTCAGGCAACATCAGACGGGTCATGAGAAACGTGAAGAGAGTGACCTGAAGAAGTAGCAGTAAAAGTCGTTCTTGGATATTTCGCAAACTATACAGCACAACGCATAACCACATGCCGAATGTAGTGACTAACTGCCACTCCGGCGCTATAAAAAACAGCGTCAGTAATGCCAATAGCAGGATGCTTGTGACCAGTTTATCTTTCGCCATGAGTAGCATAATGATGCGGTATTAAAGATTGAATACTTGCCCGTTCTTCTTTACTGAGCATTACAAACCACCATATAGCAGTACATGCTGCCATACTGATCAGACTCCATACCATCTGAATGCCACATGACGTCGTCTGATTGTTAATATACAATAGTCCGACTGCCACCATTAAGCAGACACATGCCGGACCAAGAACACGGAGGGAATAGGTCTTGCTGTCAAAATTTGCAATCTTGTTTGCAAGAAGCAAGATAGCACCTGTATTGACCGTTTCCATCACAATGCAGCATATGAAAACGGAAGCATAGGGCGCACCGAGACGTAAGACAATATAACCCAGCAATAAGGGTAGGGTAAGGATGACTCCTTCTGCTATCTGATAATATTTGATGTCCCCATAGGCCTTGAAAATAGTATCGATCGGACCGTGTATGGAACGAATAAGCGTGATGCCAAGTGTCAACTGCAGGAAAACAACAGCGTATTCAGGTACCTGACCTAACCAAACTTGTAAAACCCACGGCGTCAAGTAGGTTAACGGAATAGTCAGCATTAATTGTACATAGAATAGAATCTTTGAGGAGATGAAAATAGCTTTCTTAAATTCCTCATGTCGCTCAGCTGCATATGCTTTGATACTGTACGGAGTCATCACGGTGTTGATATTGATAAGGAATTGTTTGGTAATTTCGCTCACTTGGAAGGCAATACCTCGCGCTGCATTCACCACGGCTCCGCCAAAAACATTCAAGATCATGTTCAATCCGTTCTGCGTCACGGCATAAGCGGTGTTACCCAGGAAATTCCATCCGGCGAATTGCGTCATCTTCTTGAAATAGGTTTTATCCCATACTCGCTGCAGTCTCACTTCCGGGAAATGCCAACGGCAATAGATGAGATTGATCAGGATGACGGTCACGCTGACTCCTAATAGCAGCAAGCCGTAGAATACCAAGCGATCAAACGGAGCACGACTTAGTAGAAAAGCAACACCTAACTTCATCAGACTCTCTGCAATCGCCAAAACGGCATAGAAATTCATATGCTCGTGGGCTATAATCTCCGCATCCAATATAGAGGTGATCAGACCCAAGACGGCAATGACGACTACGCATTGGAAGAGGATGAAGGCCGGTTGCATCCTGTCTGCGCTTATATTGATCTCATTGGCAAAAAACCAGATACCGATTCCTTCAGCCAGCACCACAAAAAGGAAGGCAATGCAGAGGTTGATATAGATACTCAGATTGAAAACCAACCGTAACTGATGCTCGTTGCCTTGACCCATTTCAAAATTAAGGTAACGTTGCGTTGAGGAGGCAAAGAGCGTGCGAAGCGAATTGAGCATAGCTACAATACTGCCTACCAGATTGTAGATACCATAGTCTTCTATTCCCAACTGCTGCAAAACGACACGGGAGGTGTAAAAAGACACAACAATCAGCACAAACATGCGAATATACATGAATGCCGTGTTTTTTGCCAGTCTTTTTCCAGTCGTCTGATTCATCTTCTTATTTCCCGTATTTCTCACAGGCCTCGTAATAGGTGTCGAGGCTGCCTATATCAAATCGTCCTCCGTTCATTGGCCAGGCATGCATCGTCGTGTGCTCCACCAGGTAATGCGCCAGATTTCCCGGAGCATCGTTTCCGCATCCGTTCTCTAAGGCATGACGGATCAATTCAAGATCCTTTTGCATATACAGATAGAATGGAGGTACCGCATGATGCGTCTTCGGTTGCTGCGGCTTCTCTGCCATCTCCAGCACCTTATTATGCTCATCCAACACTACCACTCCCGTCCGCTGTAACTTCTCGATCGACGGTTGCTCATGGTACATGATACAACTCGTCTGCTTGGCTTTGGCAAAATCCACAAACTCCTGAAAATGGAAGAAGAGCAGGTTGTCTGCCGCTACTACCAGCAGGTCGTCGTTCAATGTCAAATGCTCCATCGCATACAGCAAGTCACCTACCGCACCCAGACGCGTCTCGTTACTCGTCGTGCCGTCATCTACGATAGTGATCGGTTTGCGATAATGTTGCTCTTTCACCCATGCTTCGAACATCGGAGCAAAACGATGGTTGGTGATGATGATATGTTCATCAATAGCCGCAATAGGATCGATATCGTCCAAGAGACGACCTAAGATAGTGTTGTCTCCTATCTTCAACAGCGGTTTGGGGAAGTTCTTCGTCAAGTCACCCAAACGCGTCGCATATCCTGCAGCTATCACTATTGTTTTCATGCTTCTATAAATCGGGCTCCATCGGTCGAATGTACCCAATAAATACCAAACGTCTTCTTATATTCCGGATATTGCGCCAGATATGCACGAGTGATCTGTTCCTCCACTTCTTGCTTGTATGCCGAATCCACCAGTGCTATCACCGCGCCTTTGAATCCCGCTCCGCTAAACCGACCGCCGTATACACCCTTCATATCTTTAAGGAGCGTGTAGATAGCAATCAACTCCGGACTACCGCATTCATAGTTATGAATCGAACTCTCGCAACTCTGCTTGACCAGTTGTCCGAAAAACTCGATATTACCGCTCTCCCATGCCGTCACGCCCTTGCGCACACGCTTGTGCTCCGAATAGAAATGTTCCGCACGACGGGCAAAACGCACCGGCATACGGTCTCGTGTTGCCTCGTACATCTCATACGGCACATCGCGCAGGAAGGTCTGATCAAACGGTTTGATGGGTTGATCCTTATACGCCTGCATGCACCATGCTGCGGTCTTGCATTCGCTCACCCGAAGGTTATAATCGCTATTCACCAGATTCCGCGTCAAACCCGAGAAGATGATCGCAATCTCGTATTTACCCAAGTCCTCGCCGGGTTCAATCAACCGGTATTGTTCGGTCGCTGTATCCAAAAAGAGCAGTTTGCCTTGTTCGCCCAACGCAATGCAGGCTTGGTCCAGGATGCCGTTATTTAAACCGATATACTCGCGTTCCGCTTCCGAAGCAATCTTAATCACTTCCATCTTCGTTAAAGTGATCGCATTAGCCTTTGCAAATGCCATCACATAAGCAATCAAGACTGCAGCACTACTACTCAATCCTCCGATAGGTAAGGAACCCGCGATCTCTCCTTCTATACCGTGCTGAAGCACAAAGCGTTTGCTTAATGCATACTTGGCTCCACGCACATAATCTCCCCAGTTACCTTCCTTCACTCGCGTCTTGTCATCTATGCGGATATTCACCTCTCCCGGGAACGTGCGACTTGTTAACTTCACACTTCCGTCTTGCGTGATATTAAACCATAGATCCACACCTTTGTCTATTGCAAAACCCGACACCAGACCATGCTGATGGTCCACATGCGCGCCCAAAGGACAAACCCGGTAGGGGGCAAAAATATGATAAGAATATGTATTCATTTTCTCCATAATTCTTTTATGACTACACTCGGCCATTTCCAGTTCTGGTACGCCAGTTGGGCGATGCCCGGTGCTAAAATCAATGCCCATACACCTAAGTGACACGGACCTAAGAAGACCCACAATAAGATGAATGTAGCAGCTCCGCTGACCAATGACGGAATAAAGAACGGAATCCTGTTATCTGCCATAATAAAGCCTGCCGATAGGGCATGATTGCTCTCCAAGAAACCTGCTATCAAGGCTAACAATAACATGGGAGTAGCCAGGAACATGGTGTTGCTTCTAATCAAACGAAGAGCCCAATCTCCGAAGAATATCCACAGGACACCGCCTAACAGGAATATACCGATGTAAGTGGCTTTGCACAGGATATAATAGCGGCGTAATTGCGGAATGTCGTTCTCTGCCCGGCACTGCGCCAACCGCGGTGTATAAGCAATATACAGCACTTGACTGCAGCGTGACAGCACGTCCATCACTTGAATCGTGATACCGTACGAAGCTATCTGCTCAAGCGTCAGGTAAGCCGAACCTACCAACATCGCAGAACGGGTGATAAGGAAGGCACCTAAGTAAGTGAGACCAATTTTGATAGCATTCGGACTGATGGCTTTGAGAATATCTTTATGGTCCTGTGGAGTGACCTCTTCCAACAGAGCCTGCATCTCCGGCTTAAAAAAAGTCCGATATGCCATCCATCGTCGAATGATGGTGGATAGTAATTGTGAACATACAATAGCGATCAAGCCCAAACCGGCATAAATCAATCCAATAGCCAATCCGATATAAACTGCTTGACTGATGATATTGATCTGCTGGATACGTTTGACATATCCTTTGCCGGTCAGCAGCGCATCGTAGTAGAAGGTGTACAGGTTGTAGCAGTTGATGGCAATCAACAATATCCATGCAATCATGGCATCTTGTCGGTCTCCGGAATACTTCTGCAAGATATACCAGAAATAAGCCGTGCCGGCTGTAACTAAAATGGCAAACACACTGATTGCTATCCATCGGTAGAAACGTCGCATAGCAACAATCGTACCTTTGAGCAGACTATAATTCACCTCTGCATCCGCCGTTGTGTGAGCCACACCTTCTTTCTGCAAGTTCTTTACGCCCGAGAAGATATAACTGATATTGCGCGCAAACGTAGGCCGAAAACCGAAATCGAGCAGGAGAACCAAAGCCGTGATGGTCTGGAAAATATTCCAGATTCCCACCGTCTCTTGCGGCATCTTATGCAAGATGAACGGCAGCAGAATCACTCCTGCACCGATCATAAATGCCGTGCCGATATAACTCCATGCGATCTCTCGCTTCCCGATATGTTCGACCTTCTCTGCCATCCGTTAATCGCGACGGAATATGTCGCGTGTATACACTTTGTCTTTTACGTCATCCAATACCGCATTGTACCGATTGGCAATGATCGCCTGACTGCGACGCTTGAACTCGTCGATGTCGTTCACCACAAGCGACCCGAAGAACGTTGTCCCGTTCTCCAAGGTCGGTTCGTAGATGATCACCTGCGCACCCTTTGCTTTCACACGTTTCATGATGCCCTGGATACTCGACTGACGGAAGTTATCGCTGTTCGACTTCATCGTCAATCGATACACTCCGATTGTGCAGGCATGTTCCTGACTGGCATCGAACTGACCCTTGTGGTAGTAATCATAATACCCGGCTTTCGCCAATACGCGGTCGGCGATAAAGTCCTTACGCGTGCGGTTGGACTCTACGATTGCTTCGATCAAGTTCTCCGGCACATCCTGGTAGTTCGCCAAGAGCTGCTTCGTGTCTTTCGGCAGACAGTAGCCACCGTAACCGAACGAGGGGTTGTTGTAATGCGTACCGATACGCGGGTCAAGACATACGCCGTCGATGATGTCCTGCGTGTTCAGACCTTTCATCTCCGCGTAGGTGTCCAGTTCGTTGAAATAGCTGACACGCAGCGCCAGATAGGTGTTGGCGAACAGTTTGACTGCTTCGGCTTCCGTCAGACCCATGATACGCACCTCCACGTCCTGCTTGATCGCCCCCTCTTGGAGCAATGCGGCAAAACGCTCCGCTGCGGCTGTCAGACGAACATCACCCTTCACCGTACCCACGATGATACGGCTTGGGTACAGGTTATCATAGAGCGCCTTACTCTCTCGCAGGAACTCCGGAGAAAAGAGGATGTTATCGCAGTGGTACTTGCGACGAACCGACTCCGTATACCCCACAGGAATAGTGGACTTGATCACCATGATGGCGCTCGGATTAACCCGCAGCACGGTCTCGATCACGTTCTCCACCGCACTCGTGTCAAAATAGTTCCGCTGGCTGTCATAGTTCGTCGGCGCAGCAATCACCACATACTCCGCATCCTTATACGCCACTTCGGCATCCAGTGTCGCCACCAGATGAAGGTCTTTTTCTGCGAGGTATTTCTCGATATACTCGTCTTGGATGGGAGACTTACGGTTATTGATCATCGCCACCTTCTCCGGCACGATGTCCACCGCCGTCACCTCGTTATGCTGAGCGAGTAGGGTAGCGATGCTGAGGCCTACATACCCCGTTCCTGCAACTGCTATTTTCATTATGCTTTCGACTTTTATCTTTCGACTTTCGACTTAAATGTGTTCTTCTACACCACGGAAGTGTACATTCAACTCATGGAGATGTTCGAGAAGTGTACCAAGCGACGTACCTTTGGTCATTTCTGCAAATGCGTTCACATCCTTCGGGAAACACTTACCGCCGTAGCCGTACTTGCCGTCCGGACCCGGAACATAGGTGTGCGTGTCATTGATATAACCCGACAGCAGCACGCCTGTATGCACCTTGCGCCAGTCGGCGCCCATCTTCTCGCAATACTCCTTGCAAGCATTGAAGTAGGTCACTTTGTACGCACCGAACACATTGTGCATGTACTTCGTCAACTCAGCCTCCAGCGGACTCATGACGGTGAATTTCTTACCTACGAAGATCTTCGTCAGCAGGTCTTGCGCGCCGGTGAAGACCATGGTCTGCTTGTTAAAGTCCTCGATGAACGTACGTTCGGTCAAGAACTCCGGCATGTAATACACGTTATGTCCGGTCTCTTTGGTCAACCGCGCACTTGTACCCGGCAGAATCGTCGTACGAACAAACACCGGTACGTCCGGCAGGTTCTTGATCAGTTCGGTCATCAAGCGCAAGTCCTGCGTACCGTCTTCTTCCGTCGGTACGTGAATCTGCAAAAATGCGATGTCGATGTCGCTCAAATCATCATTGTACCCCTTGTACGGGTCACTGATAAATAATTTGCACTCTGGGTTGTTGTTCTCCAACCAGTTTTTCAAGGCTCCTCCCACGAAGCCGCATCCAATAATTCCAACTTTAATCATTTTTGTATATGTTTTTATTTGTTCTTTCGACTTTGTTCTTTCGACTTTTGACTATAAAATCACAAAAAAGCCCGCAAAGATACAAAAAGTTTTTTATATACGCAAGTGCGCTCGAACTTTTTTTGAAAAATAGTATCATTTAGTAAAATTTTGAATTTTGAATTTTGAAATTTGAGATATTTGTAGTAATTTTGCACCCAAATTGCCTAAAAACGGCCTAAAACATAAAAATCAACATAAAATGAAACAATTCAAATTATGGAATACGCTGTGCGGATGGATCGTCTTTGCGATCGCAGCTGCCACGTATCTCCTTACGATGGAGCCTACGGCTTCTTTCTGGGACTGCGGAGAGTTCATCTCCAGCGCCTGGAAGCTGGACGTAGGTCACCCGCCCGGAGCACCGTTCTTCATGCTCATGGGGCATTTCTTTAGTCTGTTTGCGTCGGACACCTCGCATGTGGCGATGTGTGTCAATGCCTTGTCGGCATTAGCGAGCGCGTTCACGATCCTGTTCCTCTTCTGGACGATCACGGCGCTGGCGAAAAAACTGGTGCAACCCGACGCGTTATGGAAAGGTATCGGCATCCTCGGTGCCGGTGCGGTAGGAGCACTCGCGTACACCTTCTCCGACACCTTCTGGTTCTCGGCCGTGGAAGGCGAGGTCTATGCCTCCTCGTCGCTGTTCACCGCCGTCGTGTTCTGGCTTATCCTCAAGTGGGACGAGCAGGCGGACGAAGAGGGTAGTGACAAATGGCTCATCGCTATCGCGTACCTCATGGGTCTGAGTATCGGTGTTCACTTGCTGAACCTCTTGACCATCCCTGCGATCGGTCTTGTTTATTATTTCCGCCGGTACGAGTTCTCGTGGAAAGGACTGTTCTACGCTTTCCTTGCCTCGTGTGCGGTGTTGCTGGTGATCCTGTACGGTATCATCCCGGGTTATCCGACCGTACTCGGTTGGTTCGAACTGCTGTTCGTCAACGGCTTCGGTTGCCCGTTTAACACGGGTCTGGCGGTAGCCATCGTTCTCACCGTAGCTCTGCTCGCATGGGCGATATGGTACACCCGCAAACGTGAGTGGCGTTGGGCAAACACCGCCGTGCTGATGCTTACTGTCATCCTCATCGGTTACAGTTCTTATGCAGCGCTTGTCATCCGCTCCAATGCGGACACGCCGATGGACCAGAACAGTCCGGATAATGTCTTCTCGCTCAAGTATTACCTGAACCGCGAGCAGTACGGTGACCGACCTTTGTTCTATGGTCAGACGTACAATGCACCGGTTGAACTGCGCGTGGAAGGCAATATCTGCATCCCGGTGGAGAAGAAAGGGCATGCCCAGTATGCGCCGGCTCCCAAGAAAGAAGGGGAGAAAGACCGTTATGTGGTAACCGGATACAAGAACAGTTACGTCTATATGAAGCAGTTCTGCATGCTCTTCCCGCGTATGTACTCCGGTCAGGGCAGTCATGTGGGCGCATATAAAGAGTGGGCGGATATCAAAGGCAAACGCGTCCGTTACGAGTACTGCGGTCAGCAGAAGACGGAATACTGTCCGACCTTCGCAGAGAACATGCGGTTCTTCTTCCGCTACCAGGTCAACTTCATGTACTGGCGCTATTTCATGTGGAACTTCGTCGGCCGGCAGAATGATATCCAGTCGTATGGCGATATCACCAAAGGTAACTGGATCTCCGGTATTCCGTTCATCGATAATGCAATGCTCGGAGACCAGAGTCTGCTGCCTACCGAACTGAAGGAGAACAAAGGACATAATGTCTATTATTTCCTGCCGCTTCTGCTGGGTATCATCGGTATCGCTTGGCAATGTAACAAACGCGATAAAGACGGTAAGGCAGAAGGATGGAAGAACTTCACGTTGACCTTCCTGCTCTTCTTCCTCACAGGCCTCGCAATCGTGATATATCTTAACCAAACGCCGTATCAACCGCGTGAACGAGACTATGCGTACGCAGGCTCTTTCTATGCCTTCTGTATCTGGATCGGTCTCGGTGTTTTGGCTCTCATTGATTGGATCAATACCTATCTCAAGTCCGAAAGCGGAAAGGCGCTCGTAGCAGCAATAATGTTCATTTTCTGCTTAGGTGTTCCGGCGCTTATGGCATCTCAAAACTGGGATGATCATGACCGTTCACAGCGTTATAGTTGTCGTGACTTCGGAGCGAACTACCTCAAGTCCTGCGAGACCAATGCCATCCTTTTCTCGAACGGTGACAACGACACCTTCCCGCTTTGGTACAACCAAGAGGTGGAAGAGGTAGGTACCGACATCCGTGTTTGTAACCTCTCGTACCTGCAGACGGACTGGTATATCTCGCAGATGAAGCGTCCGTACTACGATTCGCCGGCCCTGCCTATCTCATGGGAATACAAGGATTTCATGCCCGGTAAGAATGAGATAGCACGTGTCGATAACCGTCTCGGACAACCCATCTCCGTGGAGAAAGCGTTTAACTTCCTGCGTTCCGAAGATCCGCGCACCAAGACCCGCGAAGGAGATAACTATATTCCTTCCGACCAGCTCTTCGTGGAGACGCCGGACGGGCAGCAGATACTCATTAAGAAGAAACGTATGTACACGCGCTCGGAGATGATGATCATGGAGATGTTGTCCACCAACAAATGGCAACGACCCATGTATTTCTGCGCTACCGTAGGTAATGACTACTATCTGGGACTCGAACCCTATATGGAACTTACCGGTCTGGCGTATCGTATCACGCCGACCCGCAGTCGCGACGGACAACCGCGCGTCAATACCGAACTCATGTACGACAACATGATGCATAAGTTCGCGTACGGAAACATGAATATCCCGGGTATCTATATTGACGAGAACCTCATGCGTATGTGCCGTACCCACCGGATGATGTTCGCCCAACTGGCGGAACAACTTATCCGTGAGAACCAACGCGACAAGGCACTCGAGGTACTTGACTATTCCGAAGAGCAACTGCCGGGATATAACATCCCCTATGACTACACCTCCGCTTCGATGGCATCGATGTATTTCTTGCTCAAGCAAGACGAGAAAGCGCTGGCGATCATGGAGAAAGTGGCGAATAACTGCGTCGAGTATATCCGGTTTGCACAAGCCCTCGACCGCACGCAACGTAATGCCATCAAATCGACCATCGATCGGGAGTCTGCTATCCTCGGATACGTCCTGCAGACCTGCGAACGATACGGACAGAATGATTTTGTAGAGAAATATTACGCGGACTATGCAGCATACAATAAATAACATCCCGGTTTTATTAATCACGGGTTATCTGGGTAGCGGCAAAACGACGTTGCTCAACCGTATCCTGACTAACCAAAAAGGTATTCGCTTCGCCGTTATCGTCAATGATATCGGTGAAGTGAATATCGATGCGTCGCTCATTCAGAAGGGCGGGGTAGTAAGCCAACAGGATGACTCCCTCGTGGCGCTGCAGAACGGTTGTATCTGCTGCTCACTCAAGATGGACCTTATCCAACAGCTCCATGACCTGTGTGCGCAGAAAGCCTTCGACTATATCGTAATCGAGGCAAGTGGTATCTGCGAACCCGCTCCTATCGCCCAGACGATCTGTTCTTACCGGCAGATGGTACCCATCTCCGATGACCCCATCCCGACACTGGATTGTATCTGCTCGGTCGTAGATGCCCTGCGTCTGCGCGATGAGTTTGATGGAGGAGATGCGCTGGCGCATTATATTCCTAAGGAAGAGGACCTCGCAGCACTCGTCATTGAGCAGATCGAGTTCAGTAATATCATCCTGCTTAATAAAGCAGCGGAGGTGACACCCGAAGAACTGGCGCGCATCAAAGCCATCATTCGCGGTATCCAACCTACGGCGCAGATCATCGAGACCAATTTCTGCGATGTGGACTTTGATCGCATCCTCCATACCGGTCTCTTTGACTTCGACCGCACCGCTACGTCTGCCGCTTGGATCCGGGAGGTAGAGGATGCAAGTCACCACCATGAACATCATCATGATGATGATGACGATGAAGAAGATGATGATCATGACGAGCATGAGCATCACCATCACCACGACCATGATCATGAGGGGCATGACCATCTGGCGGAATTTGGCATCGACACCTATGTATATTACGCGCGTAAGCCGTTTGACTTAGGGATGTTCGATGAGTTCGTCGCGGCGCATTGGCCCAAGAATGTCATCCGCTGCAAGGGTATGTGTTATTTTGCGGAAGAGTATGACATGTGTTATCTCTTCGAGCAGGCAGGACACCAGTTTAATCTCCGCAAAGCCGGAGAGTGGTTCGCTACTATGCCGCGCGAAGAACTGATGCAACTCATGGCGGACGACGCCCAACTGCGGCACGACTGGGATGACCAATACGGCGACCGAATGCAAAAACTCGTCTTCATCGGTCAGCATCTCGACCACGATGCCCTCCGCTCCGCCCTCGATAAGTGCCTGCAATAATGCAGACACTTTTTTTTATGCCCTTTTAGGCATTATAGCGACAAAATGAAGAAAATTTTAAGTTTTCTTCCCAAAAACTTGCGTATGTCGTAAAAAAGTTGTAATTTTGCAACGAAAATCATTGCAAATATGCCGGTACCATAGGAAAATCATCTTTTATGACAATCACTTCGTCACATTCTATACCGCACAAACTCTTCTGCTGTTTTGACAAAGGAAACTTGGTAGTTTTGTTTAATGGTTTTCAAAAGAAGAGCCAAAAGACTCCACCGAATCAAATTGCGAGGGCGGAGAGATTAAAAAACGAATATTTTAAAGAGAAGGAGGCACGATAATGACTGAACAACACAAACAAGACTTGATGCAATGCACGGATTTCTCCCAATTGCTGGATGTCGAGTATGGAAAACGAGGCACCACAAAGCGTGAGCAGTTTGAGGCTGATGCTGAGGCATTCTGCATAGGTGAGATCTTGAAGGAACAAAGACTTCAGGCCGGTATGACTCAAAAAGAGTTAGCCGCTCAATCGGGCACCCCTACTACAATTATTTCCCGATTGGAGCACGGTTATAGTAATGTGTCCTTATCTTCCATCTTTCAGATTTTCGCAGGGATGGGTAAGAAGGTAGCATTGACTGTTCTGTAATCAGAAAAAAGAAATAGTTCATACAAAGCGGTAATATCAGTAATCAAGGTATTACCGCTTTTTTGTGCGTGTATGGCCGGTCCATTCCCGATCCATTATCGAGAGATAACGACCCATCAGTGATGTACAGGATGGTCGCGAGATGGTCGCGGAAATGGAAGCTAAATAGAATATAGAACCAATATAAGAAGATAGAAAGAACCAATCATGGAGGTATCAAGTACCTATCGTGTATCCCACCCAACCCTATATATACTACGTATATATCCCGTGATTTTAGAAAATACGAACAAAAATATTGCAACCTGCGGATTTAAGTGCAAAAAGCGCAGAATAACAAACACCCTGCAGGGACGTCCGTAATGCGAACGTAATGCGAATGAGAATGATAGTTTTAATAATGCCGGAATATGATTCCGGGAAATGGAAGAAAAAAGGACGATTTTGAGGCAAAAAGAAGAAAAATTGCAGAAAAATGCAAAAAAACTTGCGTATTTGATATTTTTTTTGTAACTTTGCAGCCAGTTTGGGTGCAAAGCGCAACACACGTGTACGCGCATGTATTCAAATTAAGGATTCTATCTACGCCGATCTTCTTTCGGGAAGAGGGATAGTGGGATTCAAAATGTATTGAAATAGCGTTTATTGACGCTTTGTGTTTGATCGACAGAAACTTCGCAACTTTCGTCAAAAGGGTCAGAAGCAAAGTAACCAATAGATGCCTATGGGTATGACGATAATACCCCGCCTTACCGTATTTTGGTAAGCGGTTTGTCATATCGGCGTAGGTTTCCTGTTGTTTATTTGACCCTTTAGGCAATGCGAAGGCCTCTGTTGATGAATAAGCAACACGAGGTCTACGCTTTTTGTGTATGTATATATAGCCCAGCCTCAGGGCTTAAAACGGAGGCAAAAAGATCTTTGACAGATTGAGATATTTGTAGAGTAATAGGCTAACCGCGAGCAAAAAAATGCACAATAGATTGCTGAAAACGATAAAAATTTACAAATTTCAGCAATTTATCTTCAAATTGTTTGCTCAAACCGAATATCGTGCGGACAGGTGTGTGAATATATGCGAGATGAAGTTCAGCCGTTCGGAATATGAGATGGATGATGCAGAGAGAAATAAGATTGAAAATCGCATTCTTCAGTTTCAAAACCATGCAGAATCCCGCAAGTCCATTCGCCTAACGTTGGTCACCAGTTACGGGCTGAAACGTAACACTCATAGCAGCATCGTACAGAACGAAATCACTTTAGCGGATTTGATGCGATAAAATTTATCACCGAAAATAACAGATACTCTACAAATTCTTGATCACAAAGATTGAGAATTTGTTTTTTTATGACACTAGTTGTTGTAAAGAAGCAAAAATAGAACAATAACAGAAAAAACACACAACCATGACAAAAACGATCATAGCTAATTATGGATAGGGAGATACGGGAAAAACCGGATCCGTTTTGTTCGTTGTGTCTCAATGACCAATGGGCAACCGAAATCGCTAATTTGATTGAGAGTTGGTGATATATAACAAAAGCAGCGGCTCGCTGCTTAACAACGAGCCGGAGTGATCATTGACATACTGAGAAATGAGAGATGAAACTAATCTTTCAGACATCCGATAGGAATGACATATACGCCATCTTTTCGACGGTAGCCGTACATTCCTCCGGTAAGCACTATCAGCAAATCCGGTTCACGGATAGGCATTTGCTTTTCCGTACGATTGTGCTCTCGGATAAGTTCCTGTAACTTTACCAAATGTGCAGCTCCGTCTTCAATCTCGCTACTGCCAAGCTTGCATTCGATAAGTGCATATCTGCCATCACCGAGATGCAGAACTACATCTGCCTCAAGACCATAACGGTCGTTGTAATACGACACATCGGAATAGAGGTCTATCGTGTATGCTTTCAGATCGCGGATGCATAGTTGCTCAAAGATAAAGCCGAATGTCTTGAATTGCATCTGCATTGCTTCCGGCGTTAAGCCGAGTAGTGCCACAGCAATCGAAGGATCGCAGAATGCTCGTTTGGCTCCACTGCGAAGCGCAGTTCGACTACGAATAGCAGGGCACCATGCATCTATGTCATTGATAACAAAGAGTCGCTCTAGTGCATCTACATATTCGTCGTAAGTGGTTCGAGAGCACTCGATTTTATCCGAAGCAACGACGTCTTGCAACATGATAGTGGTCTTTGCTAAGGTGGATATATTACGAGCATAAGAACGCAAAATCAGCTTCGTCAGTTTAGAGTTGCGTTGAACATCATCTATGGTGGATATATCCGTGTCGCATACTGATTGAACATATTGATGTGCTATGGCAAGTGCCGCCTGATGATTGGATGTTATTACTGCCGCTGGCCATCCGCCGCGACATGCCGCGTAGATAAGTTGTTCGATGGTCAACTGGCTAACGGCTTCTATATCCATTTGCGGAGAGTCAAAAAGTTGTTTCAGACTAATACTGCCATTACTTTCGTGGGACTCCCAAAGGCTCATGGGAAGCATTCTCATTCGTGCGATGCGTCCTGTACCGGAATGATGAATTTGCTCTTTTTTGACAGAATTAGAGCCGGTAAGAATGAATTGTCCAACAGCTTGTCGGTTATCTACCATTGTGCGAACGGCATCCCAAAGAACAGGTAAATCCTGCCATTCATCAATGAGACGCGGTGTTTCCCCATGTAATAACATCG
The DNA here is from genome assembly GCA_017447875.1 of Paludibacteraceae bacterium. Taxonomy (GTDB): domain Bacteria; phylum Bacteroidota; class Bacteroidia; order Bacteroidales; family Paludibacteraceae; genus Colicola. The sequence goes on along the minus strand of JAFSMP010000025.1, from coordinate 7,347 downwards.
AAGGACGACTTGCTGCTAAAGCCATATAGTTTTCCCGCATATCAGGGTCTTGTAGTTTGATAACAGATTTGGCATACTGTTCAGCAGTCGTTGTTTTTCCAGTCCATTTGGGACCTTCGATTAATACTGCACCCATCGCCTCTAATAACATTTGAATTTGGCGATCTGAAACACGATTGTAATACTCCATAATTGATAGTTTTAGTAAATCGGCTGCAAAATTACTAAAAATAAATGAATTATGCAAATTATTTTGAAGAATTGCGGCATTTTACTTTGAAGAATTGTGGTGTTTTACTTGGAAGTTTTGCGATATATGTACATTTTCTCATTTTTCAGTATGTCCAGAAAACTATGTAAAAGTGCCAAAAATGCAAAAGTGCAAAGCAAAAATATAAAAAAGGACCAAGTGGAGTGAAAAGGACCAAGCTGAAAAGATGAAATGACGGATGAAACTTTGATACTTTGGAATTTCTTTGTAAATGGCTGTAAGTAAGCACATTGAGGCGAAAGTATCAAAGTTCCAAAGTTTCACGCAAAAAATGAAATGGGTGAATAAAATGGGTGATGAGATAGATGAAGTTGTGGAGACGAAAGGAGAATAGCCAGGAAATAGGTAGCTAATATCCAGGTAATAACCAGCTCCAACCATAACGAAAGTTCAGAAAGTGCAAAGCAAAAATATAAAAAAAGGACCAAGTAAAAAAGGACTAAGCTGAATTTGGTTATCTCTCGGAGATGGAGCGACAATGGACCGACATTGGATCGGGAATGGATCGGATAAAGAACTCGAAAAGAGAATAAGATAAAAAACACAGAGATAGATAGTGCGGTCGGGCAGCGAGACTTTAAACCGAGGCAAGCGATCATTGACATATTGAAAAACAAACAGATTAGCGAAAAAAGCGAGGTATAGGACGAATAATTGCCTAAAAACTTGCATATGTCAGAAAAAAGTTGTAACTTTGCGAAAAATTTCGCAAATGGAGCAATCAATTCGACAGAACTACATCGACGAAGTAAAGAAGATTCGTGAGGCAATTAGCGTTTGCCGTTATCGTGCTGCCAGATTGGCTAACGGTGAGACCTTGCGTCTGTATTACTCAGTAGGCAAGTTTATATCGCTCAACACGCGCAATGCGAAGTGGGGCAGTGGAGCACTCAAGAACATCTCCAACCAGTTGCAGCAAGAAATGCCCGGACTAACAGGATTCTCTGAAGGCAATATGCGTAAGATGCGTTTGTTCTATGAGGCTTGGCAACCGGTGTTCGAACCGCAAGCAGAAAGTACGTTTGCTGTAGTGCCGGTAGTGGAGAGAATTGAGCTCATCGACTTTCGTTCGGCACTGCCGAACATAATTCGTTCGCAGGGTGTGAACGAAATGGAAAGTGCAAAAAAACAGCCAATTGTAAAGCGTTCGCCACTGGCGAACGAAATAGACGATGCAAAATGTTCGCCAATGGCGAACGAATTAGATGTAGCAGATATTGAGTCTTTCTTACGAGTTGGATTTACCCTACATATCGATATTATTTCGCAGGTTGAGGATTATGCCGAACGTTGGTTTTATGTACGGAAAGCAGCCAGAGATTTTATTGGTAAACGGCAATTACATCAACTTCTTGCTACGGATCTCTATCATCTGCAAGGTTCGATGCCGAGTAATTTTGCGCTTACCATTCCTGACGAGAAGCAACGCCAAGTAGCGATGCAGACCTTCAAGGAAGATAATGTGCTTGATTTTCTGGTGATTGAGAATCCTGACTTGGTGGATGAGTTGAATGTAGAAGAGCTGATTGTGAAGAACGTAAAAAACTTCATGATGTCGCTTGGAGGTGAGTTTGCTTTTATGGGCGAGCAGTACCGTATAATCGTGAACGGCAAGGAGCGCAAATTGGATTTGCTGTTCTATCACCGAAGAATGCGATGTTTGGTAGCCATCGAACTGAAAGGCGGCGAGTTCCAACCGGAATATGCCGGAAAACTCAATTACTACTTGTCGGCTCTGGACTCGTTGGTTAAATTACCGGAAGAGAATCCATCGATAGGAATTCTGCTCTGTCGCGATAAAGATAATACAGAAGTAGAGTTTACGCTGCGAGATATGAGCAAACCGATGGGAGTGGCAACTTATCATTCCACGAGCGAGTTGCCGGAGATGTACCGAAACGCGCTTCCTTCAGCTGAAGACCTGAAGCGACTTATGTAATCTTTCTGCGGCAAGTCCGCAATGAAAAGATCTAATCTGTTTGTAGATGATGCACAATGTGTGTCATCTACTTGTTTTTCAATATGACAAATGGTCCAAAAACTAATTAAACGAATAAAAAAAACACAAAGATAAGGAAAAATCGTTTGAGCAAAGCGAGATAAGAAGATGGCAAATGAGAAGAAAATATGTGCAAAGTTTAAAGGATGGTGGAAGTCTTTAGACAAGGCAAAGGTTCTTATTGGAGTCTTTGTCGTGCTGATTGCTGGACTGATTTCCGCATCTATTATTCTGTACATGTGCTATTTTTGTGGAGGCATATCATCAGACCACAAACGCTGGTCTGAATTTGGTGATTATATAGCCGGCATAGCTGGAATGTTGAATGTTATAGCATTTGTTGTTCTGACAGTAATGATTCACACAATAGAAAATCATCAGAAAGACAGGAATGCACAATCCCATGCAACAGAACTTGTACTACGGGAGATTCAATCGCAGATGGAAATTCTTGATGAATTATATCTTCCGTTCCAAAGTTATGCATTAAAAAGAATCAAAGAAGAGGAGTCTAAGTTATTGGCTAGTGAGACATATGAGAGACTGCAACCTCTAATGGTATATGTAGGTTGTATGAAGAATACCAAACTTTTACCGGAGGAGACTAAAAAGCTATTAGGTGATCTTCATGATTTCTTAGTCAAAGCATCTAATGTCTTTTTGTGCTATGCATTAGATATAGAAGAAGATAACGGCGAAAAGATGACTTTCACCAATGCATTGATGCAATATCACGAGTTATATAGGCTTTTGGTGAAGTTAGAGGTAACCTTGACAGAAGATATATCAGGAGTTGAGCAAGAAGAAGATCAGTCTTGGAAAGAGAGAGAAGAAAGAGATAATAACCCAAACTAAAAACTTGTAAAAACACAATATGATTAATTTACCAAAAATCGAAGCGGCTTCGTTCGACGGGAAAGAGGAAAAAGCCAAAGAAGTATTGGCTGAGTTATTGGAACAGTACCGCAGACCATCGTTCGGCAGTATGAGTAAGCGTGATGTGGATAATATGATGTTCAAGGCTATGCAAGATCTTGGACTGATAAATATGAATCCACAAGCTTATGAAGTAGTACAAGCTTTGCATGTGACCAGTTCTAAAGCACGTAACTTGATATATGCATCCGCACTTAGCCGTGAGCAAGGTTTTGATGTGGATAAAGCGCTTATTGAAGCATTGTCCAAACCACGTTTCTTGACAGGCTCGGACAAGATGATAGGCATTGATATAGATAACCCGCTATTAATAGATCATTTGAAATATAAATTGCGTTCTTTGGGGTTCGTAACAGATGGATCGTTTAATCGGGACTTAGTTAAGATGACTCCGGAGGCTATGTCTGCGCTATACGTGGAATATGTACCGGAGCAAACACGAGCAGCATTAATGGGAGAGTTGATTGCAGCTGGGATAGAAGAAGAACCTAACGCTCCTTTGATTAAGGGAATGAAGAAGTTTTTCTCTAAATTAATAGAGAAAGTCGCTGAAGATGGTACGGATGAACTACTGAATAGAATAGGAGAAGCACTTCCTCGAATTATCGCGGGAGCGGCATCGCATGCACTAATAGCGGCACTATTTGCCTAATTGCTGCAAGCGAAAATTAAATAGCGCGCATACGCACGCGTATAAACAATAAGGAATACAACATAATCAAAATATCATGACAAAGAAAGAAGCATTGAATTCCTGAAAGTGATTGATGAAAAAGAGGAGGAGATTAAAAAAGGGGAATTGGATGGCATCTTTGAAAAAGATAGAAAACAAAAATAATTAACTAAAATATTTAACATCATGAAAAATTTTAACTTAACTCAAATGCTGCAGGGATGCAGTAAGAGAAATGGGATGACAGTAAGTGCATCCAATCCCGACGGTGAACCGACGGTGAACCGACAGTCAAGGCTAATGTCGCTTAGCGGTAAAAATGCCGAAAAAGAGGCATTAAGTAGCACTTGCCTCCGTTCCGCCTCCGTTCCGCTCTCGTTCCGCTCTCGTTATCTTCGCTACGCGGCGATGATTTTCTGCGTTTTAGCGATGAGCATCGGACACGCGTGGGGGAGTAGTGCTATTATGGATTTCGCTTCATCTTCGACAACAGGTCCTAGCACTATTAACAAACAAGGTAATTTTTATACTATAAACGGAATAAGTATTTCAACAGGTTCTACTAAATCAATAGATGCCAGTAGCGGTAATACCGTTAATGGGATAAGTTGGACGGGGCGGAATGGAAACAAATCAACCTATTACATAATGATGTCTGGTGATGGGGCTATTAGTAAATTTGTATTTTATTTCTATGTCTCCAATAAAGATGCTACAGCAACTTTTACATTGCAAGATGGAACAACTGCTAGTGCCACTCTTGCTAAAGGAAGTGTTGGAGCAAAAGACGCAGCAGATTCTATTGTTGTAACAGGTTCTTTTTCTCAAGGAACTATATACAAGTTAGTCATGTCTAATAATGAGAAACTATATGGGGCTCGTGTTGAATATGGTTCGGCTTCTTCCGCACGTACATATGACGGAACGGAGAAATTGTATTTCTTGCGTGATGCATGGAGTTGGTGGAACAATGATAGTCCTAAATTCTTTGCATATTTCTATAACAATACGACAAGCACTAATGCATGGTCGGAAGCGGCATCATGGCAGGTACAGACCACATCCGAAAACAAAGATGTATGGGCATACACTGTTCCTGAAGGCACATGGGAAGGTGTTATCCTGACACGTCACCCAAGTGGGACAACAACGCCGACATTTGACAATAAAACCAATCAGTCAAATGACATAACGATAGATGCCAACAAAAACCTTATTACAGACTGGAAAGTAAACGATCAAGACAATTCTGCTCATAACAACACTTGGAGCAACATCACGCTGGACGACATGACGGTCTATTTCGATAACCGCAACTACTCCACGTGGACTACTGCCTATGTGCGTATGGGGCATAGTACCTATAATAGTGCTTGGGGACCGATGACTAAGGTAGCAGGAACCAAATATCTGTACTCACAAGAAACAGACCAGTGGGATTACCATACAGAGTTTGCCATTGCCAACGCAGCCGGTTGGACGAATGATAAGAATATCTATCAGCCATATGAAAACCAATGGACGGGGACAGGTAATGACTATCAGATGGACAAACAGACTACCTATCAGAAATACGGTGTAGCTCGCGATGTATATCTGTGTCCGACCTCTACAAGTACTTTGGAACGTGATTGCCAGTACTACAATGTGAACGGAGGAACATCAACCAACACATTTGAAGATGAAAGTACGGGTGTCTCGTTGCCCCAATACACCGTAACAGCGACGGGAACGAACTGTACGGTGACAATGGTTCAATACACGGCGGATGATTTCTCGACGAGCAGTGCCCTGTCTTCGGGCAGCAGTGTCAATCCGACGCGCTATGTAGGCGTGACGGTGTCGCCGAGTACCGGTTATGAGTTTGGCTCGGTATCGCTGACAGAGGATGCCTTTGAGCAGCACACCGCTGCCGCAGCAGGGGTAACGGGCAAGTACGCCATATTGGCGGATTGCGAGATAAATGCATCTTGCACGCCAATCACCTATTCCATCACCTACAAGGACGGCGGTGATGTGGCATTTACCGGTTATCATGTAGGTAATCAGCCGACGAACCATACTTATGGCACGGCTACCGCATTGAAGAAAGCGGTTAAAGCCGGTTATGTGTTCGGCGGATGGTACACCAATAGCACTTGTACCACCTCGGCAGGCGAGTCGCTCGGCGCAACAGCTTACACGGCTAACATCACTCTTTACGCCAAATGGACGGCGATAAGTATGGTTGATTTGGTTAGCGGAACTTTCTACGGAGCATCAGCGATGGTGCCGGCAGGAGTAACGGTAGGTTCAGAGCAGTACTATCCGGGTGTTTCCAGCGACCAGCGTTTCAATCTGTTGGGTGTCGGAACAAGTAATGATGATAGTGGAAATACAAGTCCGATGAGTTCCAAAACGATTAGCAGTCAAAGTCTGACGAATGCTTCTGCCGTTACGGAATGCATGTATTTCAAGGGAGCGGCAAACGTCACTTCTTATGTACCATCTTCTCGCGCCGTGCAGTTCAAGATACCGGCAGCCGGACAATTAGAAGTATGGGCGAATAATAATATTTATTTGTCTAATGGATCATCTGAGACGGAAGTTACAGCTAAAAATTATAGCGTTATAACTGTTGCTGCTGGAACATACTATTTGTATGCCAAGAACTCAAGCCGTACATTATGGGGTATCCGCTATAAGAAGACGCATAGCGTTTCGGCGGTGACCAGTACCGGGACAACTACCTATGGTACAGTGTCGGCGGCTAAGACAACTCTTGCTGAAGACAGCACTACAACCATCACCGCTGTACCTGCAACGGGTTATCAGGTGACGAACTGGGCTGTCAGCGGCACAAGTGCAAGTATAAGTCCAAGCGGTTCAGGCAATAGTAATACCACCACTTTGACAATGGGTACTGCCGATGCGACGGTGACGGTTACGTTCGGGTTGATAAATTATAGTGTAACATATTCTTCGCCGAGTAATGGTGATTACACCATTAAAGTAGGTGACGGCTCGGCAGGCAGTGCGACCAAAACTGCCAACTACGGCAATACGATAACTCTTGCCGCCACGCCGGATGACGGCTACCATTTCAGCAGTTGGACCATTACCAACACCTCCACCTCGGCGGATGTAACTGCTTCTGTCTCATTGAGCGATGCAACAGATAAAGATGCTACCTTCACCATGCCCGCGTACGGTGTGACGGTAACGGCAACCTTTGAGGCGGATTGTACTGACCCGTCGGCATCTCTGAGTAATGAAAGTTATACCATCGGTGGCTCTTCCGTAGATTTGCGTACATTGTGGTCGTCCAGTAATACAACGGACGATGTTACGTTCAGCGTAACGTCCGGAACAGGAACGATTGCTGCTGACGGATATACGTTCTCTTCCTCAACGGCCGGTTCGGTTACCATTACTGCATCGCAGACTTCTACTGGTGATTATTGCGACGCTGAAGAGACAGCTACGATT
>JAFSMP010000070.1 GCA_017447875.1 Paludibacteraceae bacterium | reverse complement strand
GGCTTCAGAAATGGCTACGTCGGCTTCAGGCACCATGTGACCGCCAAAGGTATTGAGAAAGGCTACCTGAATTGCGGCTAAGTGCGAAATCAAAATCCTGAGTTGTACATCCCGGAAATGGTCTGGACCTTGCTTCTGGAGTGTTTCCCAAACATCATCCAAGTTGCGCATGTAGTTGTCATCGTTCGAGAAAAGAACGAGAATGTCCTCGGAGAGACTGATTAACAATTGAAAGTTTTCCATATATGTAAAGTTTTGATTGTTACGAGTTCGTTTACTAAGGGCAAAAGAATGAGGCGCCGACTTTCCCAAGCAGGCGCACTCTAACGAGAGAATGAGGAGCCGACCCTCCCGAGCAGGCTTCCTCTTTGATATTAAACTGAAGCGTGGAGGCCGCAATGTCGACAACCTCCACGTAAGGAGCGGGCTATGGTTGTTCTTCGTCGTCATCGGCAGACTCTTCAATAATGTTCGTGGATGCGAGGGAGAACTCATATAGCTCGCATGTCATATCATAATCAAAGCAAAGGGCTTCCCCTACATACCGGGCGCGCTCTTTACGTGTGCCCTTATCATCGGCTACCTCCTTATAAACAGGCTCGCCTTTAATCATCTGTGTAAAGGCTTCCTTTGCTTTGGTTCCAATATAATCCTTCGACGCTTTAAGATATTGCTTGAGGGATGGTGTGGAAAGGAAGGACTCATTGTGCGATACGCAATAATCCTTGTACTCATCAAAGATTGAATTGCGGATAATAAGCACCGGCTTAACGCAATCAAGCGTGCGAGTGGTGTTCGTTTTGCTATCGACCTTGAGCGTGATCCGGTCCACGTAACGGATGTGAAAATCGCAGTCCTCCCAGAGGATGCCCTTATTGACAAGCAAGGAAACTGTTTTCCAGAACTTGGCAATCTCATTATTTTCACGGCAGTACTGGTTCTGCACCTCCATCAGCGTGCAGCACTCTTTATATACTACAGAGTAGTTAAATGGCAGATTGAGGTAATTCTCCAAGGTTTTGTAGGCAGCCAGTATAATCGCCCAGTTACCTAAGATACGGCCTTCCACCGTATCGGCGAACTGATGTGACAGTTTGTCGGTAACATCGTAGTAGGCATGCTGAAAACCTTGCTCAAACTGCGGCCTTAACTTGATGATATCAAGCGTGAGATGGCTGCAACCGCGTTTGCGTATCTCACGGAATTGTTCCATTTCGTGCATCTGTTCCTTGGAGAACTGTGAGGAGGAGAACGAGAGGAACACAAAACGAGAGAACAAAGCTATATCGCGGCTGGCCAGTTCCTGCCCGGACACGATAATGCCGCAATTCACTTTGGATGTTTCCCGCTTCTTGCCGGTATCGATGTTCATGCGGCTTCTGCCGACACTGTCCCAGAGACCCTTTAGGAACTCGTACTTATCCGTATCGAGACTGTTCCTAAACTCATCCAAGTGAACGAGTGCATTGGAAACCTGACCGACCGCTTCAGCTATTGTTGGGAGCGTGGAGGTGGTAAGGTTCGGTGCTTTGTTATAGGACATGAAAAACGCCATGAGCGAGTGACCCAGTTCGGTTTTACCAGATCCTTTAGGACCGAAAAGATTGAGGAGAGGAAAACCGGACACTTCCCGGAGGATGATATCACGGAAAAGCGTAGCGAGATAGAAGCAGATACCGACGATGGCCTTGTTTCCGAATACGGCAACCATTTTGGAAGTGTATTCATGCAATGAGACGGTGCTCCGGTTATCGTGGATGAAGCGCCGGTCAAAATCATTGAAGTTGTCACTACCATCATCGGTGACATGCACTTCTGAAAATGCAGGCAGGTAATAGTTGCCTTTATCTTCCGGAAGGCGCACAATGCCCAACGGATCAACCTTATACCATGAGCCATGGAAAGCAATACCGTTTCCGAAAGCAAAGAAGCCTTTATGGTTCCAGCCTAACTGCTTTATCAGTTCGGCTGTCTCAGTAGCCTTGTATAGGAATTGCTTGAGCTTTGTGAGTTGGCTTTCGCCCACAAGCCACACAAAGTTGCCTTGGCTCTCCACTTTTGCACGGAAACGAGCAAGGGAAGTGAGTTCTTCCTGTTGGAACTCGATAGTAAGTTCTACGCCATCTTCATTCTTCATCTTATACAGGCGCAGTGCGGAGGTATTATCACGCACATGGAAGAGTGGTTTGAGTGTAAAGTTAGACCACTTGACAGTAGCGCCATTGGAAGATGTATAGTAGGCATTATGCCGCTCAATGAAGCCGAACTCACTGAGGATATCAATACCATCCACATCCTTTGACAAGGACTGTCGCGCGCGCTCACCGATGGCTTTATCAATAGCCTTCTTCCATGTCTGACGACCAGGATAGATATTGTGGAGCGCGTCGATATAGACCGGTATCTGCGATTCGATATCCTGACTGGCGATGAGTTCAGCCAACTCGTCGATAGCGTTCGCATTCGCAGAGGTGGCTTGATTGGGGTCGAGTATCTTATCTGCATACCAGATGATGAAATCCTTCTCGCCGGTTTTATTGAACTTATCAAGGGAAGTGAAATATGAATCCGGGTCTTGCTTAAAATATGTGTACTTGCGGGGAGCATCTTGCTTCTCTCCGACCGGAATTTCCTTGACCATCACAGTGAAGCCCAATGATATAGCCTTCTTCGCATTCTTGATGACGGCTTGGATGCCAATACCATGTTTATCACGGATATTGGTTGCTTCCAGATTGGGTGGATCTGCATCCGGAATGAAGCATAACTTGGTAGTGCAATTCTTCAGCTGCCTAAGTTGGTTGTCAGTCCAAGCCGAACCGAGACATGCAACGGTGTTCTTAACGCCGATTAGGTGCAAGCGGAGGACGTCCGGCGCACCCTCCACCAAGTACATGACATCGGCGCGTATGGCCGGGCCTGCAGCCACGTCCATCCCAAAGACCGTAGTATCTTTGTCAAAGAGTGGTGTTGTGGTATTGTTGAGGTACTTGGGGATTTCATCGTTTGTGGAGAGGGTTCTGCCGGTAAAGGCAACGTATCTTCCGGAGCGCTTACGGATAGGAATCATAATCCGGCTACGGAAGGTATCTACAAGGTTGCCTTTCTTGTTATACTTGGCCATGCCCAGTTCCAAGAGCAGTTCTGCGGAGATACCTTTGGTATAGGCATACTGGATAAGAGCGTCCTGCGTGCTCGGCGCATAGCCGATACGGTATTGCTGAAGGAAATCCTTATCCCAGCGGTCAGAAGCCGCTTCCAAGGCTTTCTTCGCTTCTTCGCTCTTATCATCCCATAGGGTAGAGACATAGAAATCAGCCACGACATCCATCGCATTAAGAAGGACTTCGCGCTTTTGCTGCTCCTCAATCTCCGCATGAGAGAGCTGCCTTTCTTGCTCGATAGGGATGTTGGCCGCATTCGCAAGATATTCGACCGCTTCACGGAACGAATAGCCGTATGCCATTCGCACGAACTGAATAGCATCGCCTCCTTCGCCGCATCCGAAGCAGTTCCAGAGACCTTTAGAGAGGTTCACATGCAGGGATGGCTTCTTATCTGCATGAAAAGGGCACTTGCACACCAAATCGGCACCAGACTTCCGGAGAGTGATGCCTTTGGCTTCAAAAACGCGCTGGATGTTTGTGTTGGAGCGAACTCGTTCAATAAACTCGTCAGAATACATCTTTACTGCTCCAGATATTG
>JAFSMP010000024.1 GCA_017447875.1 Paludibacteraceae bacterium | reverse complement strand
GCCGGATCAAGAGGCAGCAGCTAAAGAGGCTGGTGCTGATTATGTAGGTCTGGATGAGTATATTGAAAAGATCAAAGGTGGATGGACGGACATTGACGTTATCATCACCCAACCTCAGATCATGGGTAAGATCGGTGCCCTCGGTCGTGTATTAGGTCCGCGTGGCCTCATGCCGAACCCCAAGAGCGGTACGGTTACCATGGACGTTGCGAAAGCCGTTAAAGAGGTAAAGGGCGGTAAGATTGACTTCAAGGTTGACAAGTTCGGTATTGTACATACCTCCATCGGTAAAGTAAGCTTCAGCGCTGACAAGATCGCTGAGAACGCTCTCGCGTTCATCGAGACGATCAAGCACCTGAAACCGGCTGTATCCAAAGGTGAGTACATCAAGAGCGTTTATCTTTCCAGCACTATGAGTCAGGGTATTAAGATTGATACCAAATCTCTCTAATCTCTAAAAAATTACAGACAAGTATGAAAAAGGAAGATAAAAATCTCGTGATTGAAGCGCTGGGCGCACAATTGGCTGAGTACTCGCACTTCTACCTCGTTAATATCGAGGGCCTGGACGCTGCGAAGACCAGTGACCTGCGTCGTGCTTGCTTCAAACAGGACATCAAGCTTCATGTAGCTAAGAACACGCTGCTGCAGAAAGCCCTCGAGAAGAAGGGCATCGACGCTGAACTGTTCGCTGCATTGAAAGGCAACACCGCATTGATGCTCAGCAACACCGGTAATGCACCTGCTAAACTCATCAAAGAGTTTACCAAGGGCGACAAGACGGGTGAGGCTAAGCCGCAACTCAAAGCTGCATACGTAGAAGAGACTGTTTACGTAGGCAAGCAAAACCTCGACTTCCTCTGCACTATCAAGTCGAAGAACGAACTTATCGCAGAACTGGTTGCATTGCTCCAGAGCCCGGCGAAGAACGTTGTTTCTGCTTTGCAGAGCGGTCAAAACACCATCCACGGAGTTTTGAAGACTCTCGAAGAGAGAGCTTAAGACTCGTGATCTCGAAATCTCGACATCTCGAGATCTCGAAAAAATTAAAACAAACTGAATTTAAAAACATTTAAAATTTATACGATCATGGCAGATCTTAAAGTTATTGCTGAAACATTAGTTAACCTTACCGTTAAGGAAGTAAATGAACTCGCAACCATCCTCAAAGAGGAGTATGGTATTGAGCCGGCTGCTGCAGCTGTTGCTGTCGCTGCTGCTCCTGCTGCTGGTGCAGCTGCTGAGGCAGCTGAGGAGAAGACCTCGTTCGACGTTGTTCTCAAGAGCGCAGGTGCTAACAAGCTCCAGGTTGTTAAGGCCGTTAAAGAGCAAACCGGTCTTGGTCTGAAAGAGGCTAAAGACATCGTAGACGCTGCTCCGGCTAACGTTAAGGAAGGCGTTGACAAAGCAACTGCAGAGGCTTTGAAGAAAGCTCTCGAAGAGGTAGGTGCTGAGGTAGAACTCAAGTAATACCTTCTAACCAACCACCTAAGGTAGGGTGGAATAGGTTTAGATCCGTACGCAAAATACGGGTCTAAACCTTTTCTGCTCAATAGGACAGAATGATTAAAAAACTGAAAAATTTGGTAATTATTTAGTGGTGAAGATTAAAATAATATAAATAAAATACCCGCCGATTTAGATTTAAATTATTCATTACCAACAGTTTAATTCTGTTAAACAATTATCAACCATATAAAATAATGGCTACAAGTAAAAAACAGCAGAGAGTCAATTTCAGCCGTATGCAAAAGCATATGCCGTATCCTGACTTTCTGGAGATTCAGTTGAAGTCCTTCGAGGATTTTGTTCAGATGGATTCGACCCCTGAGCAGCGTCGTAAAGAGGGACTCTTTAAGGTATTTCAGGAGAACTTCCCGATCCAGGATACCCGCAACAGTTTTACCTTGGCTTTCTTGGACTACAGTGTGGACCGTCCCCGTTACTCGATCGAAGAGTGCATCAAGCGCGGTCTGACGTACTCTGTGCCTTTGAAAGCCAAGTTGCGTCTGTCTTGTGAGGATCCGGATCATGAGGACTTCGATACCGTAGTGAGCGACGTGTATCTGGGTACTATCCCGTACATGACGCCGAAAGGTACGTTCGTCATCAACGGTGCCGAGCGTGTCGTAGTAAGCCAGTTGCACCGTTCGCCGGGTGTGTTCTTCGGCACCTCGATGCACAGCAACGGTACCAAACTCTATTCGGCGCGTATCATCCCGTTCCGTGGTTCATGGATCGAATTCGCGACCGACATCAACAAGGTCATGTACGCTTACATCGACCGTAAGAAGAAATTGCCGGTAACGACGCTGCTGCGTGCGATCGGATTTGAGTCCGATCGTGACATCTTGAATTGCTTCGACCTGGCCGAAGAGGTAAAAGTCAACCGCGAGACGCTGGAGGCTTGTATGGGCCGTAAGCTGGCCGGTGACGTGATGCGTGCTTGGGTGGAGGATTTCGTCGATGAAGATACCGGTGAGGTTTCGTCCATCGAGCGTAACACCATCGTGGTAGAGCGCGAAGAGGAACTGACGCCGGAGACGCTGGAGACGATCATCGAGTCGGGTTCGAAGACCATCTTGCTGCACAAGCAGGAGGAGCGCGAGAACGATTTCGCCATCATCTTCAACACCCTGCAGAAAGACCCGGCTAAGACCGAGAAAGAGGCGGTGCTCTATATCTACCGTCAGTTGCGTAACGCCGAACCGGCGGATGATGCCACGGCACGCGAGATGATCCAGAACCTCTTCTTCAGCCAGAAGCGTTATGACCTGGGTGAGGTAGGACGTTACCGCATCAACCGCAAGCTGAACATGTCCATCCCGGATGACGTTCGCGTCCTGACCAAGGAGGATATCATCGAGATCATCAAGTACCTCGTGATGCTCATCAACAGCAACGCCGAAGTAGATGATATCGACCACCTGTCCAACCGTCGTGTCCGCACCGTCGGTGAGCAGTTGTTCAACCAGTTCGGTATCGGTCTGGCCCGTATGGCTCGCACCGTTCGCGAGCGTATGAACGTTCGTGACAACGAGGTGTTCACCCCGACCGACCTGATCAACGCCAAGTCGATCTCGTCGATCATCAACAGCTATTTCGGAACCAACGCGCTGAGCCAGTTCATGGACCAGCAGAACCCGCTTGCCGAGATCACGCACAAACGTCGTATGTCGGCCCTGGGTCCCGGCGGTCTGAGTCGTGACCGTGCCGGCTTCGAGGTCCGCGACGTGCACTATACCCACTATGGTCGTCTCTGCCCGATCGAGAGTCCGGAAGGTCCGAACATCGGTCTGATCTCGTCCATGTGTATCTACGCCAAGATCAACGACCTCGGTTTCATCGAGACCCCGTACCGTCCGGTTAAGGACAGCGTGGTGGACCTCGATAACGAGCATGTCGTTTATCTCAGCGCTGAGGATGAGGAAGATAAGGTGGTAGCACAGGGTAACGCCCCGTTGACGCCGGAAGGAAACTTCATCCGCAAGGTCGTTAAGACGCGTCTGGGTGCCGAGTTCCCTGTCGTTGCTCCGAGTGAGGTGAACCTCATGGACGTAGCGCCGTGTCAGATCGCTTCTATCGCCGCTTCGCTCATTCCGTTCCTCGAGCACGATGATGCCCACCGTGCGTTGATGGGATCGAACATGATGCGTCAGGCCGTACCTCTGATCACCAACGAGGCGCCGATCGTCGGAACGGGTATCGAGGATCAGTTGATCGCCGACAGCCGCACGCAGATCGTGGCCGAAGGAAACGGTACCGTGACCTACGTCGATGCCGATATCATCCGTATCCAGTACGAGCGTTCCGAAGAGGAAGAACTCGTCAGCTTCGAGCCCGACGTGAAGGAGTACAAGATGCCGAAGTTCGAGAAGACCAACCAGAACACGACCATCGACCTGCACCCGGTTGTTCGTAAGGGCGACAAGGTGACCAAGGGTCAGATCCTGACCGAGGGTTACTGCTCGCAGGCCGGCGAACTGGCGCTCGGTAAGAACCTCAAGGTGGCCTACATCCCTTGGAAGGGTTACAACTACGAGGATGCGATCGTGCTCAGCGAGCGTATCGTTCGCGAAGATATGTACACCTCCGTCCACGTCGTAGAGCAGTTGCTCGAGGTGCGTGACACCAAGCGCGGTATGGAGGAGTTCACCGCCGACATCCCGAATGTCAGCGAAGATGCAACCAAGGACCTCGACGAGAACGGTATCATTCGTATCGGTGCGCATATCGAGCCGGGTGACATCCTCATCGGTAAGATCACCCCGAAAGGTGAGACCGACCCGAGTCCGGAAGAGAAGCTGCTCAAGGCTATCTTCGGTGACAAAGCCGGAGACGTCAAGGATGCGTCGCTCAAGGCCAGCCCGTCGTTGGATGGTGTGATCATCGACAAGAAACTCTACTGCCGCGCCAACAAAGACCGCAAGCAGAAGATGGACGATAAGATCACGATCGCCGAGATGGACGGTAAGTTCAAACAGCAGGCCGAGACATTGCGTGAGAAGCTCATCGAGAAGCTTTACACGCTGCTCAATGGCCGTCAGGCTGTCTCCGTAAAGGACATCCTCGGCACCGAGCTCATCTCCAAAGGACAGCACTTCAGCAAGGAGCGTCTCAACGAGATCGACTTCTTCTCCGTGCTCCTCGAGGGTTGGACCGCTGACGAGCATAAGAACGAACTTGTCGCACAGTGCGTGATCAACTACATCGCGAAATATAAGGAACTCGACGCGGCGCTCAAGCGCGAGAAATTCAACCTCACCATCGGTGATGAACTGCCCAACGGTATCATCCAGATGGCAAAGGTGTACATCGCGAAACGTCGTAAGATCCGCGTCGGTGATAAGATGGCAGGTCGTCACGGTAACAAGGGTATCGTATCGAAGATCGTGCGTGTCGAGGACATGCCGTTCCTCGCAGACGGTACGCCGGTAGATATCGTGCTCAACCCGATGGGTGTGCCGTCCCGTATGAACATCGGTCAGATCTTCGAGGCTGTCCTCGGTTGGGCCGGACAAGAACTGGGTGTCAAATTCAGCACCCCGATCTTCGACGGTTGTACCATGGAGCAGCTCGACGAGTGGACCGACAAAGCCGGTCTGCCGCGCGGCGGTAAGACCCAGCTCTACGATGGTGAGACGGGTGAACCCTTCGACCAGATGGCTACCGTCGGTGTGACCTACTTCATGAAACTCGGTCACATGGTCGATGATAAGATGCACGCACGTTCCATCGGTCCGTACAGCCTCATCACCCAGCACCCGCTCGGCGGTAAGGCTCAGTTCGGTGGTCAGCGTTTCGGTGAGATGGAGGTTTGGGCACTCGAGGCACACGGTGCTGCACACGTGCTCCAGGAGATCCTCACCATCAAGTCCGATGATGTCACCGGTCGTGCACGTACCTACGAAGCAATTGTCAAAGGTGAGAACTTCCCGACACCGGGTCTGCCCGAGTCGTTGAACGTGCTGTTGCACGAACTGCAAGGTCTCGCACTCAGTATTAAAATGGAATAATGGAGGACAAGTATGGCTTTTAAACAAGATAATACAAAGAAAACCGGTTTCACTAAGATCACTATCGGTCTGGCTTCCCCGGACGAGATCATGCAGATCTCATCGGGCGAGGTGCTCAAACCGGAAACGATTAACTATCGTACCTACAAACCCGAACGTGACGGTTTGTTCTGTGAGCGTATCTTCGGTCCGACCAAAGATTACGAGTGCCATTGCGGTAAATACAAACGGATCCGTTACAAAGGTATCGTCTGCGAGCGTTGCGGCGTTGAGGTAACGGAGAAGAAAGTGCGTCGTGAGCGCATGGGTCACATCAAACTGGTGGTACCTATTGCACATATCTGGTATCTGCGTTCGCTGCCGTCCAAGATGGCTGCCCTGCTCGGTATCCCGACCAAGAAACTTGAGTCCGTCATCTACTACGAGAAATACATCGTCGTACGTGCCGGTGCTCTCGAAGGTCAGGAGATCGGCGAGAAGCACGAGACCGATAAGAACCGTCTGCCGATCGAGAACCAGATGTTGCTCGACGAGGATCAGTACCAGCAAGTGCTGGCGATCATCCCGGAAGGTAACGACCTGCTCGAGGATACCGATCCGAACAAAGTCATCGTCAAGATGGGTGCCGAGGCGATCTATGATCTGCTCTGCAACCTCAACCTCGATGAACTGAGCTACGAGCTGCGTGCGACGGCCGACAAATCGACCTCCGTACAGCGTCGTCAAGAGGCCCTCAAGCGTCTGCAAGTAGTCGAGGCTTTCCGCGCTTCGAACGGTAAGAACCGTCCCGAGTGGATGATCCTTCAGGCACTGCCTGTGACTCCGCCGGAACTCCGTCCGCTCGTTCCGCTGGATGGTGGACGTTTTGCAACGGCTGACCTCAACGACCTCTATCGTCGTGTCATCATCCGTAATAACCGTCTCAAACGTCTCGTCGAGATCAAGGCCCCGGATGTCATCCTCCGTAACGAGAAGCGTATGCTTCAGGAGGCCGTGGACAGCCTGTTCGACAACAGCCGTAAGACCACGGCCATGAAGTCCGACGCTAACCGTCCGCTCAAATCCCTCTCCGACTCGCTGAAGGGTAAACAGGGACGTTTCCGTCAGAACCTGCTCGGTAAACGTGTGGACTACTCCGCGCGTTCGGTTATCGTCGTAGGTCCGGAACTCAAGATGCACGAGTGCGGTCTGCCGAAAGAGATGGCAGCCGAGCTCTATAAACCGTTTATCATCCGTAAGCTCATCGAGCGCGGTACCGTCAAGACTGTCAAGTCCGCGAAGAAGATTATCGACCGTCGTGAGCCGGTTATCTACGAGATCCTCGAGCACGTCATGGAAGGACACCCTGTCCTCCTCAACCGTGCTCCGACACTGCACCGTCACGGTATCCTCGCCTTCCAGCCGAAGATGATCGAGGGTAAGGCTATCCAACTGCACCCGCTGTCCTGCGCCGGCTTCAACGCCGACTTCGATGGCGACCAGATGGCAGTTCACTTGCCCCTCTCCAACGAGGCGATCCTGGAGGCACAGCTCCTCATGCTCGGCTCGCATAACATCCTCGACCCGGCGAACGGTAACCCGATCACTGTGCCCTCGCAGGATATGATCCTTGGTCTGTATTATATCACGAAGGAACGTACGGGCGCGAAAGGCGAAGGACTCGTCTTCTACTCCGAGGAGGAGGCACTCATCGCCCTCAACGAAGGACGTGTGGACATCCACGCGAAAGTCAAAGTGCGTATCAAGGGTGAGCTGATCGAGACGACTCCGGGTCGTGTCATCGTCAACCAGTACGTACCCGCTGAGCTCGGCTACCAGAATGTCCTCATGAAGAAAGGTGCTGTCAAGTCCATCATCTCCAAGGTCATCAAGACCTGCGGTGTGGCACGCGCAGCACAGTTCCTTGACGACATCAAGGACCTCGGTTACTATCGCGCTTTCCGCGGCGGTCTGTCCTTCAACCTCAACGATATCCTTATCCCTGAGGAGAAGAAAGCCCTCATCAACAAAGGTAACGAGATCGTGGACCAGATCACCGAGCTGTATAACGAAGGTGAGGTTTCCGACGATCAGCGTTATCGTCAGGTAGTCGACACCTGGAAACAGATCGACGGCGAGATGACCACCATCCTCATGGATCACATGAAATCCGCCGATGACGGTTTCAACTCCGTATACATGATGATGGATTCCGGTGCCCGTGGTAACCAGCAGCAGATCAAGCAGCTGGCCGGTATCCGTGGTATCATGGCCAAGCCGATGAAAGCCGGTGCTATTGACACCCGTCCCGATATCGAGAACCCTGTCCTCGCGAACTTTAAAGAGGGTATGTCCGTGCTCGAGTACTTCATCTCTACCCACGGTGCACGTAAGGGTCTGGCAGATACCGCCCTCAAGACGGCTGACGCAGGTTACCTCACCCGTCGTCTCGTCGATGTATCGCACGATGTGATCATCAATGAGGAAGACTGTGGTACCCTCCGTGGTCTGACAGCTCGCGCTATCAAGGATGCCAACGGTCATACCATCGCTTCCCTCACCCTCCGTATCCTCGGTCGTGTATCCGTACACGATATCCTCGATAACGAAGGTAACCTCATCGTCGCTGCCGGCGAAGAGATCCGCGAAGCACAATGCGAAGCGATCGAAGCAGCAGGTATCGAAGAGGTCGAGATCCGTTCCGTACTCACCTGTGAGTCCAAGCATGGCGTATGTGCGAAGTGTTACGGACGTAACCTCGCTTCCCGTAAGATGGTTCAGAAAGGTGAGGCAGTCGGCGTCATTGCCGCACAAGCGATCGGTGAGCCGGGTACTCAGTTGACCCTCCGTACCTTCCACTCCGGTGGTTTGGCAGGCGGTGCTGCTGCACAAGGTACCTATGCCCTCACGCGTGAAGGTATCGTCGAGATCGAAGACCTCCGTACCATCACTACCGCTGCCGGTGATACCATCATCGTCAGCCGTCAGAACGCGATGTCCCTCAAGGACGAGAAGACCGGTGTCATCCTCTCTAACTTCGATATCCCCTACGCTGCGAAACTGTTCGTTACGCCGGGTCAGAAATACGAGAAGGGTACCGTCATCTGCGAGTGGGATCCGTATAAGACACCGTTGATCATCGAGCAAGACGGTTTCATCAAATACGAAGATGTCATCGAGGGTATCACCGCCAAGACCGAAGTCGATGAGCAGACCGGTAAGCGTGAAGTATCGATCACCGATACCAAGGACAAGACCAAGATGCCGCAAGCGCATATCGTAGATAAGGCAGGAAACATCCTCCGTACCTACAACCTGCCGGTGAAGGCAAGTCTTATCTTCACCGACGGTGCAGCCGTTCATGTCGGCGACACCCTCTTCTCGATGGCTCGTGCTACCAACTCCGGTGGTGATATCACCTCCGGTCTGCCGCGTATCACCGAGCTCTTTGAGGCACGTAACCCGTCTAACCCGGCTGTCGTTGCTGAGATCGACGGTGAGATATCCTTCGGTAAAATCAAGCGCGGTAACCGCGAGTTGTTCATTACGTCCAAACTCGGAGAACAGAAGGCATACCTCATCCCGCTGTCCAAGCAGATCCTTGTGCAGGAAGGTGACTATGTACGCGCAGGTGTAGCCCTGTCCGACGGTGCCATCACGCCGGAAGATATCCTGGCTATCCAGGGTCCGACAGCCGTTCAGGATTATATCGTGAACGAGGCACAGGCTGTGTACCGAATGCAGGGTGTGGAGATCAACGATAAGCACTTCGAGATCATCGTGCGTCAGATGATGCGCAAGGTTGAGATCCTCGATCCGGGTGACACCCGTTACCTCGAGGGCGATATCGTCGATAAACTCGACTTCCTCGAGGAGAACGATCGTATCTGGGGCCGCAAGGTCGTTACCGATGCAGGTGCATCCGAGAACCTCCACGAGGGTCAGATCGTGACCGCACGTCGTCTCCATGACGAGAACTCTTCGCTCCGTCGCCGTGACAAGAAACTCGTCAAGGCACGTGACGCAGAGTGCGCAACGGCGAAACAGATCCTCCAGGGTATCACTCGTGCTGCTCTCGGTACCAAGTCCTTCATGTCTGCGGCATCCTTCCAGGAGACCACCAAGGTCCTCAACGAAGCTGCCATCCGCGGACGTGTCGATAACCTCGAAGGTATGAAAGAGAACGTGATCTGCGGTAACCTCATCCCTGCCGGAACCGGTCTCCGCGAGTTCTCCAAGATCACTGTCCATAACGCCGAGGAGTACGCCGCTATCCAGGCCGCTCGCGAAGCAGCCGAAGCCGCCCTCAATGGCGAGGATCAGTTCTGATAACTGATTACTGACAACTGAATACTCAAAAAAATCGCTCTTCGGGGCGATTTTTTTTTGTGTCATCTCTTGCACAATTCAAAAAAATATCGTACCTTTGCAGCGAAATTTTTGTAGTACCTTTGTACCTGATTTTAAATATACAATGAAAACAGTAGTGATAACAGGCGGGTCGTCGGGTATCGGAAAGGCGACGGCGGAGTTGTTTGCTCGCAAGGGCTGGCAGGTGTTCGAGTGGTCGCGCAGCGGTGCTTCTACGGATACCATCACGCATATATCGTGCGACGTGACGAAACCTGAGCAGACCCAAGCGGCAGCCAAGCAGGTGATCGATCAGGCCGGGCAGATCGATGTCTTCATCTCCAATGCCGGTTATGGCATCAGCGGAGCTATTGAGTTCACAAGTTCGGAGGATGCTCATCGCCAGATGGAGGTGAATTTCTTCGGCGCCCTCAATAGTGTCCAGGCGGTGTTGCCGTATATGCGGGAACGCAAGGCCGGACGTATCATCTTCACCAGCAGTGTGGCCGCGGTACTTAGTATCCCCTATCAGAGTTTCTATAGTGCTTCCAAGGCGGCTATCAATGCGCTCGCTCTGGCGCTGCAGAACGAGGTGCGGGCATTCGGGATCTATGTGAGTGTGCTGATGCCGGGCGATGTGGCGACCGGTTTCACGGCTGCGCGTAAGAAGTCCGAAGAAGGAATGGACGCGTATGGGAATATCCGAAAGGCGGTGGCAGCGATGGAGAAAGATGAGCAGGGCGGCATGAGTCCGCGGCAGATGGCGAACCGGTTCTACCATATCGCTACGTGTCGCTGTCCGGCTCCGCAATATGTCGGTGGTGCGCAGTATGCGTTCTTCTGTTTCCTCGATCGCATCCTGTCTAAACGCTTCGTCAATTGGGTCGTCGGTAAACTGTATTAACTACCGCGACAAATTGCCGTTTTGTAGATTTTTTGACACTTTATGTGGAAATAACGTACGTACGTGCCCCCGCGCTTGCGTATGTTATTTTTTTTTCGTACCTTTGCGGCGTGAATAAATTGTATAACTAAAAAAATAATGCTTATGAGTGCAGCGCAGGCAATAGCAAGTAGTCGTTTCCTCGCCGCTATGGGACCGATGATAGAGGACGAGAAGAAGATGAATAGAGTGCTGAATTATATCGTTTCTCTTCGCGAGGATGGTGCGCCATGCCAATTCTCAACAGAAGAAATCATCGCATTTGCTAATAAAGCTGAGCGGGAATGTGCTGAAGGTTTAGGGATGATGAGTCATTCGGATTTCATGCAGGAGGTAGCTACGTGGCAGAGATAAAATGGCATGATAGTGCGCGTGAACATCTGCGCAAAATCTTCGACTTTAATTATGATAATATGTCGGAGAAATATGCGTATACCATATTGGGAGAAGTGTTAGATGAGGTGCAAGGATTGGAAAGTGCTCCCAGAAAAGGTGCTCCGGAACTTTTATTAGAAGGACGAAAATATGAGTATCGGCATCTTGTCGTAAGAAAGACTTACAAAGTGATATATTTTCTAGCTGAGGACGAAGCGCACATAGTCGCGGTTTGGGACGTTCGCCAAAATCCGCAAACACTTATCCAGAGAGTGGTGGTTGCAGAATAAAATTAACAATAATCACAAATAATTTAACCAATTTTTTTGTTTAACTTTAAAAATTTAATGCTTATGCCGACATTGTTTAATATCTTTGGTTTGAGGGGATTCTTTTATTCGGAAGAGCATACACCGATCCATGTACACATCGTAGATGGGGATGGACGAGTAAAGATTCAAGTCTTTCCGGAAGTGAAGTTGATAAGCAATGAGGGAATGAAACCAAAGAATGCTAAACGGGCAATGCAGTTGGCTAAGATGTATAAAGAAGATATAATCGCTAAATGGTACGAATATCATGGAAAAGAAGATCAAAACAATTGAATTTGTAGATGGGATGATTCTCACTACGACGATGGACGGGCAAGTATATAGTCGTCCGGTTGATGCATTTCCATTGTTGCGAGATGCCAGTGATGAACAACGTCGTGCCTATACGATAGGTAAGTTCGGTGATGATGTGCGTTGGGAGGCTATAGATGAAGATATTCATGTGTCGAGTTTGACGCGAACATTGGTTTCTCAACAGCGCTCAACTCACCATCCAGTATATGCTTAATTTTTGAATCATTAATGCAAAAACAATGCAGAAATATATAAACTCTATATAATTAAAAACCAATTTTTTTACAAACAATTAAATTTTAATGCTTATGGAAAACAAAATTCAAAGTAAAACGTATCCGAGAGGAACACGAACTATTTGGCGCTATCTAAGCGCATTAATTCTATTCTTTGCCCTCTCCATCGGCCAGATGTGGGGAGCCTGGCAGACGACATCTGTTGATGAGACAATTGGGACAAAAGACTCTATTAGTACTGACGGGTTGACTCGTGAGTGGAATTTTGCACCGGCGACACAACAAGTAAAACCGTCCACGTCTGCATTTTCTGAATATAACGACATGTTATTTAAGGCGGGAAGCACAGATAAGTTGAAATCAGTTGTAGGAAGTGGATGGTCGTGTAATAATAATAGTAATATCTATATTCCTGTTCCTGCGGGTTCTGCTGGTACGATAACTCTTTATGTATATAGTACATCGGACTCCCGTTATTTACAATTATACAAGACAAAGGATAATACAGAAGGAACATCGGCACAACGTTTGTATTCTAAAGAGAATGCAGGTGGCATAACATCAGATGGTAAAAAAGGTCCGAGATCTTTTTCTTTTACAGCCACAGATACCACAATGATAAATGGTGTTGCTTATCTTCACTTTAAGGATAATAATACAGAGATGAAGATTAGTGGCTTCTCTATTGTGCTGACTGCAGGAAGTTATCCGGTCGCTTCTGGTCCGGTAGATCCGACAGCATCGTTCAGTAATGGTGATTACACTATTGGAGGATCAGA
Source organism: Paludibacteraceae bacterium (assembly GCA_017447875.1). Lineage (GTDB taxonomy): Bacteria > Bacteroidota > Bacteroidia > Bacteroidales > Paludibacteraceae > Colicola. The sequence goes on along the minus strand of JAFSMP010000024.1, from coordinate 16,053 downwards.
TCTCGATTTGAGTTCGTTGTTTACTACTAATAGCGATGGTGCTGTAACATATACAATCACCGATCAAGGTACAACAGATGCTGCATTGCGTGCAGACGGTAAGAGCTTTTATGCTACAGTTGCTGGTTCTGCAATAGTGAAAGTTGAACAAGCATCAACATCAAGTTATAATGCTTATGACGCTACAGCAACTATCACGGTTGCAGCTTGCGAGACTTCTATCTCAGGTCAACCGAGCAATGCAAGCCTGAAGGTAGGCGATGCTAATCCGACATTATCTATAACAGCCGCAAATGTGGCCGCTTATGCGTGGAAAGAAAGTTCTGATGGAACGTCCTATGATGGTGCATCAACTTTAGGATCGGATGCAACGTATACACCGAGTGTCAATGATGCTGTACAGATTAAATATTATTACTGCGAAGTAACCAGCAGTTGCTCTGGTAGCACTGTAGTAAAGTCAAATATTGTTACGGTTGAGGTGGCAGCAGCAGATCCTCCGTGTGCAGAACTTGTTCCAGCAACTTCGGGTGACGCTCCTGCTGCTGGTGGTGCCATTAGTTTATCAACGGCTACTGGTGGTTCGATGCAAGCTCTTTCTGCAAACCTTACATATACAGCTAACGGTTTGCAGTTTGGAACTAATTCAGGCACCAAGGCAAGTGTTACTTTGAACCACTTGATGCAGGAAACTACAGTCATTAGCGTTACATTAGTGGCTAATGGTACTGGTGCTCGCGGATTAAAGTTATACGATGCAGCAGGTTCCAACCAAGTAGCTTCCTTAGGTTGGTCAAATGCAGAGAATGGTGATGAAGCAACGTTTACATATACGGTAACCGGTACTGACAAACTGAACGGTACCAACGGTTTCCAACTCTGGCGTAACAATACTGTAACACTCAAATCGCTGAAAGTGTTTAATTGCGGTGCTGAGTTGTTCGCACTGAATTCGGCTATTTATCCTGCTGAGGCAGAAGGTAAAGCAACGATTACGTTGAGCAAGAACTTCGTTGAGAATGGCGGTACTGCAACGGCTACTTATAGCGCTATTGATGCTGCTTATGATTTTGACGAGTGGGTAATCAGTGGCGAAGGTGCTTCTATTAGTTCTGCATCTGCTAACCCTGTTACTATCACCATGGGCTCGAATCCGGCTACTATCACCCTGAAACTTAAAGCTGCTGGAACAAAATATGCAGTTCATTTTGACTCGAAGGGTGGTTCTGCTGTCGCAGACCAATCGATTGATGCAGGTGGACATGCTGCTGTTCCGACAGCTCCGACGAAATTCAAATATACGTTCGGCGGTTGGAGTGAGACCGATGGTGGTTCGACCCCTGCAAATCTTGCTGAGATTGCTATCAATGCAGAGAAGACCTTCTATGCTATTTGGACTCCGAAAGCTTGCCCGACAAGTGGAACAATCTACTCGTTTGTGTCAGATGGAACAAAGGCTCCGGGTTCGAATACGTATTGTCCGGCTTCAGGAGTACAGGGCGTAGTAGATATAGCAACGTATGCAACTGTTTCTGGTGGTTTAGCACAGGCAGTTCATACGACAACTTCGAATAATCCTGCACAAATCCAGACCTCAACATCTGCAGTTAAGTTATCCCATGCGGATGGATATTTCCGTGCATTGTTGGAGTGCCCGTTACAAGAAGGTGATACGATCAAGTTTGTGAAAACAAACAAAGTAAAGATGGCTTTTGATTCATTAAGAACAAAGGTTGTTGAGATCGCAAGTGGAACAGGAGCAAATAAAGACTATTATATTGTACCTGCTAACCGCGCAGGAGAAGATACTATTATGGTATATTATAATGGTTCTTCTGTAAATCTTACTTCTTTGAAAGTTGTTCGTCCGGAGAAGTTGGCGGTAAGCTTCAACATGCACGGACATGGAGATCAAGTTGCACAGCAGAACATCGTTAGCGGCGGTAAAGTAACCGAGCCGGCAACGACCGATATTACAGGTTGGGACTTCGGCGGTTGGTATAAGACCTATGTTGCAGAACCGGAGAGCTACTCAGATGCTTGGGACTTTGATAATGATGTAGTCAGTGCAGCTACCGAACTGCACGCCAAATGGACGGCTCATGTTGCAAGCAATGATGTTGCGCTGGGTACGCTGAGCGTCAACGGCGAGGCTATTACCATTGTTCCGAGTCAGACAGTTTATGCAGTTGAACTTCCGATGGGTACAACGGCTACCCCGACTGTTACTGCAACGGCTAATGATGAGAATGTAAAAGCATTCACCATTACACAGGCTACGGCTGTTGATGGCTCGGCTACTATCTATGTAAAAGCTGAGGATAATACTACAGAAGCAACTTATACAATCAACTTCTCTGTAGCTACCAGCAAGGATATTGAGCTCGTTTGGGACAAGGCCAAGAAACGTTGTGATGATACGACACCTTCGGATAATGTGAAGAGTGATGACGCCTCTGTTTCTGCTTATATCAACAAGATTACCTTCACAGGAGGTGGTGCAGAAGGTTCTTCACTGAATGTGGGAAATGGAGTGGGCAACATGTTCACGTTGACGGCTAAAGCAGGCTATGCATTCAAGGCAATGACGTTCTTCGGTAAGATTCAGGACGCTACGTGTGAGTTTTCGCTCGACGGTGGTGCATGGACAGAATTGACAAGTACCAACACCAGTGGTGACGCTTGCTATGCTGATGTATTCTCTGCTGCAGAAGTTCATGAGCTCCGTCTGCGCAGTACAGGTGCAAGCGGCGTTTGGATTCGCAACATGCAATTGACTATCGTTGAGGCTTGTACTCCGATTGTTCTGACATGGGACGAGGAGCCGGTTGAGTTTGAGGTTGGCAAGGCAGGTTATGCTATTGCTGCAACCGCAAACAACGGCGGTACCATCACGTACGCTTCGGCTGACAACACCATTATTGATGTAAACGCATCTACTGGTGCTCTCACTATTGCAGGTCTTGGTTCTGTAGCCCTTTCTGCTTCTACTCCGGAAGGCGATGGTTCAACCTACTGCGCAAACGGCGGAGACCCCATCGTACTCAGCAAGGCTGTTAATACGTACTACCTTGTTACTTTCGACGGTCAGAACGGCGAGGCTGCTGATGAGGTTAAGTATTATAGCGGAGACGAGGCTATCGCTTTGCCGGCAGCTCCGAGCTATCCGGGCTATGACTTCCAAGGTTGGTTCGATGCAGAGACAGGTGGCAACCAATACACGGCTGCTATTACTCCGACTGCAAGTACAACGGTTTATGCACAGTGGGTAGCTCAATGTGCAGGCGCAACAATCACTACCCAACCGACAGGTGCAAGTTACTTGACCGGCCGTACGGCTACGGCGCTCATTTGCGGGGCTACGGCAGGTAACGGTGGTGTACTGACATATGAGTGGTTTACTTGCGACGATGAGTTGAAGACCAACCCGGTTGCTGCGACGGCTACGCCGAGCACGGCAGTGGCAGGTACGTTCTACTACTTCTGTAAAGTGACCGAAGAGGGCTGTGCTGTTGAGGCATTCTCGAATGTAGTAACGATTACTGTTGCCGACAAAGACATGATTTGTATTATCAAGGCAATTCCGACTTCTGCTACAGCAGCTGATGCAGATGGCGCATATAAGGGAAGTGCAGCGATAAAGAGTTCGGCCAAGAAGTTAAGCAGTAAATATGATTATGTAGCCGTTCAACTGAAGGAAGGCGAATCATTCCTTGCTACAGATAAGGTTGTATTGAACCAAACGGCTAATCTGTCTGGTGAAAGCGATATAACCAAATTCTATATATTCACGGAAGTTCCTGCTGACGGAAAGACATATGTGACGGTTAATAATGCTTCTCCGGTGAAGGGTGATAACTGGTTTACTATGCCGGCAGAAATGGAGGGAGAATCTTCTCTCTATATCGGTCGCGTTGATGCGAAATGTAATCCGACGGTTGGCTATCTGGCAGTTTATCGCGCATGTGCTCCGATCCTTAATAAGATTACCGTTAATGGTGTAGAAGGTGCTCCGGTTGCTAATGTGGTAACTATGGATGTTCCCGCTTCTACTACTCAATCGCAATTAGAGGCAATCGCTTACGATTGGATCTCCAACAACGATGAGTGGACTGCTGCTCACACTCCTGTCGCAGCTAACGCTTGGGAGTTTGGTGTTGCTAACACGGTTACCCTTACCGATAAGGATGGTGACGAGAGCGTTTATACGATTACTGTTAACAAGGCTGCGGCTTCTACGAATATTGAGTTGGCAACTTTGACAGTTAACGGAAATGCTGTAACAGTGGTTCCGGGTCAATATACATATGCTTATGAGTTGCCTTATGGCACAAGTGCTGTACCGGCAGTTGTTGCAATAGCAGCAGATGCTAATGCAAACGTTAGTGCTGTTACTGCTGATATCAATTCGGCTACCTTCACTGTTACTGCAGAGGATGGCACAACAGCGCAACTTTACACTATTAACTTCTCTGTAAGCAAGTGGGCTGAAGTGGTTATCTGGGACGGCTCGACCATGAGCGCAGTAGCAACAAGTCCGGACGCTACAACAGGCTTTGCTTGGAGCGTCAATGGCTTCAGTTCTATTACGAGCTACAATGCAACTTGTGGCACAAAGACTTATACCAAGACTCTGCCTTCCGGCGGTGGTGCATCTGCTTCTCGCAATGTAGCCTTCACTGTTCCTGCCGGTTATGTGGCTAAGTTCTACATCGCATTCGGTACACACTCTGATGGTAATAACCGCGGTATGTTCATCGGTTCGAGTGCTACTAAGACACTGGACGAAACATCTGTTCTGACGCTCTATAGCGCTAGCCGTACTAACTTGACAGATGGTACGTCTGAGATCGTTGGCGCAGGTACATATTACCTGAACCCGATGGAGTCGGAAGACTTCTACGAGATCCGCGCATATGTTCGTCCGGGTTATGCTCGTACCTCTATGTTAGGCGCAGGCGTTTATGGAACGGTTTGTGTGGATCATAACGTTGCTGTTGAGGACATCCAGGGTGTTAGCGTTTATGAGCTGATGGGTCGTGAGAATAATTACGGCAAACTGGTATTCGACGAGATTATTTCCGGCGAATTGGAGGCAGGTGCTCCGTATGTATTCCAAGCGAACGGTGACAGAATGGTTCTCTTCTATGGTGAGACTAAAGTTGACGAGCCGGTTGACAAGAACAACGGTATGTACGGTACGTTTACCGATCAGACCTTGACTGAGTTGGCTGATGTTTACTACTTCGCCCAGAAAGCATTGTGGAGCTGTGTTGACTTAACTTCGTTGAGTCTGCCTGCTAACCGTGCTTACGTGAAGTTGAGCGAGATCGATTACCTGACAGATCCGAATCCGGCTCCTGGTCGTCGTCGCGTAACGATGAGCGTCAACGGTGAGAAGATCGCTACCGGTCTCGATGCAATCAACGCTTCGGAGAAACCGATGAAGATCATGATCGACGGTCAGATCTACATCCTCCGCGGTGAGAAGATGTACGACGTAACCGGCAAACTGGTAAAATAAACTAAATTCGGCAAAAAGTACGGCAAAAATTTGCATATGTCAAAAATTTGCCGTACCTTTGCAGCCGAAAATGGAAAATTATGGGACAGTTAGCGTTCATTAAGACTTTCATTTTGGTGACAATGCCTATTGATGCAAACGACAACCGACGGCACGTACATGTGTTCAAGAAGGGTGGACGTCATCGTAGGTCAGTCGCTAAGATATGGATATAATCTAATGGTGCTAAATGTATTGAAATAGCTGAATCAGAATTAAGCGCAAAAGAGAATAATATGATCGTAAGTGCCATCGACAAGCATTGGGATCTGATAAACGACCAGATTACATTGACTTTCCGTGGCGAGAAAACCGAACTAAAGAATATTGGTAAATAAATTAGGAGGATCAATTATGTGCAAAATACCCAATGTGAAAATAGGTATAAAGGACATGGATTTTACCTCGCATAGAGGAAAGTTCTCCGTGTCTCTGACCGATGGTCGCGTGATAATCGTTCCTGTATCTATGTTCCCGGATATTCAGCAGATGCCGGTCAAACGCCGCAATGAGTGGATGATTCTGGATGATCAGTATTTCTCGTTCGAGCATATGACGCGTATTTACTCTGTGCTTGATTTGCTGAAAGCAGCTTAATAATCGAAAATCAATAAATCGTATGAAAATGTATAAACAACCAATGACAGAGATTACCGCTGTAGATACAGAGCGTATGATGCAAGATATTACTGTGTCTATCAATGAAGGCGGAGGTGGCGGCGTAGCCGGTGCTCCGCGCAAAGGTACCCCGATCGAGTAACCCTCGCGTACATGCGTGCGTACCTTATTTCGCGCGTAAGATCGAAACACAACCCTGCCTCATTGAGGTGGGGTTGTGTTTTTGGATATTACTCCAAGATACTCAAAATGATTCAAAAAACTTTTTTCTTTCGACTTTTTTCTTTTCTCTCTTGCATATATCAAAAAAAAGCAGTACCTTTGCAGCGTCAAAGGTAAAAGGATCGGAAATAATGAGTGATTCAAAGCAATTCATAGGACGTTTGTCGAGGCTTGGAAAGAAAGTCCTTCCAAGCACGGCATCGTTATGGTTGTATGGATCTCACGCAAGAGGAACGGCGCGCGACGACTCCGATTGGGATTTACTCATATTGCTGGATGAAGATAAGCAGAAGAGTACTGACTTTGTGCAATATGCTTATCCGTTTACCTTGATGGCAAGCGCAGATGATCAGATGATTATTCCGCAGATATATACCAAGAAGCAATGGCAACAAATGCAGTTTACGCCATTTGTTAAGAATGTTGAACACGATAAAGTAGTATTAATATGAGTTTGACAGATGATGAGCGCCGCATAATGGTAGAACTCGAAATAGAACGTGCTGAGAAGATCACCGAGCAGTTCGAAACATTGCGTGAGCAGCAGTATTGGGATACATTAGTAAACAGAATGTATTATGCTGCCTTCCATGCTGTAAGTGCGTTGCTTATTCACAACGCTTTGCATGTACATACACATAGAGGTGCGCTTAGTACATTTAATAAGGAGTTTGTTCGTACGGGTGTATTTACCATAGAGGAGGGACATTTGTTTTCGAAATTGGAAGGCTTGCGCGAACGTGGTGATTATAATTGCTTTGTGGACGCAACAGAAGATGAGATACTCCCGCTTATTGGACCATTGAAAGCGCTCATCGAAAAGATAAAGACGAAAATATCCGAATAAATAAACCCAACAACCCTGCCTCATTGAGGAGGGGTTGTGTTTTTTTTAGGGCGGATTTTGACCATTTTGGTGTTGCAAATGAGAACGATTTGGGCGTTTTGTAAGGGCTGAATGACAAAAAAAATTTTTTTGCAAAAACGCTTGCATATATCAAAAATTATTTGTACCTTTGCACCAGATTTTTGAAAAGGGGGTCCCCTCAAAATGCTAAAGCATTGATATTTTGAGGGGTAAGCGAAGCGTAAAGCGAAAATTCCCAGGAGCAACGGAGTTGCGACTCGTATTGAGCTTTAATGTGAGCGCAAGACACTACTTTTGTATGAAACAAATTGCAGCATATCAGTATTTTATCTCCGGCCTCACGTCCGAGAGTAGGGAGTATGCGCGATAAGAAACAGGACCACTATACGGTTTTGTTTCTTTTCGTTATTGCAGGAGCAAGTTTGGGAGAAGAAGAAAAATTGGAAAAGATATAGAATATGGCACAGGAAACATTAAAAAGTCTTATTGCGGTGATCATGACACTCCCGCTGCAAGAGCAGGAGCAAGTTGTGATTGAATTACAGGACAATATTAGCCGAAACGCAGGTAGGTTCAATCCAACCGAGGAGCAGAAGGCACGTCTGCGTCAGGCATATCGTGATAGCCCAGAAGGAAAAGTCTTTTCGCAAGAGGCTGCTCACCAAATGATGGATGAGTTTGCTCAAGAACAATTCGCCGTTGCCGTATGAAACCGATCTGGACAGAGCAAGCGATTCAAGGTTGGAAAGAAGTAGCGGCTTATATCTTGCAAGACTTTGGTCGGCAGGGGTTAAGGGAATTTAAGCAGCGAACGAAAGATAACGAAAGTTTTATTGCTAAATTCCCCGGAGGTTGTGAAGTGGCTTGGGTAGACGAGGAAACAGGAGTTGAGTATCACAAATGTCAGATATATCGCAGAAGTATTATGTTGTACTTTGTGCTAGAAGGGCAAGTATATATCGCTGATTTCTGGGATGTGAGAAGCAATCAACAAAACAAACAATAGTGCATCTCGCGGCACTAAAAATGCGAGAAATGGACATTGACATTATGAAACACTTAAACTAAGGTTTTTAAACTTCACGGGATATATACATAGTATATATAAGGTGAGGAGGGATACACGTTAACCCCTACATAACTCCACGATAACCATTACTAAGGTATTGTGCTAAATGTCAGGGAGTAAGATGGGGGTCTCGGCATGGTTCAAAAAAAGGGCCGGTTTTTAAGTTTTAAGTGTTTCATAAATAAATTAATTTAGTTAAACAATATTAATTAACATATTATAAACAATTTAAAATCTCAAACATTATGAGTGCAGCACAAGCGATAGCAAGCAGACGCTTTTTGAGAGCGATGGGCTCGATGGTGGAAGATGAGCAGCGGCTGAATGAGGTGCTGGAGTATATTGAGAGCATCAAGATCCGCCCGCTTAGTGAGCAGATTACAGAGGAGGAATTGGCTAAGAATGGTATGCCGTTACATCAGGCGATGGACCAGTTGCGTGAAAAGGCACGTGCGTACTATCAGGCATGAGAGTTTACATTGATAAGTTGGTGTATCAGGTGCTTGATGAGTTCTACGATGTCAGCATGAAAAAGCACATCACACTGGATTATCCAACCGTTGTGGCTAAAATCGATCGTCTGGAGCAAGCGATGTATGACTTTGCGGATAAGGCTTGGAAAGTGCATACTGAACCTTATCGGAGGGATTGGAAGGAAGCCGGATACTTGGAACTATATACGGAAGGTTTTCATTTCGCGTACAAGATATATGCGCTGCCAAACGGAAAACGCGTTTTGTACTACCACGATGCGGTACATGACAAATTAAACTATAATCCAGAGGATAAACAACAATACTAATTTACAATATTTATTAATCCTAAAATCTCAAACATTATGAGTAATAATCGTGCCTCGTAGGGGCTAAGACGATTAAAACTATTTTTCGCCTGTTTGCTGATGGCTGGTGAGGGATGAGGGCGAGATGGTTTAAACTCATAACGGATAATAAGAATGGCACAGGAGATATACAAAAATATCGCTATACTACCTGAGAGTCAGCAGTTATATGCTGACGTGTGCCATATTATTGACGGCATACGTACACGCGTTGCGGTCTATGTCAATTCGGAAGTATGTATGACTAATTGGCGTATCGGAACGCGTATCAAAGAAGATGTGCTTTACAATAAGCGTGCGGAATATGGCAAACAGGTTATTAAGAATCTGGCTGCACAACTGACCGAACGTTATGGTAAAGGTTGGAGTGAAAAGACATTGAGACATTGTCTCCGCGCTGCAGAGACTTTTACTGAAGCAGACATTGTCTCCGCAGTGCAGAGACAATTTAGTTGGACACATCTAAAGTCGGTAATGTATCTAACAGACCCGCTTGCTCGCCAATTCTACATGCAGATGTGCTATTATGAACATTGGGACACACGTACATTGGATGAAAAGATTGATAGTCAGTTATACGAGCGAACGGCTATCAGCCGCCGACCGGAAGAGGTGATAAAACGGACATTAAATGATACTGCTGAAAAGAACTTACTTGTGCCGGATTTGGTGTTCCGAAGTAGTTATTTTCTGGATGCATTAGGACTGCCGGATAGTTTCTCCGAAAAGGATTTAGAGAGTGCTATTATTTCGCAGATGCAAGAGTTTCTGGCAGAAATGGGCAGTGATTTTGCATTCTTGGCTCGTCAAAAACGAATAACAATAGATGCCACCGACTATTATATTGATTTGTTATTTTATCATAGAGGATTACGAAGATTAGTAGCAATTGATCTAAAATTAGGTAAGTTTAAACCTGAGCACGAGGGACAAATGCGACTCTATCTGCGTTATCTTAATCAAAAGGAGCGACGTGAAGGAGAGGGGTCGCCGATAGGTTTGATTTTATGCAGCGAAGGTAATACGGAGCATATTGAGTACTTGATGTTAGATGAGGAGAGTCCGATAAAAGTAGCGCAATACTACACCCAACTGCCGAATAAGCGAATGTTGGCAGAGAAACTGCAACGTGCAATAGCTATCGCAAGAGAGCATTACACAGAGAAATGAAGGTAAAAACTAACTAACAATATTTATTAATCCTAAAAATCTCAAACATTATGAGAAAACTAAAACTTTTCTTGGATGCGAAAGCCGCGAATACCCCCCCCCAGGGTATTAGCAAGGCTTCGCGTGTTATTTTTTCAGTTCTCACCCTGCTGTTCCTCAGCATCGGGCAAGTGTGGGCGACGGAGGGAGATGTGGTGTACACCCTAAACACCGCAGCAAGCTCTATTCCTATTGCATCAAGCAATACTTATGCCAACTATGCAGATGCGACAAACAATTGGAAGGTTACTTGCGGTTCAAAACAAACTGATGGTTTGTGGTTAGGATCCAACAACAACCAAAAAGCAAAGATGATTTTGTCTAACGGCTCTTATTCAGAAGGCACTGCTATCGCGACTGCTTTGGGTATTCAAGCATCTGCTACATATTATGCAGCAATTATCGGTACCAGCGAATTAGAAAACGTAGGAAAGGTAACATTGACATATACAACACCAGGTGGTACTGCTCCTAGTGAGGCATGGATATGCTATTCAACTAATAGCGGTTCTACTTGGTCTGTTGCCAAGAAAGTAACCACCCTCTCTACTTCCGGTACTGATTTTGAGTTTGATGAGACAATAGAATCCGCACGCTATGCATTTGTTATCCATAGCACCAGTTATTGCCAATTCAAAGTCCCTGTACTTACATTCTATGAAGGTGAAACTTCCGGTGGAGGTGATGTGATTGTTAAGACACTTAAGTCTATTGCAGTTTCGGGACAAACGACGACTTATGATCAGTTCGCTTCTTTCTCGTTTGATGGTACTTGTACCGCTACTTATAGTGTGACAAAGAATGATGTTGCACAAGATGACGAGGAAAAAACAGTTACTCCGACTTCTGTTAGTTCGCCGGATATGACGACTACAGGTGTGAAGACGGTAACCGTAACTTATACGGAAAACGAGGTTGAGAAAACTACAACATATGACATCACTGTTAATGAGCATGTGGTTACGCCGGGTGAGTATGATATTACTCCAAATAACACGTTCTTTAATACAGACGCATCTGGCTCTATTACTGGAGATGATGCTAGTTTGACCTACACAGGAACTCAAGATGATATAACTATAAGTTATGCAAAAGGTTCCGGAAGTTATATGTATATCAATGCTTCTCAAGTAAGAATGTATCCCAACAATACTATGGTTATTTCTGTTCCTGCGGGATATGTAATTACGTCAGTTGTATTTACAGGAAGCACATGGCCTAATGCAATGAATGCTAATGTGGGAAGTGTGGCTGATGACAAAAAAACATGGTCTGGTTCTGCCAATAGTATTACATTCACAGGTGGTGGAAGTAGTGGTAATAACCAATGTACAGCAATCTCCGTCACCTATGAGGCAGTTGCTCCGGAAGTGACGGTTTCGCAGAGTTCGTTGAGTTTTGAGGCAAAGCAGAATGTGGCTGTAGAGGGTAAGACGTTTACGCTTACGGGTGCAAACCTTGAAAGCGGTTTGACGCTGGCGGCTTCTTCGGAGGCATTTGTGGTTAGCCCGACTTCGCTTACAAAGGCTGAGGCTGAGGCAGGTGCTACAATTACCGTTACTCCAGCTACTCCGACGACAACGACCACTCCGGTAGAGGGAACGGTTACCATCAGCGGTGGCGGCTTGTCCGACAACGTGGTTGTCAACCTTTCTATGGCTGTTACTCCGACTTATCTTGTCGCAGTCGCAGTAAACAGCAATACGATGGGTTCGGCTACTATCAACGGTGGCACGGCTGCTGTCTATGTAACGGAAGATGATGAGATTGCTCTTGTAGCTACTCCGGAAAGCGGACACGAGTTCGTGAACTGGACTGTTTCGGACGAGAATATTGTATTGAATGATGAGGATGCTGCTTCTACAACTGCTTTGGCAGGTGCAGCCGGTACGATTACCGCCAACTTCCAAGCACAAAGTTGTGCAAGTCTCGCAGCACCGATATTGGATGAGGTGACAAAGACCTACAACAGTGCAACGATTGCATGGAACGCAGTTACCAATGCAGAAGGTTATGTGCTGAATATTGTTAAACATTCTGATGCTTCGGCTGTCCTGACGGATGAGGTTATTGTCGCTCCTGAAGTATCGTATGCAATCGCAAGCGGTCTGGAAGCCAACACCCAATACGACTTTACCGTAATGGCTATCGGTGACGGTACAAGCTATTGCGATGAGAACAACCCGTTGTTGGATGGCAGCTTCACTACAAACGATTATCCGGCTGCAACGCTGACATTGAGCGATGCAAACGGAACCAGCGCATTTGCAGGAAGTCACAAACTCAATGATGTGATTCAGTTGCCGGCAACAGCCGCTTCTTGCAGCAAGACTTTTGTAGGTTGGAGTGCCAATTCCGAGTGTGCTGTTGCTCCTGAATATGCTCCGGGTACAGATTATACGTTGAGTGCAACTTCGCAAACGGTTTATGCAGTTTATGCAGATGTAACAGGCGGCGGAACAAGCACAACGAATATTGCTTATTCTGGTTCTACTACCTCGATTCTGGCTGACGGAGAGAATGAAGCGGACGTATTTGGTTTAGATGAGAGTGATTGGAGCGTTATTAGTCACAAACATAGCGCCAATACTGTTGGTATAAATAAAGATGGTACTATTCGTTTGTATTATAACGCGAGTGGTAATACTTCGTTAGAAATAATTGCTCCTCAAACAATTACATCTGTAGGTGTTACATGCAAAGAGAATAATGATAACATTATCGTAAAAGTGGGTAGCAATACGATTACTCTTGAAGATGGTGTTTATCCAATAAATGCCACCTCATTTGAAATAGTTAATGGATACACGTCAAACACGCAAGTTCATATCCAGAATATCGCTGTTAACTTTACTACTGCCGGAACCCAGAGCAACTGGTCCACTACTTGTACGGCTGCTCCGGAAGCAATTGTTGATCCGGAAGAGGTAAATGCTCCTGCTGCTGGTGTGGCAAATGGTATCATTGAGGCGGTTTATGACAATGTAAATGAGTCTGCTGTCGCAGTTGCACTCTATAACAATGCAGCTTGTACCGAAGCATTTGACGGTGAGTGGCTGACAGCTTCGCTCAATGGCGACAAGAACATCGCTTACACGATTGCAGAGAACACTTCGTATAACGATGCACGTACAGCATATATCAAACTGACTGCTCCTGAGACGACAGCCGCTACTGATCCTGCTGTAGTTGTTATTCCTGTTTCGCAGGCTAAGAAAGCAGCCGTGTTCAGCAGTCTGGAAGAATTAGTTGCAGCTGACGTAAACGCCAACACGAATGTAACGGTTAGCTTCTCGAATGTAACTATCAAGGAAATCTATTACTACAATAGCAACAGAAGAGGCCTTGTCTTTGACATTCAGAAAGCGGATGCAGACATTAAGATTTATTATAATGCTGACGTTCCTGCTGCATGGGTTGCCGGCGGTAAGGTTTCCGGTACATTGACAGACTGCCCGTGGAAAACGTATCAAAGTACATGGCAATTGGCTCCGTCAAGCGGATGGGCTTGGAACAATCTGGAATATACCGAACCTGCTGAGGTTTCAACGGTAGTGGTTAGCGGTGCTCCGACCAAGACCACTTATGTAGATGGCGAGAAACTTAATCCGGCAGGTTTGACTGTAACGGTTACTTACACCGACGAATCGGTTGAGGTTAATCCTGTTGGTGTAACCTTCTCGGAAGTAACATTGTCAGAGGGTGACGAGTCCGCCGATATTACCGCAACCTTCGGTAGCGTAACCAGTGCTGCATATAATGTGACAGGCTTAACGGTAACGGCAATTCCTGATAAGACGATTGCTCAGTTCATTGCTGCCGGTGGTACACGCTGCTACTTGGAAGGTATCGTAAGCAATATTGCTAATACCACTTATGGAAACTTCGATCTGACAGACGCAAGCGGAACCATCTATGTATATGGTTGCTTGACTTCTGCCAGTGTTGCAGCTCAGTTCAGCACGCTGGGTATAAGTGCGGGTGACAAAATCAAAGTGATTGCCGAGACGTATGATGGTACTTACGAAGAGGCAAAGAACGTAGTATTTGTTTCGAAGATTTCGCCGGTAGCCATCACGATTGCGGACAAGACGCTGGAGAATGGCCATAGTTGGACAATTGAGGTAGAAACTGATCCTGCGGCTGCTGCGACAAACATCTCTTATGAGATTAAGGAAGGCAGCGATGACTGCATCACCCTTGTCGGCAATGTGATTACTGCGATAGCAGATGAAGGAACCGCAACGATCATCGCTTCTATTCCTGAGGGTGAAGGCTATCTGGCTAACTCTGTTGAGTTCACGGTAGAGGTTTATCCTGCCGGTTCTGTAAAAGAGGTAGTCATTCTGGCTAAATATGACGGTCAATGGTACGCACTGATGAATGAGTATTATGGTACGACCACTAATTCACTTAATGCCCTTGCGGTCGATTACTCTGAGGCTGATGGTGTATTGTTAGACCTTACGGATGAAGAAAAGACTGCGATTACGTGGACGCGTACTATTTCCGCAGGTTCGGCTTCGTTCCTAAATGGAAGCAACTATATTACCGGTGGTACTGGTAACACTAATTTGACGCTCAATACAAGCGACTGCCAGTGGACGATTGACGAAGCTGGTCATTATATGAAGGGAACTCGTACGATCCTTTACAATGTTGGTGGTTACTTCAAGAACTATGCTTCTAGCAACGCAAATGGAAGTGATTACTCCGACTATGTTATCGCTGTTGAGGCTCAATTTGCAAACCGCGAGGTAGTTCGTGAAGCTGGTGTAACTCCGGGTGTGATGGGAACCTTCTGCCCGAAACAGGAGATTCAATATCCGACCGGTGCTTCATTCTACACCGTTTCCTACAAGGAAGAAGTTGCCGGCGAACCATACAAAGTGTTCTTTGATGAGATTGCAGAGGGCGCGAGCCTGCAAGCAGGTGTTCCGTATCTCTTTATCGCTGATGAGGAATCGACCGCCATCAAGGGTGTCAAGACAGGTGAGCCTGTTACTGAAGGTCAGAAAGTTAAAGGTCTCCAAGGAGTTATCAATTCTGATCCTGGATATGTAATTATTGACGTTGAAGCAGCTGATGTTGCCGCAAGGAAATATTACATTATCTATAACAACCAGATTCGTCTCTGCGGTGAAGGTCAATTCAAGATCAATAACGAGCGCGCTTATCTGATTATGAATGATCCGTCACTTGGAACTACTCCGATTGCCAATGCTCCGGGTCGCCGCCGCGTAAGTCTTGGCGTTCAAGGCTCGCAGGTTGCTACCGGCATGGATGCACTGAACGCTTCTGAGGCTCCGGTTAAGATGATTATCAACGGTCAGCTCTTCATCATCCGCGGTGAGAAGATGTTCGACGCAAAGGGTCAGTTAGTGAAATAAAAGAAGCCTACCCCCAAACCCCTCCCTAAAAGGAGGGGGGAGGGAGTGCTTTTGGCAGCAAACGCAACAAATATGCGAGCATATGTAATAATTTTGCCTAAATATTTGGATATTTGATAAATTTGTTGTAACTTTGCAGCCGATTTGAGAAATAACCATTATGAGTCCAACATTTTTGAAAGAGAAAGGATATTCATTCAAGATCTACTCCAATGAGGAAGAGCGAATGCATATTCATGTGATCAAAGATAAAATTGAGGCAAAGTTTTGGTT
>JAFSMP010000023.1 GCA_017447875.1 Paludibacteraceae bacterium | reverse complement strand
GCGTTCATCCTGAGCCAGGATCAAACTCTTCGTTGTAAAAGAAATTTATAAGATAGCTCAGAATAATCGATTTATCAAGTGTAGAATTAAATCGGGAACCTAAATTTGAAATTAAAAATTCAAAATTAAAAATTAAGAATTATTTCTTTCTCAGTTCTTGTACTACAATCTTGTTATGAATAGACATCTTTTCAAAGATCATTCTTCTGCTCTTTTGGGGCGTGCCCCGTTTTTTGAGCGAAAGCGGATGCAAAGGTACAACAAATTTTTGAACTGACCAAATATTTTAGCAAAAAAAATGCAAAAAAAATCACTTTCTTTGTTAAATGCTTGATTTTCAGCATAGTTTTGTTTTGTCGAATTTTTATGATTTTGTGTTGTATTTATGAAAACTGCCCAAAACGGGTGTTTCGGGCAGTAAAATCGCTATACGTGTACGTGTATATATAAGGAACGCGCACGCATGTGCGCATCAATAGATGAAGATATCCTTGATGGTCAATTTACGTACCGGCGCGATGGTAGAGAGGTAATTCATGTCGAGTTCTTTGGGATTGCCGAGTACCATATAGCGGTAGGTACGGTTCGCCATGCGTGCTTTTGCGAAGGCTTCGAGGTCCTTGAGGGTGAGGCGTTGTATTTCCTCGTAGGCTTCGCGATAGAGGTCATGGTCCCAACCGCGTTGGGTGAACTGGATGTATGCCTGTATCGGCTGCTCACGCACGTAGCGTCTTTGGCCTATCTGCTGGATGGCGGAAGCCATGGCATTATCGAAGGCTGTTTGGGAAAGCGGCATACTGTCACAGATGGCATTGAGCGTGAGGATACACTCCTGGAGTTTATCGTTTTGCGAGAGCACGCCTTTAGTGATATAGTAAGCATCGCCTTTGTATGCAGGTGAGCTGTAGCCGGCCCAAGCGGTGTAACAGAGGGCACGGGATTCGCGCATTTCCTGGAAGACGATACCGCCCATAGAGCCGCCGAAATACTCATTGAAGAGCATGGTGAGTGCCAGTTCGCGCGGGTCGTATATCTCGTTGGAGTTGGCGTACGCCATGATAAAGACATTATTGGCGTCATAGGGAACGACAAGCACTTCGGGCATCTCGACCGTAGCCATGCGGATACGGGAATCGGTAAGAGCTTGTCGAGCATCGGCATTCGCTTGTGCCAGGAATTTGGAGGAAGATAGCAGGGATTTTACTTCTTCTTCAGAAAGAGGTCCGTAGTACTCTACCCGCTCGATGACCGGTACGACCTCACGGATGGTCTGAAGGAGTGCGGGTGCTTTGAGGGCTTTGAGTTTGGCGGGCACGAGGGTCTGCTGACGAAGGACGTCGGGTCCGTACATGCCGTATTGCACGAGTTGTGAGAAACATGCCTGCTGATCTTTCTTGGCATCGGCATGCTGCTTGATCTCATCGCCGACCAGTTCCTTGAGGATCTTCTTGTTGGGTTGTGCGGTGAGCACATGATCCTCCATGAGGGCAAGGGCGGTGGGCAGCGACTCGGCAAGTCCGTGGAGGTAGAAATAGGTGTCATTCTCCGCGGTACCGATGTTCACTTCAGCGGCTTGTGCGTAGAGGGCACGCTGGTAGTCCTCGGTGGAGAGCGTCGCGGTACCGAGATAGTTGAGCATGGACGCGGCGTACTTGAGTTCGGGCTGCGCGTCTGTGCCGATATGCGCCACGAAAGAGAGGTCAGACAGCTCATTCTCAGTGTTTTGGCGATAGAGCAGTTCGACACCGTTCGATAGGACAGAACGGCTGAGATCCTTGTTGAAATCAAGGAACTGCGGTCTGGGTCGCTCGGTCTCGATCGCCATGAAAGACTGGTAGAAGAGCGAGGACTGCTCGCGGTTCATCTCGATGGGTGTGATCGCCGGTTTCTCGATTTTGGGCGGGTTGGCGTCGGGTCCGTTCTGCTTGAAGACGCAAGCGTAGGAGTCGGTGAAGTACTTATTCGCTACGCGCACGATATCTTCTTTGGTGATCTTCTCCTTGCGATCCATGTCGTTGACGATGTCGGCGTAGGGGATATGATAGACGAAGGAGTTGATGAACTTATCGATACGGCCTTCGTTGTATTGCATTTCCAGCAGTTCGTTGCGTTTGTCATTGCGGACGATGGCGCTGAGCAGTTCTTCGGAGAACTCGCCTCGTTTGAGTTTCTCTATCTCGGCGAGCAAGATCTTACGCACGTCTTCGAGTTTCTGCTTCTGCTTGGGTGAACCCATGAGGAAGAAGGTGGAGTAATCGCCTTCCGGCAGCACCATTCCGCGTGCGGAGAGAAGGAGCTGTTTCTGCTCGATGTCCACGTCCATCAAGCCGCACTTGCCGTTCTGGAGGACAGTGTTGAGGACATCGATAGCGGTGGCATCTTCGTGCGCTATACCCGGCATTTTCCATGCGAGCCACAGTTCGGGTGCCTCATTGCCATAGACAACGGTGTCTTTGTGAGCAGGGAGGGCTGGCTGGGTATATTGTTTCGGCGCAGGGATGGACTTGGGTTCCCACTTGCCGAAATAATGGTCGATAACCTCGATCGCCTCGTCGTACTCAAAGTCACCGGAGAGACAGATGGCAACGTTGTTGGGTCGATAATAGGTGTCGTAGAACTTACGGATGTTACGGATACTGGGGTTCTTGAGGTGTTCCTGAGTGCCGAGCACGGTGTGCTGGCGGTACGGAACGGCGGGATAGAGGGTCTGGTCGATGGCCAGGAGCACTTTCTGTACATCCATGGTGGAATACATATTAAACTCCTCGTACACGGCCTCGAGTTCGGTGTGGAAACCACGGATCACGAGGTTCTGGAACCGATCGGACTCTACGATGGCCCAGCGAGCCAATTCGGTGTTGGGGATGACCTCATGATAGCAGGTGTTGGACGCACCGGTATAGGCATTGACACCGGTAGCACCGATACCGGACATGAGCTTGTCGAACTCATTGGCAACGGCGATCTTGGAGCCTTCGTAGGAGAAAGAGTCGATCAGATGATAGATCGCTTTGCGTTGCTCGGGATCGGTGGTAGCGCCATAAACCTCATAGAGCGAGTCGATGGCAAGGAGATTCGGTAACTCCGCCTCGTAGTTGGTAGTACCGTAGGAGTCGGTGCCTTTGAACATAAGGTGCTCCTGGTAGTGAGCAAGACCGGTGGACTCCAGCGGGTCATTCTGCGCACCGGCACGTACGACGACGTAGGTGAGGATGACCGGTTTGGCTTTGTTTTGGGTCAGATAGACGGTGAGACCATTGTCAAGGGTGTAGATACGTGCCTGCATGGGGTCACCCGGAACAGACTGATAAGGATACTCTTTCGCCGCGAGGCTAAAGGATGTGGCGATGAGCGCCAGAGCTATAAAAAATCGTTTCATAGACATAGATTTTACCAATTTGCCTGCAAAATTACAAAAAAAAATGCATATATGCAAATATATTTTTGCGTATATGAAAAAAAAGCAGTAATTTTGCAGCATGAATCGATTTACGTTAGGAAAAATCGTCCGTTTTTTCTTTCATTGGCACTATGACGTGCGTGTGACGGGCGAGGAAGTGTTGCGTGACAGGAAGGTGCACCTGGTGCTGCCGAACCACACGGCGTACGTGGATCCGCTGATTCTTTTCAGCGAAGAATGGTGGTTGCCGATACGGCCTATGACGGATGAGTTGTTCATGCGGCACTGGTTGTACGGTCGGGTGCTACGATTGGCGGACGCTATTGAAGTGCCGGATCTGCAGAAGAGCGCCATGAGTCGTGAGGAGGGTGTTGCCGCGGCAAGTCAGTTGAGTCAGATTGCTATCGACAGTCTGGCAGCAGGTAAGGAGATCTGTTTCTATCCGAGCGGGCATGTGAAGACGGTGGATAAGGAGGTGATCGGTAACCGACGGATGGCCTATGAGGTGTGCCGTGCGTTGCCTACGGGCGTGCGCGTGATCCTTTGTAGAATGCGCGGATTGGAGAGCAGTCGGTTCTCGAAGTTACAACCCAAGCAATGGAAATGGCGCAGGACGGTGACGATGGTGTTTGAGGACCACACGGAAGATGTGAAAACTTGGGCACAGACGCTGGACAAGCGGGCGTTTAACGAGAAACTCGAAAATTGGTATAACTCTGCCATTTTGTCAGTCTGACATCGTTTGGAACATAGTTTGTATAGTATTTAGCAGAACACTAAAAACATACAACTATGAACCAGAATGAAAATTTACAGAAATTTGCTATTAACCTCTGCGAGCGAGCTCGGGAGGGAAAATTGGATCCGGTGATCGGCCGTGACGATGAGATACGGCGGGTGCTGCAGATCCTGAGTCGGCGTACGAAGAACAACCCGATATTGATCGGTGAGCCGGGTGTGGGTAAGACAGCTATTGCGGAAGGTCTTGCGCACCGTATTGTGCGTGGGGACGTGCCGGAGAACCTGAAAAAGAAACAGATTTACTCGCTGGATATGGGTGCGTTGATTGCAGGTGCCAAGTATCAGGGTGAGTTCGAAGAGCGTCTGAAGGGCGTGGTGAACGAAGTGGTGGCTGCCGCGGGTGAGATCATCCTGTTTATCGATGAGATCCACACGCTGGTGGGTGCCGGTAAGAGCAGCGGAGCCATGGACGCGGCCAATATCTTGAAACCGGCTTTGGCACGAGGTGATCTGCGGGCTATCGGTGCGACGACGTTGGATGAGTATCAGAAGTATTTCGAGACCGATAAGGCGCTGGAACGGCGTTTCCAGAAGGTGATGGTAGACGAACCGGACGAGGCGGCTACGATCAGTATTCTGCGTGGTTTGAAAGAGCGGTACGAGACCCATCACAAGGTACGTATCAAAGACGACGCGATCATTGCGGCAGTGACCTTGAGTGCGCGGTATATCACGGATCGTTTTTTACCGGATAAGGCGATTGACCTGGTGGACGAGGCAGCGGCCAAGTTACGTTTGGAAGTGGACTCGAAGCCGGAAGAGATCGATACGCTGGATCGTCAGATCAAGCAGTTGGAGATTGAGCGCGAGGCTATTAAGCGGGATAAGGACGATGCTAAGTTATCAGTGATCAGTAGTCAGTTATCAGAACTCAAAAAACAGAGTGAAGAGCTGAATAAGCGCTGGAACAAGGAGAAAGGATACGTGGCGACTATTCAGAACGAGAAAGCGCGTATCGAGGGTTTGAAACATCAGGCGGAGGTGGCTGAACGTGAGGGTGATTATGGCAAAGTGGCAGAGATACGCTACAGTCAGATTCCTGCGGCGGAGGCGAACATCAAAGCTGCACAAGACGCGCTGCATGCGATCAGTAATGAGGCCTTGATCAAAGAGGAGGTCGATGAAGACGATATCGCAGAGGTTGTAGCACGCTGGACGGGTATACCTGTAGCGAAAATGCTGCAGAGCGAGCGGGATAAGTTACTGCACCTGGAGGAAGAGTTGCATAAGCGTATTATTGGTCAGAACGAGGCTATCGAGGCGGTGAGTGACGCTATTCGCAGAAGCCGTGCCGGGTTACAAGACCCAAAGCGACCGATCGGCAGTTTTATCTTCTTAGGTACGACGGGTGTTGGTAAGACCGAGTTGGCAAAGGCGCTAGCGGATTACCTGTTCGACGACGAGAACATGATCACGCGTATCGATATGAGTGAGTACCAGGAGAAGTTCAGTGCGACGCGACTGATCGGTGCGCCTCCGGGATATGTGGGCTACGATGAGGGTGGCCAGTTGACCGAAGCGATTCGACGCAAACCCTACTCTGTCGTGCTGTTCGATGAGATCGAGAAAGCCCACCCGGACGTGTTCAACGTGTTGCTGCAAGTGCTGGATGACGGTCGGTTGACGGATAACAAGGGTCGCGTAGTGAACTTCAAGAACACCTTGATTATCATGACCTCGAACCTGACGGAAGAGCAGTTACGGGCGAGTGTACGGCCGGAGTTCATCAACCGTATCGATGAGATCATCCATTTCGGTGAGTTGACCGAAGCGGACATCCAAGCGGTGGTCGGTCTGCAAGTGAGCCGAATCCACAAGATGTTGGAAGAGCAAGGTATCGACCTGCGTGTGACGGACGATGCTATCCGGTTTATCGCCAAGGAAGGCTATGACCCGCAGTTCGGTGCACGACCCGTGAAGAGAGCCTTACAACGGCTGGTTCTCAACGAGTTGAGCAAACAGATCATCGGCGGTAAGGTAGATTCCAAACGGCCGGTCATCGTCGAACTGAAAGAGGGTGAGTTACAGTTCCGCAATTAAGGTTGCTGGTTGTTCACCGGTCGTCCGGAGAACCAGTCGATGTCGAGATAGCCGGCATCGTTGACGGGTTGACGGTCACGCGTGGAATAGAAACCGACGCGTGCGCCGACCCAGACGCCCGGAACAGCTTGGAACTCATCGCCGATCAGTTTCCAGAAACGCCCGTCTTGCGAGAGGTAGCAACGACACATATGCTTCTCATTCATGACGATACGAGCGTACCACCATTGTCCATCCCCCGGGATGGGCAATGTTCGTGATTGGCGACCGTAGATGATCAGACCAGCCTCTTCATGGTCTTTGTTTTTGGGATTCGGTGTGAACCGCATGCGTGCCTCGAAGGTAAAGGCCGTGTTAGCCGGAATCTTACGTAAGAGTTTGTTCGGCGCTACCTGAATCGAGTCCGCCGGGTATGTGAACAGACGTAGGTAGGAGGAGTCGACATTGCAATATTTGTACAGACCGTTTCTATTGCCGCTCCATTGCCAAAAGGGCGAGATAAAACGCGTATCAAACTCATCGCGCACCTCTTTAATGACAATACCTTCGGCAGTAGGATTTCCTTCGTATTTATGGGCAGCAACAGGCACTCCTTCGTTTCCGATCACCGGCCAATGGCGATGCCATTTGAGGGGTTGCATGTGAACGATTCGTCCCGCGGCACCTACATCCTGAAAATGGAAGAACCAGTCTTCGACCCATGCACCTTGGTGAGGGCCATTGATGGCAGTGGTGTCTTGCTCCAACACACGTTTCGCTTCGTACGGTCCGTAAGGCGAACGGCTGCGCAGACAGAGCTGCCAACCGGTAGATACACCGCCGGCGGGACAGAAGATATAATACCAGCTGTTGCGTTTGTAAAACTTGGGACCTTCCACGGTAGGGTTATCGGGATGACCGTCAAAGACGATCTCATCGTCATGAATAACCGACAGACCGTCTTGCGACAGTTCGCAAATAGCAAGTGCGGACTTGAAACCGGCACGAGAGCCTGCAAACGCATGGACGAGGTAACAACGGCCGTTGGAGTCCCACAGCGGACAGGGATCGATCAGTCCTTTGCCGGGTTTTACTAACACAGCCTGTTCCCATTTGCAAGGGATCTGCTCGGTCTTGGCAGCCGAACGGATACAGAAGATACCGATGTCGGGATCGCCGTAATAGATATAGAAACGTCCCTCGTGAAAACGGATCGACGGAGCCCACACGCCACATCCTTCCGGACAAGCGTCCTGGTGACCATAGCCGGGAATGGTGTCCGGCAGGGCGGCATCCACCACGTTCCAATGCAACGCGTCTTCCGAACGCAAGATCTCCAAGCCTGGCGTGGAAGCAAAAGTGCTATAGGTCATGTAATAATACTTACCCAACCGAATGACGTCCGGATCGGAGAAATCAAAGGGCAAGAGGGGATTCGTGTAAGCGAATAACGGTGAGAGGTTAGCGGTGAGAGGTGAGAGGAGCACCAATAATGCCAAGATGAAACGTTTCATAACTATTTGTTTTTTAGGATTATCCAAATGATCACCGGTGCGCCGAAGAGGGCGGAGACGGTGGAGATTGGCAGGGGGTAGATGAAGAGCGAGCACAGCAGGTCACAGATCAACAGCAGGCAGGCTCCTATGAGGGCCGAAGCGGGTGCAGTAAGGCGGTGGTTAGAGGTAAGGAAGATCCCTCGTGCGATATGCGGTACCGCTACACCGATGAAGGCGATAGGTCCGCAGAAAGCGGTGACACCACCGGCCAAGAGACCCGTTGCCAACACGATATATAAACGCGTACGCGCGACGTCGATGCCGAGTCCGCGGGCGTAGTCTTCACCTAAAAGCAGGCCGTTGAGGGGTTTGAGTGCCAGTAATACAAAGAGAGCTCCTAAGACAAGGATAGAAGCCAACATCGGCATATCTCCCCACCCTACGCTGCTGAGTGAACCGAGGGTCCAGACGATGAAGAGTTTGAGGGCATCGGGATTCGCGAAGTTCTGCAAGAGACTGACAAGAGCACCGGCTATCGAACCGAACATCAGACCGACGATAAGCAGACTCACATTACTTGTCACGCGACGACTAACGGCCAGTACGAGCAAAAGCACCGAGATAGCGCCGATACACGCTGCGAAAGGAATACCTATAACCTGTAACCCGTAACCCGTAACACCGGACAACATCGTCAACAGTGCCACACCGAGGCTGGCACCGGACGAGACACCGAGGGTGTACGGTCCTGCCAGAGGATTGCGAAAGAGCGTCTGCATAATCAAACCGGATACAGACAACGCTGCACCGGCTAAGATAGCGGTGATCGCTTTGGGCAAACGGATCGCATGGAGGATATTGTGCTCCATGGGCGTAAGGTCACCGAATGGCCACAGCCAAATACTGCCGCTACATACATCGAGGCAGAAAAGAATGGCTAAAAAGAGACCTAAAATGATAAATATGACTGTATTTCTTCGCATTTCCGCTGCAAAATTACAAAAAAAATTGCATATATGCAAAAAAAGCAGTACCTTTGTGCGATTTTTTGAAAAAATTATGAGTGTACACGTACAAAATAGCCGAATGACGACAGCCAAACTGCGTCAGATGAAGGTGAACGGCGAGAAGATCGCCATGTTAACGAGTTATGATTTCACGCTGGCTTCGCTGGTGGACGAAGCGGGTATAGACATGCTGCTGGTGGGTGACAGTGCGAGCAATGTGGTGTGCGGTAACCAATACACACTGCCGATCACGGTGGATGAGATGATTTTCCTGACCAAGGGAGTCGTTCGTGCTGCTGAGCATGCACTGGTAGTGTGCGACATGCCGTTTGGTAGTTACCAGGTGAGCGAAGAAGAGGCGGTAAGAAACGCTATCAAGATCCTCAAAGAGAGCGGCTGCGATGCTGTAAAACTCGAAGGCGGCGAGGAGATTCTGCCAGCTATCCGTCATATGATTCAGGCAGGAGTGCCGGTGATGGGTCATTTGGGTCTGACGCCGCAGAGTGTGAACCAGTTCGGCGGCTACGGACTGCGGGCTAAAGAAGAAGCAGAGGCGGAGAAGTTGCTACATGACGCGAAGTTACTGGACGAGGCGGGCTGTTTCAGTATTGTACTGGAGAAGATCCCTGCGGCCTTGGCAGAGCGTGTGACGAAGGCGGTGAGTTGTCCGGTTATCGGTATCGGTGCCGGTAATGGCTGCGACGGTCAGGTGCTGGTGCTGCACGATATGTTAGGTCTGAACCAAGGATTCAAGCCTAAGTTCCTTCGTCATTTTGCTTCGCTGGGCGCACAAGTGAAGAACGCGGTGGAGACGTACGTAGAAGCCGTAAAAGACAATAGCTTCCCTTCGGCAGAAGAAAGCTACTAGACCGCTTCGCTGTTAGAAGTGAGACCGTTTCACTGTTAGAAGTTAAAGGGGGGCTATTTCGTAGCCCTCTTTTTGTAGCCATTCGATGGCTTGCGGGAGGACGGTTAACATCCGTTCGTTGGACTTGACGGAGTCATGAAAATTGATGATTGAGCCCAGTCGCGTCTGGCGTTTGATCTGCGCTAACATCGCTTCGGGTGTGCGATGAGGATTGTAATCGCGTGTGAGCACATCCCATAGGTAGATCTCGTAGCCTAAGCGCTTGACTGCCTTTCGTTGCCATATCCAGGTTCGTCCGTAAGGCGGTCGAAACAACTTTGTTTCCTTTGGAAACTTCTTCACATTGGCGATATATTCGGCGGTGGAAACACGCCAGCCTTTCATGTGATTATAGGTGTGGTTTCCTATCGAATGCCCGGCTTGGACGACTTGCTCAAATACATCGGGGTGCTTGTCGATGTTCTCACCCACCATGAAGAAGGTGGCTTTCACGTTGTATTTGGCTAAGATGGCCAATACTTTCGGCGTCACTTCAGGTATGGGTCCATCATCAAAGGTGAGATACACCGCCTTACCCACGCGGCATTTGCCGCATGGGTAGAGACGTTGTAGTATAGATTTAATTACACCCATTACCAAGCGAGACTGGAGGCACCGAGGATAGCGGCGTCGCTGTCTTTGAGGATGGAGATGGATACCGGGATCTTACCTTTCCATATCGGCATAAGGTTCTCTTCAAATGCCTCACGGATCGGGTCCATGATCCAGTGACCGGACTTGGTCAGACCACCAAAGAGGATGATGGCTTCGGGACTGGAGAAATGCACGTAGTCAGCGAGTTTCTGACCGAGCAGATGACCGGTGTAGTCGAAGATCTCCTTAGCCACGAGATCACCCTTCTCTGCAGCATCAAACACATCTTTGGAGGTGATATGATCGATGTCTTCCACGTTACGGAGCAGTGTCGGTTGAGTCGTAGCGGTGACGATCTCTTTGGCTGTACGAGCCACACCGGTAGCCGAAGCGTATGCCTCGATACAACCCTTCTGACCACAACCGCAGAGACGGCCGTTGCCACTATGGTCGATCTTGCAGTGACCCAGTTCACCGGCAAAACCGTCATGACCGTAGAGCAGTTTACCGTCGATCACGATACCGGATCCGACACCGGTGCCGAGGGTGACAACGATGAAGTTCTTCATACCACGCGCCGAACCGTAGATCATCTCACCTTGTGCAGCAGCGTTGGCGTCGTTGGTGATGGTGCACTTCACACCCATGCGCTCGCTGATGAGCTTAGCGAAAGGTACGACACCTTTCCACGGCAGGTTCGGAGCCTGCTCGATGCAACCCGAATAGAAATTAGCGTTCGGAGCACCGCAACCTACGCCAACGATGTCACTCATCGTTAGACCTTCGTCTTCTACCAGACGCTTAAGCCCTGCGCAGAGCACATCGCAGTACTCGTCGATGTCCGGATATTGCTGGGTAGGAATAGAGTTACTGCGAAGAACCTTTCCTTCTTCGTTTACCAAACCGTACTTGGTGCCGGTGCCGCCCAAGTCGATACCTAATGCGTACTTTTTCATGATTTAATCGATTTTTATATCTTTGTTAACATTTTTACTTCCGATAAGGGCATAGAAGAGGATATATGCCACACTGATGAACGGCACGATATAACTGATCAGGCAGTTATGTGCTGCTACGATACTCTGGATATACGGTACGACACCACCGCCGACTACCATCATCATAAAGATACCCGATGCTTTGGCGGTGTATTTACCGAGTCCTTCGGTGGCCATATTGAAGATAGAGGTCCACATGACCGAGGTACACAGACCGCAGAGCACGAGCAGCGTGGATGCCAACGGAACGGCTATCACTGCGCCTTGTACGTAGGTCTTAGCCATGATACTGTCACCCATCAGCATCGCAGCTCCCATCAGAGCCAATGCCACACAGGAGACGATGGTCACCATAGTCTTACTGCTCACTTTACCACCAATAGCCGAACCGACAAAACGGCCCACGAGCATCAGAACCCAGTACCGACCGGCTATCAGGCCTGCTGCAGCAAAGCCCACTTTCGGTGTTAAGTAACTGATCAGCGTAGCGGGGATACCTACCTCGACACCGACGTAGAAGAAGATCGCTATGACACCTAAGGTGAGATGACGAAACGACCACGGACTGCGTTCGTACACCACGTTATCGCTGACCTGTTGGGGTTCAGCAATCGGTGTCACACGGATGATCAGGTACAAGAGAGCGAACACGCCCATCGCCATGTACAACATGATATTGACATCGTCGATACCCTTGCCTGCCAAGCTCTCGCCGATGATCGCACCGACCAGCATCGGCGTCAATGAACCGGACACGGAGTTCAGTGTACCACCGATCATGTTCAACTGGTTACCACGGTTTCCACCGCCGCCCAAGAGGTTGAGCATGGGGTTGACTACCGTATTCAACATACACACGCAGAAACCGCAGATGAGGGCACCGCCCAGATAGACACCGAAACTGTCAAACACACCGCTCAGCCACTGGATAGCGATTCCGATGAATCCCAAGAAGATAGCGGTCAGTGCAGTTTTCTTGTAACCGTGCTTTGCCAAGAAATTTCCTGCCGGAATACCCATGATCAAGTACGCCAGGAAGTTAAACAGGTTGCCTAACATACCCATGCGTTCAGCTTGAGCCGGGTCTTCGAACGAAGCACCCCAGATCTTACCTACCGGAGCGGCTAAGTTGGTCACAAACGAGATCATTGCGTAGAGGAACATCATCGCAACGATCGTGATGATTTTCAAAGAATTAGATTGTTCTTTACTCATAACTATTAATTTTAAATTTTGAATTTTCAATTAGAGGTTTTTCTGCAAAAACTGAAGCACTCTGTTATGCATATGCGAGGCGTTATTGCCTTTCTTGAGAAAATGGTTATCGTCCGGGTACAGTTGCATCTCAAACTGCTTGTCTGCCCGCACGAGGGCATCAATATACTGCATCGTCTGCTGCACATGCACGTTATCATCTGCCGTACCATGAATAATGAGCACATTACCCGTGAGGTCTGCTGCTTTGTTGAGCAGCGATGCCTCGTCGTAGCCACGATCA
Organism: Paludibacteraceae bacterium; assembly: GCA_017447875.1. Lineage (GTDB taxonomy): Bacteria > Bacteroidota > Bacteroidia > Bacteroidales > Paludibacteraceae > Colicola. Next base: position 36,072 of record JAFSMP010000023.1, on the reverse strand, counting down.
TTCACCTGCGGCCGACGCATGTAACGCTCGGTGTACGCACTGTCGTATAACTTCCAATCGGTCACGGGTGCAATCGCCACACCGGCTTTGAACGGATGGTTCTTCTGACTCATCGTCATCAGCGTCTGGTAGCCACCGTAACTCCAACCGAGAATCGCCATGCGTTCGCCGTCAATGTCCGGTCGGTTTGCTGCCCAACGTGCTGCTGCTATCAGGTCTTCCGCCTCTTTCTGACCTAACGACATATAGGTCTCATTTCGCCAAGCCCGACCACGGCAGTCCGTGCCACGAGGATCGACGATTAGTACGGCATAACCGGCTTCCACCAATGCGTACTCAAAACGCTTGCGCCAACGGTTCAGCACACGCTGGCTCTGCGGACCGCTGTAGTGCATGAGAATTAGGGGTGAGGGGTTACCGGTTGCCGGTGAAAGGAGCATAGCTTCGAGTTCCTGGCCGTTACCGTTATTGATACGCAATAGTTGCGGTTCGGGAAGTTTGTTTGCCTGCCAAGCCGCTTTGACGTCTGCGTTATCTTCGATGATATTCCATTTGTCTTTGGACGAATAGATATACTCGTTGGGGGTGTCGAAGGACTGATGGCAGAGGATGGAGCTGTTGCAGTCTTTCGCAAAACGTGCCGACCACATCCCTTCTTCTTTGGTGACTTGCGTGATCGTTCCTTTCTTGAGGTTCAGTCCGTAGATATGCCGGGTAGAGGGTGTCGGAGCGGCCTGGTAGAAGAGCGTCTGGGTCTTCTCATTCACGCCGTAGATGGCCATGACATCCATGTCTTCAGGTGTGAGCGCCTTGATCTCCATACCTTGTGCGTTATACAGGTACGCCCGCTGCCAGCCGTCTTTCTCACTGAGGACGATCATACGTCCGTCAGTCAGCCACTGCCACTGGTCGAAGAGCTCGTAGTTAACGAAGTATTTCTTACTCTCTTCGGTATAGAGCAGGTTCGCCACAGTAGACTTGGCATTGCATGAAAGGACCTCCATCTTCGTCTGGTCGCGATTGAGTCTGAGTACCATCACTGTGGTCTCATTGATCCATTTCAGACGCGGGAAATAGACATCCTCGTCCTTGGGGTTTACCTGCATCTTCAGGATACCCTTCGTCGGCACGTCATACACGCACACACTCGCTTTCGCGTTGGTACAGCCCGCTTTGGGGTAACGCAAGGTATCGGCTGTCGGGTATTGCCCGCCGAGGTAGTTCTGCCAACTGAAACCCGGCACTTCCCGTTCATCCAGTTTGACGAACGCCAGCATCTTCGAATCGGGAGACCATGCAAACAGGGCCGTCGTACCGAACTCTTCTTCGTATAACCAGTCCGCCACACCGTTGATGATATCGGTGTTCTCGTCCTTGGTGACTGCTATCTCGGTGCCGAAATCGAGTTTATGGATATAGAGGTTATTGTCTTTCGCAAACGCTACGTAACGTCCGTTCGGACTCATCACTGCGTCCCGTACTTTGCCTAAGTTCAGACCTGCGCCTAACTGCTTACGGCTGTTCTTCTGGGTATCGACGATGTACCAGTCCGCCACCGACGAATGCCGGAAGATCTTCTCTTCGTTCTCACTCACCAGACGGTACCGCTGTTCACTGATGCCGTTCAGGATACTGTCTTGTTCAGCAACCGACAGGGTCTTCGCATTGTAATCTCCTGCAAGAATACCTTGCAGCACAGATAGTATAATCAATAAACTTCTCATCGCAAAATTAAGTATTTCTTTCCGTTTTCTATCATCAAATCATAGGGTCCGAAGGGGAACACCCACTCTCCTTTCACCTTTATCCTTTCACCCTCCACCTGATCTAGTCCCATCTCTCCTTCAGGATAACAACTGTACACGGGATCCTTCTCTACTCCCGGCATGCACAGTGCCACCGGTGCTCCGCTCAACTCATCCGCTTGAAAAAGTCCCGCATAGTATTCATGTGTACGCAAATCCGGTATATGATGCCATAGCACATATTTCTTGGTATTGACAATAGTGTAGAAGAGCGTCTGTACTCCTTCGCGATACACCAACCACGGAGAGCGTTTGAGTGCCAGTTCCGTACCCTCGTATCCGATAGGCGTACCGGTCTGCGCATGGGTGATATAGGCGGTATCGGTTCCCTGAAAATCAATAGTATACACTTGTGCCGGATCAAACAGGTCCGTCGGGGCATACGCCATCCTTCCTTTGGAAGGGATACCGGTTAAAGCGATATTCAGCGTTTGATTGATATACAGATAATCGCCCGACCGCAGTTCGGATTCATACACCATCTCGTCCTCCGCGATATATTTGTAAATCGCCCAAAGCGTGCAGTCTTCCGAAGGGTAAAATTTCTTATTCGATCGTATCAGTTCCGCCTCCGGTTCGATGTTCTCGCATCCCTGCTTGCTCCATCCTACGAACCACCAGCCCTCCACTTCAGGACCCGTAGGCATCGTGACACCTTGTCCGCCCGCCTCTTCTTTGAGCGTAACGAACACATTGTTCTGATACATAAGTGTCACCGTACGCGCAGAATACATACCATACGAGATGACATATTTCTCGATATAGAGCGAATTGACGATGCCGGTGAGGGTGACGGTAAGCGTCTGCACCTCGGAACAGGCTTTATTCAAGACCGATATGGCGTGGTAGTTCTCCGCGTCATAGGCTCCGGTCCAGTCCTTAAGAGAACCCGACTTGGAGGCTACCGTATTTCCGTTGACTCCAATAGTAAATTGTCCGGCACCCTCTGTCTTGTTCGAACGTACATAGACCTCCACTTTCTCCACCGTGATACCGCTCAAACCGGTCACGGTCAAGGTAGCGACATCCCCTGCACGCACGGTGCCTTTTTGATACGAACACGAATAGCTTGCATCCATATCGTACGGCCATTGACCGTCTGCCATCACCGAGTTCTTGTCCTTCACGGTAAACGTCATCAAGGTCAATAAAATGAGTAAGTATTTCATACCTGCATATTTTTTCGCGTACAAAGGTACTACTTTTTTTTCATATACGCAAGAAAAAAATTGATTTTTTATAAAATAAAAAAAAAGAACACCCTTAATAGATGTCCTTTTTCTTGCGGAGAGTGAGGGATTCGAAAATTGCAAAGCAATAATCGTTCGAGCGAAGCGAGATAAGAACCCACCGATCGGGGGCTGAGAAGGCCCTCGGACTTCTCTAAAAAGAATTAGGAGCGTCCCATTGGGATGCCCCTAATCTTTTTAAGCGGAGAGTGAGGGATTCGAACCCCCGGTACTTTCAAACGCCTTTTGGGTATAATTTCCACGCCTGTTCAGCGGGTTAATATTTCAAAAAAATTGTTTTCGTTCACACGGGCTTTACCCGTTTTTTACACGATTTTCCTCACTTGGAAAAACTATGCAAAGGTACTAAAAATTATTGATATATGCAAATTTTTGGGCAACTTTTTTCCAAAAAAATGATATATAGTTTTTCCAACCATTTTCCAACAATTTTCCAACCTTGCAAAACTTCGTGCGCGCTCGCACGTTCGTTATTATTTTTTGATAAGGCTCTTTAAAACCTTTATCTGTGCATCTTTTTCTCGCAGCCTAATCTTCATCTCCTCCACCTGCTGGAGTGCGTCAGACGGCAAAAGATCCGCCTCTGCATCAATAATCGGATTACCCTTGCCGGAGAAGATGTATTCCTTATTCATATCCGGGTACTGCTCAAAAAGCGCACATAGCAACTCTACTGATATTCCCCTCGTCCCATTCAGCTGCGAAATTAGTTTGGCTTGCCCCCAACCAATTTGCTTCGCTACCTCCACTTTTTTGATGTTTTTGATGCGAAGATAGTCATTCACTCTATCTGTAATTTGCTCGTTCATTTGCGAATATTTTGAGTTTATATGGCATTTTCGGTGGAAAAATGATATTTTTTCTAATTTTTTCGTGCAAAAAGTTGCACAATAATTCAAAATGTATTATCTTTGCAACCAAAAACCGCCGCAAAGGTACACAATTTTTCCAAAATAACCAAAAAAAAATGAAAAAAAATGACGAAAGATTTAAGAATTTCATTCAAATCGTATCAAAAGACGACAAATCGGCAGTAAAAAGTGCGATTTTGAAGTTCTGCAAGGTTTCCAAATCATGCTACTATTTATGGTCTAATGGTGGCGCAACCCCTTCGTTGAAGCGAAGAGAGGTCATAAATGGCATAGCATTTAAGTATAATTATCCCAAAGTATATGAGTATGCAAAAGGTTACAACTACCAGAAAAAGCTCGAATTGTGTTGATGCCGGAAAGGTCTATTGGGACTATTACCGCTCTCTCGACCGGGAAATCAAAGAGGAGTTTATCTTTGAGGTGATGAACGCCACCGGATGGGGAAAGTCCACGTTCTACACTCGCATGAAGAACGGCACCGGATGGACCAAGGCGGAAGTTCCGCTCGTTCAGTCAATTTATGAGAAATACAAAAAAATGTACCCCTATGAGCAAGCTAATTTGTGCTGACCGCCACTTCTCTATATTCTCTGATCTCAACAGCCCAGTTCGGTGCTTTATAGTGTATGACCGTTTCGATGGTCAGCTATCACCGAAGGAGATAATGGACGTGATGGATGAGACGGAGAACCTGGCACCAATATCCTATTTCCAAAAGCAGCTGTTTTTGGTCGATTCTCAAATCTTCACCAACTGCTACATTTTCGAGGTGGCTTTCAAGGGCATATCTACCAACCTTGATTTCTTTGCTTTTGAAGCCATCGCTGCCGCAGAAATGGTTAATATCTGCGACAGAATAAAACAGTTCTATGGTTCAAAATCAAGGTGATATCATAGAGCCTACCGCCCCACAGCTTTCTTCGGAACAGTCTCCGGAGCTGGAACAGTCGGACACGCCTAAGGACACGCCCAAGGACGAGCCGACACAGGAACAGCCGTCAGATGGCCGTTCCTATTTCCAACGCCGTATATTCGATGAGATTGGGCTTACTCCTAAACAGAACCGCATTAAACTGCGCTATGAAACAGGAGCGGATTTTCGCGACGGTAGCGGTACTTTCGACATCTTTTCAGAAGATGAGGAAGGCAACATTCGTATTCGCGTTTATACTTTGAACGGTTGGATAGTCAGCTACCCCGACCCCAACATGGGCAAGACATTCGATCAAAGCAGCATCACGCGTCTCAAAGACTACTTTGTTACGCGTATTGCACCGCAGAATATCAAGGATGAGGATGCGCCCAAGTACCGCTTTCCCAAGGGGCAAGGCATTTATCCGTTCTTTCCGCCCAATCTTCTTGAAAAGTTCCGGAAGAAAGAGGACATTGATACCCTAATCCTCACGGAGGGCTATTTCAAGTCCATGTGCGCCAGTTTGCACGGCTTTTGTGTGGTCGGTCTCGGCTCTATTACCCATTATGCCGACAGCAGCACACACGAACTGCACAACGACATTAAACTGCTCATCAATACCTGCCATGTGAGAAAGGTGGTCCTTCTCTACGATGGCGACTGCCTCAATATCTCCATGAAAGATTTCGCCAAGAAACGAGATCTTTCCCGGCGTCCTCGCATTTTCTATAATGCTATTATGAACACGCGAGATTTGCTAATCGATTTCTCGGCAGTTCAGATTGAGTTTGCACACGTTAAATCAGATTCCCTTATCGACCATCCCAAAGGTCTCGATGATCTCCTTCTTACCCCTGCCTATAAGGGGAAATCGGCAGAAATACTCAAGGACCTTACAGAAGATGACATCAACGGTCGGTATTTCTTCCGGATGAACGTGCGTGATCAGTTTAAGCGTCTCAAAAAGCACTTCTTCCTTGATTCGATAGACAGCTTCTATAAGCATTGGGCAGATATAATCGGAGAGTCCGAATTTATCTACGAGCGTATGGTCTATCTCTATGACAAGTCAGAAGAGAAAGTGCAGCGCGCTATGCCGCTTGCTATTAAGGATTTCGTTCGCGTCGGTGATGATTATTTCGAGATGATTCAGAAGCCCAACATCCGCACCGGCCAACTTGAAACCAAGTTAGTCCCTCGCCGCAAGCAAACGATTATAGATGATTTCGGTCGTGACCAAATCGCCAACATCCATAAGTACAAGGCTTTTATCAATTACCCTTCGCATATTGATTACAAAGCGGTAGTTGCCGATTGCTTTAACCTCTACAACCCACTTAACTACGAGGCGCAAGCCGGACCATTTCCCCATATCAAGGCCCTCATGGAGCATATCTTTGGGGAGCAGGTCGAACTCGGCTACGATTATATGCAGTTGCTCTATCTGAAGCCCATGCAAATCCTGCCAATCCTTTGCCTCGTCAGCAACGAACGCGGTACTGGTAAAACCTCGTTTCTGGATCTGCTCCGGGAAATGTACGGCAGCAATGCAATTATCGTGGGTAATAGCGAAATCACCTCTGAATTTAACGCCCTTGTCAGCGGCAAGCTGATAGTCGGAGTCGATGAAACATCGCTGGAGGACAATACCAAGGTTACCGAACGCCTGAAGATGATGTCCACCGCCAAACGTATGCCTATGCAGCGCAAGGGCAAAGACCATGAGGAGATTGAGAATTTCACGAAATACGTTCTCTGCTCCAACAATGAAACTCGCTTCATCTACACCCAGGAGGATGAGATCCGTTTTTGGGTGCGTAAGATTTCGCCGATTCCGGAAGCAGAGGTAGTCCCTGAAATTCTCCCTCTTATTTGTGATGAGATACCCGGCTTTCTCTCCTTCCTTATCTCGCGTCAGATGCACGTGAAAGAGTCGAAAAGCCGTATGTGGTTCACGGAAGAAATGATTGAGACACAAGCTTTGCTCGATCTGAAAGCGTCGCAGCAGCCTGTGCCGGTCAAGGAGATTAAGGAGGCCGTTAAAACGCTCTTCCTTGATTTCCCCAAAGAGGAGTATGTCATTTCTATCAATGTTCTCAAAACAATGGTGCCGGAAATACAGCGTATGCCCTCTGATACCATCCGCTCCTACCTGCGCATGAACCTCAAAGTCCCGGACGCAGTTGATACCGACGGCATCAACAAAACGCGCTACATTAAGATCCCGTATTACTTTGAGTCAAATGAGGGCAAAACGCTGATTGGTTACTATAAGGATAAAGCCAAAGCCTTTGTTTTTAAGGCAAAAGCTTTCCTTGATGAAAAGGAGTATGCCTATATGCACCGGCTTATTACACAGAAAGCTGAAACCACTCCGCCACCTACGCCTCAGTTACCGCCAGAACCCACACTTCTCTAGGTGTGAGAGCCTAGTTTTTTTTCTTCTGTGGACGTGCTTGCTCGCGACGAGTAGGCACGTTTTTTATTTCATCCCCATTCGCACGGAAAAACAGCGAACAAAAACACGGTAACTTTGTAACTTTTCGCCGTTTGCCTTGTATTTATCGGATATTAGAAGGTTACTTAATTTGTAACTTTTGGTAACCTTTTGTAACTTTTGGTAACCTCTTGTAACTTTTCGACACCTCGCAAGTTCCCTGTATTTATCGGGGCTGACGCAGAAAGTTACCAAGGTGACGGAATTTTGCAGTTCTCAATTATTTTGGGCGTTTCGGTGCAGCCGCAAATCCCCCAAGGACTACCAAGGCAGCCGTATTTTCCTCGGAGACTGGCGCAGGCCGGTAGCCGCTATTTACTATGCGACTGTTGCGGGGGCAAGTTGCAGACCGCAAGCGGTCGTTTCACTCCTGCAACCCGACCCCTTACAGCGTAATCGCTCGGAGACTACCGGCTTGCACCAGCCGTAAAATTCTTGGAGACTGCTTTGGTAGCCGTGATTTCCTCGGAGACTGCACCGCCGGGCTTTGCAGGGGTGGCCGCACTTCGTACCAAGTATGCCCTTCCAATCCCTAACGCGGAAAGCACCATCCGTTTCACTCCTGGCAGTAAGGAGCTCGCGGCGCGGAAACGGCAGGCACTACCGTTCTTATTCCTGCCTCTACATTTGCCTTTGGCTGCATGTGCTGGCTCTTGGGCTTTCCCACCTCTGCTTTGGATCGCTCCCATAGTGAAGTTCTTGGCTCGCTGATTAGTGCTTGTCCTATGAACCTATTTCCGGCGCAAAGTTAGTTACCGCTCCGTTGGTTTGAAAGGTCGCGCATAGTTTCGCCGCTCCGATTGTCGCTAAAAAAATCTCCACACATTATTTCGGGGCAAGACCTCCCTTCGGTCACTCCTCGCCCCTATGGTAGTATTTTTTTACGAAAACCTTGCAAACACTACTCGGAACACTTGTAAAGCACCGTAAATAAAATTCATCAATTATGTACAAGCACATTTCACATCAGCAATCCCTTCCCGAACTTCCTCTGCTATGGAGCGAACCAACAGAAGCCGCTCCGGTGGTTAAAGAAAGCCACAAGAGCGAAAAGAAAAAAGTTGTTAGCTATGATTGCAGCGCAGCCGATTTCAAAGCGTCACAAGATATAGAGTACGATTTAATGTTTGGGCGCGGTGCTTGGTTATATGCGCAGTTGGAGCGCGAACTCAAAGCAGAGCAGAAACGCCAAAAAGAACTTGATTTAGTAATGGCTATGAGAGCCGAAGATTATAAATACAATTTTTAATTTTTACAAGTATGATACCTATTTCTCAAATCCTCGTCCGCTGCACAGAAGAGCAGCTTGAGTCTATTCTCTCGTCTTGTCAAACAATCATGTCACACATGGAGTTTGTAACTAATCACACCTCGTTAGAACTTGCAAAAGATAACGAGCAGTATTGGAAAATTTACGGCTTGAATTGCCTTGCGTTTTCTGAACTTGCAAAACGCGCACAAGGCAAAAGCCCGCGCAACCAGAAACCAATCACGGAGTGAAAGCGGAGGGGCAACCCTCCACTTTCCGACCCATGACGCTCGCCGCTGTTCCCCAGACGGCTCGCTTTCTCTCCCGGATCAATTCCTTGGACATCTACCTACGGTCTGCCATTTTTCTTCGTCGTTTGTGCGCCCTGACCAAGCAGCTGCGCCCTTCACTCTACCTGCCGGTGGCTGCATCTACCTCCGGTGGGTGACTACAGCCCTTTGCTGTAACGGCTGTTTCTACTCCCTGCGAGCGTCCGGCTCCCCGACGCACCAAAGCACTCTTCCCCTGCAGTCACCCTCGCAGCTCGTCAATCAATCTACACGGCAAGGCTCTGGTCGTTAAGGCTCGCGGCAGACTTCCAAGTGTTCAGTTCTGACCGCTGCGCCTCTTCCACTCCCTACGCTTTGCTGTTCCGGTCTCATTCCTCGCATACCGTTTCCTGTAGTGCAGGCTTCGCGCCAGTAGTTGGTGTCGCTGCTTGGTGGGCTTCCACTAAGCGCAACCCGGCAGCAAATGGCGACAGACTTCCAAGTATTCAGTTCTGATCGCTATATGCTGCCTACCAAGTACCGGCGCAAGTCGCCTCGCATTACGGGAAACTACCACCCATGCCTGCAGGGAGAGAGTGCTTTTTCCCCATCCCCATTTTTTTTCTTTTTCTTCTTGCTTGTCTGCGGAGAGTTTTTTTCATCGAACCCGAGACAGAAATTTGGTTGCTCTGCTCCAGACAGTACAATTTCCGGGCGCGTTCAGCATTTGTTACCGTACGCAGCGAGTCCGCGTTTATCTGATACATCCTTTCCGGTGCAAAGTTAGTTACCGCTACGTTGATTTGAAAGGTCACGCAGAGTTTCGCCGTTCCGATTGTCACTAAAAAAATCTCCACACATTATTCCGGCGCAAGACCTCCCTTTGGTCAGTTCTTGCACCGATGGTAGTATTTTTTCACGAAAACCTTGCAAACACTCCCACGGAACACTTGTAAAGCACCGTAAAGGTTATATCAAACGCTAACTGCTTTATACGCAAATGTTAAACTCTAAAATTCATACAATCATGGCACAGCTAACTATTTCTTTTGGTCTCGGTTTCGATAACCTCTCCGCTAACAATCAAGGTTTAGTAAAGGTTGCTCACCGCTCCAGCATTACCGCAAATGAAGAACCGAGTTGGGGCGATATTTACGAGGAATACGAAGATTTTGAGTACACAAGCCAAACATGGCACTAATCAATAACTAATGTATAACAATCAAATTTTTACAACTATGGCACGTACAAAGAAAAACCAAGTCGAGAACACCACCACCGCACAAGCGGCAGCAGTAGAGAACGCAAGCAAAGCAGCAACTTTGCGCGCAGGTCTGAAAACCCTTTGCAATAGTTTGGCAGAACTTGCAAAGCAAGCCGGAAGAACCGATTTCACCCTTAATCAGTTGCTCCGCGAGAGTTACAACCTCCAAGAACAGGAACTTGATACCTTTGAGGGGTGGAAAGCAAGAGGGGCAAACGTCCGCAAAGGTCAGCACGCCTACTTATTTTGGGGCGCACCGGTAGAGAGCAAAAAAGGCTTCACTTATTGCCCCGTAGCATTCAAATTTTCACGCGAGCAAGTACATTTCGAGAACGCAAACGCATAATGTTTAACCGCCCCAAGGGGGAGCAATCCCCCAAAGGGCACAAAATCCCTAAAATTATGAACTACAGAGAACCGCTGACAAAGAACGAAATTCGCGAACACGCAGCACACTACGAAAACAGCAACCCAGCCGTCTATTGTGGCACCTATGCCAAGTACAACCGCGGCAGTTTGTACGGCATGTGGATTGATTTATCAACCTTTGAAACCTACCACGATTTCATGGAGTTTTGCAACCGCCTGCACGCGGATGAGCAGGATGCAGAACTCATGTTCCAAGATTACGAGCACTTCCCCGAACAATGGTATTGTGAAGGCTGCATGGGCGAAAGCACGTTCGACAAAATCAAAGAATATGCCGAACTGAGCGAGGAACGCCGCGAGGCTTACGAGGCTTATCTGAGCTATTGGGATGAGGGCACGCTCGAAGATTTCGAGGAACGCTACGAGGGCAAATACGATAGCCCCGAAGATTTCGCCGAGAACCTTTGCGAGGAGTGCGGCTACTTCAAAAATCTTCCTCAATGGCTCCAATGCTGCATTGATTATTCAGCCGTTTGGCGCTCGCTCGATACGGGCGGAGATTATACCGAGGTCGATGGGTACATCTTCCGAGCATGAGAGAGGGGCAGCGCAATGCTGCCCTTCCCATATCGGGACGCTCGCAGCTGATACCAGACCGCTCGCTTTTTCCTCAAAAAATTCCAAAGTTTGTAAAGTGTAGATACTTTCCGTTCTTTGGAAGGGATTTCTTTTGATATTCAGTTTATTTCCGCTATCTTTGCACTCAAAACGTAAAAACTTACGCTATGAGTGCTATTTGTGTATATTTATCCCTGCCGCCATACCTCGCACAATGGTATGCGCACACGTGCAGAAAAGTTCGTCATCGGGAGGATGACATCTGCCCCAATCAGCCAATCCCTGCTCTTACTCCGGTGGAGCCGGTTCGCGGTTCGTATGAATCGCAGGTTTTGCACCGTGTGCTACAGAAACAGCCTTCTGATGTTCCGGAGCCAATTCCTGCTGACGCTACCTTGGCTTTGGCTATTCCCTATTACTCGGATCGAGATCCACGCGTTTTCAACTATATCGGTCCTCACGCCAAACTGGAACTGCAGAACGCTATACTGGAGTCCTTTGATATTTGCTTGTGGCAGGAGTTGCACACCTTCCGGGTGCGCCTCAATCGGCAGGATCATGCTATATGGGCTTTCATGGAGAAGCACGGCATAACCTGTGACGAACCGAACTGGAACGCCATCGCGAAACGCTATCAACGCAAACGCGACATTACATACAAGATAAATTCGCGCAAAAAACGTTCGGATTCGAGCCGCAAAAATCCAAAGCACTTCAACGTGTAGAGGTGTGGCAGAACTGTTCCAAAGTGTAGAGAAGTTATGAATAACCAATTTGCTCTCCCCGGTATCAAGTCGCTCGCTTACGTTTTTTCCGACAACTTGAACAATAACATAGCTATGCAGGCTGTAGCGAAAATGCCCATTATGATTTTCGCTAAACTCACTCCGCTCCCATTCACGGGTGAGTGTACCTGCATAGTGGAGAACACCAACGAAAACAACGGTACTGCCGAAACAGCTACTTTGACATTTCAGTCACAAGTCGAGTTGCCGGAGGACCACCCGGTCGCATTCGTCATTACCGATGTTATGAACCGCACCTATATCCTCGGTGCAAAGGAAGCACCATTCCCCCAAATCGGTGTCAGTAGAGGTTTCGGTTTGCCGGATGCCGAACCCAATGCTATCTCCTACGAAGTAAAATACCAGTCTATAAAAGCACTTGTGGCGTGTTCTATCGCCTGATTTACCGTCTTTTCGCGTAGCGCGTAAACGCAGTACCTTTGCGTCGTTAATTCAATTTAGCGATGCAAAATTACCATCTCCACCTCAAAGGTTTCGTAGGAGGCTACGATTTCGACAAGAACTATGTTGATTACGTTCTGAACAAGAACGCAGGCAAACCGGTTCATGTGCTTATTGATTCTCTCGGTGGCTCTCTCGCCACCGCTCTTTCCATTGCTTCTTCTTTCCGCAACCACGGTGATGTTACCGTCCATTTCGTGGGCATGAACGCCTCGGCAGCTACAATCGCTTCCCTCGGTGCGAAACGTATCACCATGGACGCAAGTGCAATGTACCTTGCACACAAATGCTCTGCGGAATTTTTCCAATGGGCGCAGCTCAATGCCGACCAACTGGCTTCCCAAATCGCTTCCCTCGAACAACTCAAAACAGATTTGGAGAAGATGGATGCCAATGTTGCAGGCATGTATTCCCGTAAGTGCAAGAAAGATGCGGATGCACTCCTGGCACTTATGAAAGTTGGCGGCTGGCTCTCTGCTAAAGAAGCTCTTGATTGGGGCTTCGTGGATGAGATCACCAACGCCGATGAGGACCAAGCCCCGGTGCTCACCGATGCCGTAGCCTCTGCTATGGCTTCTGTCGGTATGCCTATCCCCAATCTGCCTGTCGAGGGTAATTCGCAATTCTCCAAGTTCCTCAATGCCATCGCTAATTTGTTCCGTTCGCAAGACAAACAACCCCAAAATATTGAACCTATGAACAAATTATTTCCTTTGCTTGCAGCCGCTCTCGCTATAGATGCGCTGCAGTTCGCGGATGGCAAGTGTTCCCTTACGGAAGCACAATGCTCCACCTTGGAGGCTTTCCTCAAAGATCAAGCCGACAAATTGCAAGCCACCGCCACCGAGAAGGATAATGTCATTGCTCAACGCGACCAGTCCATCAAGGATCTCCAAGCCAAGGTCGATGAGCAAGCAGCCCTTCTCGCCGCCAAGCCCGGGGACAAAACATCCCAAGTGTTGAACAACGGCAACGCGCCCACGCCTACGAACGAGATTGAGGAGCAGGTGCGCGTGATGAACGATGCACAGGCATTGTTTGATATGCTGCCCTAATAGCTAACCCCCTTAATTCGTAACAATATGGCTGGTAAATTAGTTTTTACGTTAGAGCAGTATCAGGAAGCAGCGGTCAAGTACCGCAAGGAACTGCTCATGCTCCCGATTTTGGGAAGCATGGATACCCTCAAGCACATGACAGGTCGCCCGGGTATCCGTTATAAGGAGCGAGTTGGTACGATGGACTTTGACGCACAGTTTGGTCCTTACAACCCTAAACGCCGCTCTAATAACAACCTCAAGTTGGATTTCCGCACGCTGGAAACCTTCTTCGGTTCTGTAATCGCCGACTTCGAGCCGAACCGCGCAATTCAGACATTGCTCGGCGAAGGTCCTACCAAAGGCGATGGACAGATGCAAACCCCAACGGCAAAGCACGTCCTCGCTTTTATGGCAAAGTCGCTTTCCTTCCACCTCAATGAGGCTATCTGGGCAGGCGTACGCAACCCGGATGGGGAAACCACTTTGGATCTCTTTGATGGCTTCGACACCATTACCCGAAAAGAGATTGAGGCCGAGAACATTTCTGTTGCCAGAGGCAACTATCTCAAGCTTACCGAGAAAATCACTCGTGCCAACGCTTGCGATGTTCTCAAAGACATCCTTTTCACGCTTGATCCGCACCTCCGCGCACAGCAGTTGAACCTCTACTGCTCGCAGCAACTTGTGGACATGTACAACGAGTCCTATCAACTTACTCACGGTGGTCTGCCGTATAACAACCGTTATCAGCAGAACGCAGTAGAGGGTTCGGAGGGTCGCCTCGTCATGGTGCCGCTCGCCAACAAAGTCGGCTCGAACTTCATCCACATCTCGCCCAAGAGCAACATGCTCTATGGCTACGACAACATGTCGGATGAAACCTCTATCCTCGTTAAGGAGTATGATCCGTTTATGCTCTCGTTCATCGCAACCATGTTCTTCGGTGTACAGTTCGAAACGATAGACAAACGCCGTTTCAAAACTATCGAACTTGCCACCGAGCCGGAGCAGACCGCAACCCCGGCCGCTCCTGCCACACCTGCTGCACCTGCTGACAATGCAGGAGGCACAACAGGCGGAGAGAACGCTGGAGGCGACAACAACGGTGGGGGCAACCCCGATACGGGGCAAGAGTAACCTCTCCGCTTTGCCCTTTGGTCAAACTTCGAGGTAATAGCCGGAGCGTAGCCATTGGGCAAAGCCCATTTCGTAACATCTAAATTTTTCACAATATGGCAAATACATGTAATAATCTGCAACGCTCCCTTAACTGGTGTCAGGGAACACCCGAACTGCCGGGCATCAAGCGTCGTATCTATTACCTCGCAAAAAGCGAAATTGTAAAGTGGCCAACGCTGCCGGTCGATGAGAACGGTCGCCCGACATCTGCCGTTTATCAAGGCAATTTCACTTTGGCTGCCGACGCCTCTTGGAAGCACATCGATGTGCTGCCGGATAAGTGCCAAGTCACTTCCGAAGCGCAGGGAGAAGTGCCGAGCCAAACGCAGCTCAACAAACTCACGGCTGTACACCCTGCCGTCGGTCCGGAGGCTTCTGCTGCAGCCGCCTATATCAACAACACAGATAATGTGTTCTTGGTAGAGGACATGCGAGGCAAATTCCGCGTTATCGGTTCGGACAAGTGGAACACGAAAGCCACCGTTGCCCAAGATCTCGGTCAAGGTGCAACTGGCACAACCTCCACAACCATCAACGCTGAAGCTTCTGATGTTGTGCCGGCTCCGTTCTATGAGGGCGAAATCATTACCGAAACGGACACGATTAACCCTGCTTCCGAGCAGACACAAACACCGGGTGAATAATGTCGCTCTTTTCTCCTTCTGATGTAGGCATGGGCAGTTCCTCTACGGGAGCTGCCTCTGCCGTTTCTGCTCCCCCTAAAGACATCTTTGCCGAAACACAACGCAAAGGCTGGCACAAGGGAGAGGACACCGCCGCACGGTGTGACCTTTCTCAGGAACGCATTGCTATCTCACCGCACGCCGGTGTAACAGTCATCACCCTTTGGAAAAAGTCTGTCAAAGGGCGATTGCTTACCGATATTAAAGCGGATGATGATATGGTTGAAAAGTTCGCAACCAAGATGACGGATGTTATCCGCAAAGTCCTTGGTCACTACCTTTCCTCTGGTAACTGGGCGATATGTGCAACTCCTAAAAGGAGACATCTTACCAAGAACTTCGCCTGTCGTATTGCAGAGCAAATTGGTCACAACCTCGCTATCCCTTATTACGAGGATGTAGCACTTGCACACACGCGCCAACGTGTAAACGTGGATTTCGATTTAGGTACGCTCCCAACCGAACCCAATCTGATAATCTTTGATGATTTCGTTACCACCGGCTCAACCATATCTTCCATGTATCGCTTGCTTGAACCGCTCGGCAAGAACCTTGTTTTCTTTGTCGGCATAAACAATAACTTGTAATGCCGTCTCCGCAGGATGGCGGCAACAATTTTCAATTATGGATCACAATTTCACAATGAAGGTGCAGGATTGGCTCAATACCCCTGCTGACAAGCGTAATTTGGAGCAAGGTGCGCTGTATCTGCTTCAGTTGTCCGGTAACCAAATCCTCTATCGTAATATTATGGGCAATCTCTCCCGGCACGCGGAAGATATTGAGTACCAACTTCGCAAATACCTCAAGTTCCGCTTGCAGGACCTCACGCATACGCAGGTCGAGCAAATGCAGCAGCAGGTGAACGCGATTATTAAGCGCGACCACCTGGACGCTCCCACTCGCACTAGAAAGCAGAAGGAAGCGGCTGCTGAAGAGTTTAAGAAAGGAAAACGCGCCGATCATGACACGCTGCCCGAGGATATACAGGCACGCTACAGCGAGAATCTTTCTCTGCTGCAGAAAATGCGCGCCCTACATGCAAAGCTGGTAGTTCTTTCCACTACCAACGCTACATGCCCGGACAGCGAGCGTTATCCTTTCCTCAAAGAACTCATTGAGCTCGACAAGCGATACCACGCTAACTGGAAAGCCTACGACAGTTACGGTAAGGTATGAAAAGAGGTGTTGCAATAGACGATTACTTGAAGCCCCTTGCAACTGCACCGTTGCAATGTTATCTCACGAACACGCTCCAAGTAGCCGATGTGGTTGAATGGGTACTCAACCAAGTCGGCAAATCGTCTATTTGGCAAACCTCTTTCTCTATTTCCGAGGAGTTTCTTCGTCGCCTGTATTTTATATCGAAATCGGGCAAAGTCGAAACAATCCGACTTGTGCTCGATTTTAAGGCGACAAACAAAACGCTCCGTCTCTGGACTTTCCTCGCGCAGGTCATTGAGCATACGTACCTTGCCGACAATCATTCCAAGGTCATACTCATTCGCTCTGTCAAGGGCGATACTGTTTCCATCATTACCTCGCAGAACTTGACACGAGGCAACCGTATGGAATCCGCCATTGTTACAACCAATCCGGATGTATTTCAAACCTTCCTCTCCGACATGGAAGATCTTATCCAAAACCATTCTGTACCCCTGTCAGAACTATTCAAAGAGAAAATAGACAACGCATGAACGCAATTCATATTTCCACAGCACAAGCCATGCTACTCCGTCCCGACCCCGTGGACCTCGTCGTTTGGCGCTCCACCGGCAAAACCGCCGGAGAGCTTTTACACTATGACAACTGCATATCCCTCCACTATGATTATTATGAGGGCACACGCACCATCAAACTGCTCAATTCAAACCAAATTCGCAAGGTGCGTGATGTGTGTATCTTCTCCATCAACGGCTTGGAGGTATTTCTTTAGCGTCTTTTCGCGCACGTATAAAAGTCCGTATCTTTGCAGCATAAAAACTGCAAGATATGGATTTTTCTTTTGATTCTATTGCTATCGTCCCGGAGCTACAGGCTCGCGCCATCTTTCACTCCGACAGTTCGCAGGTGTTCAAGGATGACACCGATATTCCCGAGCGTGTCCTTGACAAGAACACGTCCTATATTCCTTGGGGAGGGGACGACGAAATGCCCTATAACGTGCTCAAGAAAATTGAGGATGACGAAACCCTTTCCACCTGCCAACTCTTTAACGCCGAAATCTGCTATGGCGCAGGTCTCCAGTACAACACCGAAGCTTGTACTGCTGCCGTTAAAGAGGAGGTGGAGGATTTCTGCTTGGATAATAACCTCGCATCCTATTTTCTCGGTGTGTGTCAGGATTTCAAGCACTTCGGCTGGTGCATAACTGTCATTTTATTAAATGAGCAGCGCACCAAAGTTGTCACCGTCCTACGCAAAGAGGTTGCTTATTGCCGTTTTACAAAGGCAGATAAGGACGGCGTCATCAAGGAAGTGCTTTACGCGAACTGGCGCAAACCGGTTCAAGCAGACGAAGTGGAGCACATTCCTCTGCTTAACCCTGCGTCCCCATGGAACGATTTGCGCACACGCATTGCCGGGGGCAAAGGCGGTTGCAAGTTCGCTATCCTTACGAAAGTCCCGACACCCGACAGCACATATTACCCAATACCGCACTACGCTTCGATTTTCAAGTCCAAGTGGTATGATATCAAGCAACTCATAGCCACCGCCAAAAAGGCGAAACTTGAAAACTCCGCCCCGATAAAGTACCATATCGAGGTGGCGAATAAGTATTGGGATGGCATTTTCAAAGCCGAGGGCATTACCGATCCAATCAAGATGCAGGCTCGCGTAAACGTGGAGAAGCAGCGCATCATCGAGTTTCTTACCGGTGCGCAGAACGCCGGAAAGGTGTGGTTCTCTACCTTCTATATTTCTCCCGACGGCAAGGAACAGCACGATGTCGTTATAAATCGTATAGACAACAGCAAGGAGGGCGGCGATTGGGAAAGCGACCATCAGGAAGCCGTCAATATGGAGTGCTTTACCTTGCGCGTCCATTCCAACCTCGTTGGATCTGTACCGGGCAAGTCCCAATCGAACAACTCCGGTTCTGACAAACGGGAGCTGTACACTATCGCCCAGGCCCTCCAAAAGCCCTATCACGATTTGTTATTCCTGCCGCATAGGATAATTATTCGGTTCAACAAATGGGCTGGCGCAGTTCCTGATTGCCCATTTGTTATGCTAACCACGCTCGATGAGCACAAAGATGCAAAACAAGTAACCACCAATAACCATGATGCTGATAAATAACGATGAACAATTACGGCAGTACCTGCCGAATGTCCTTGCAACTTGCGAGGGCGAGATTTCGCTCTTCGATAAGCTGCAATTCCATTTGAATAATGCCGAACAATGGCTGGCAGAAAACATCACAGGTAGAGATTTCATTTCTACTTGTGCCGGTGCGGAAGGCGACGAAACCACACGCGCCCTTCTCTGCCAAACAATAGTTGCACATGCCTTTCGTGCTGCCCTTCCGTCGCTCGACCTTGTGCTAACTTCCACCGGCTTTGGCATAGTTAGTAACGGCAATATAGCCCCCGCATCTGCGGAGCGAGTGGCACGCCTCTCCGAGTCCTTGCTACTCCTCCGCGACAACCTCATTGATCAATTGCTGTTCCAACTCTGCCAAAATGCCTCTTGGTGCGAGACACCACAAGGACACTATTTCTCGGCTACGCTGTTCCCCTCATTGGAGTTGTCACGGCTTGCCGGTCATACGAGCGATCTTTGGGAACACTACCGCACGCTTCGGCAGCAGGTTCTCTCTGTCGAGTACGAACTTGCTACCAAGTACATCTCCGAAG
The DNA here is from genome assembly GCA_017447875.1 of Paludibacteraceae bacterium. Taxonomy (GTDB): domain Bacteria; phylum Bacteroidota; class Bacteroidia; order Bacteroidales; family Paludibacteraceae; genus Colicola. The sequence continues at coordinate 16,957 of JAFSMP010000023.1, read as the reverse complement.
CACTTTACGCGCGCTTTCGGCAGCACGTTCTTCGGCAGTCCTTAACTGCCTCGGAACTGCCTATCGTCGTTAATCTCAAAAACATAGAGATTGAACTTTTGGCAGGAAAGCCGCTTAATTATGTCTTGCTCACAAGTCTTGTGAACGACATACGGTCAAATCCCGACGATTTTCCCGAGTGGCAATCGTCACCCACCGCACAACTTTTCTGCCGGCCGTCGTTCCAAAACACGAAAGAAAGTCATGGTTATTGGTTCTAAACTTCATATTATGCAAACACTCAATCTGACACTACCTACCTGCTGGCAGGAATTGACACCGGCGCAGCTGCGCTACGTGTTCTATCTGCTTTCACTTGACAAGTTCACAGCAGATGAAATCAAAACCTATGTGCTTTTCCGGTGGGCGCACATCGAAGTTATCTCTCCGGAAGGTGACGGCTTTTTCGTTCGCCACGAAGGAAAGCCGTTGCACCTTACCGCTCTCCAGATAGCCGAAGTCTTGCCCTTCCTCTCGTGGCTCGACCATCTCCCCACGTACCCCGTGCGCCTTCCTCAAATCTGCGGCCACTCCGCTTGTGCTGCAGATTTGCAAGGGCTATCTTTCGAGGATTACATTTCATGTGATAACTTCTACACCGGTTTTCTCTTTACGGGTGACAATTCCCACCTGTACGATATTGCCGCCATTCTCTATGGGGCAGAACCTAGTAGGAAATTCCACCTCTCCCCAGAGGAATATATCTCTATCTTCTATTGGTTCGGTTCTGCAAAGGAACACCTTGCGCGCCGTTTTACCCATTTCTTCCATACTGCGCCCCTCAATCAGGAAACCGACCTCGGCAAGCACTTGCAGGAGTTGGTCGATACCCAAATCCGCGCACTCACAAAGGGCGACATTACCAAAGAAGAAACCGTCCTTAAAATGGATGTGTGGCGCGCCCTTACAGAACTCGACGCACAGGCAGCCGACGCGGAAGAACTCAAACGCCAAATGCACCAATCATGAAAACGGCAGCAAGGCGAACGAAAGCACGCTTTCGCAGTTCGCCGAAGCCCGTTTCCAGAAAATCAAAGATTTTATGAACACCGCCACCAACTGGGATGCCACGGAGTTTTTCCGCTCCCTTACTCAAACAAATCGCCTTGCACAAGCACAAAAATTCTGCTTTTGCACCGTCTCTGGAGCAGCTGACTTTCAGCAGTTGCTCGAACGCTCGCAGTCGCAAACCGCTTTCGTCTGTGTCGATGACATTTCCGAAGGCTTCATAGATCTTAACAACTCGCCGCGTACGCGCCGCGTTAAGTCCGTTTTCTTTGCTATGCGTTATCCTATCGACAAGCCCAATCTGCGCGCCAACCGCATGGAAACTATGCGCGAACTGTTCCGACAATTCATGTCGAAACTTATCCTTGAGGAAACGAAGCTCCAAGAGCGTCAGTTGTACCTCGATACGCGCATACGTTTTACCGAAATCCCGGAGTATTTCGCCAGCGGTTGTGCTTGCGCACGCTTCCAGATTGGCGTCGATTTGTTTACCGACCTCCGCTTGAATCCGGAGGAATGGATCACGCCCGGACAAACAACCCCAAACACCCCACAGCCATGACCTACAGCCCCGAACAACTACAGCAGATAGAGTATTACGCTTCTATCTACATGACCATCACGGACATTGCCGTTATTCTCCAGTTGCGCGCCGAGGAACTGCGTTCGGATATCCACATCGAGGACTCTCCTGCATACCTCGCTTACCACAAGGGCAAGGCGATGTCAAAGGTGCAGCTCCATGCCCAGGAAATGACGCTCGCGAAAGTCGGCTCTCCGCTCGCTCTCCAAAACGCCCGGAACAACCTCATGGACATGGAGGATGACGAGTAAATCGTAAATGGTAAATGCCCAAATCGTAAATGACTTTATGCCACGCCAACCCATCATAGAACTTTGTCGCCGGGACATGTTTACTGCAGAGGACGAGCTTCTGCAGAAATACAATCCCGAACAGGCGCAGCGGCTCGTCCGCTTACGCAATATGTACACTTGGTATCTCTCCAATCCGGATAGCAAGGACAGGCAGTTTATCGACATGGCTGCGTCTCGCTACAGCCTGAGCCGCGCGCAAGCCTATTCCGATCTTTCGGTTATCAAAACCCTTCTGCCTCTCCTTGCTTCTGCAAGCCGCGATTTTCACCGTTACCGCTACAATGAAATGATACTCGAAACGTATCAGATGGCAAAGGCTCGAAAGGACACGAAAACCATGGAGAAAGCCGCCTCCTCATACGCGAAATTTAATCGCGTCGATTTGGAGGACGAGCAGGCTATCCCTTATGACAAGATTGTCGTTCAGCCGTTCACCGCTACAGATGATCCTCGCGTCCTCGGTATCGAGCCTATTCCCAACCTCAAGGAGAAAATCCGCAAGATGCAGGAGAAATACCGTCGTGAGTCCATGGACATCGAGGATGTCAGTTTCGAGGAAGCCGATTTGGAAGAGTCCGAACTGTTCCCCATGCCGGAGGACACCGAACCGCCGCTTACTCCTACCGCCCCTTAAACAATCGCCGCAAGTATGCCCAAAATCTATTTCAACACCCCACAGCGTTTAACGCAGCTCATCGGAGCGAACACCACCGTTATTGTGGCCGGCCGTCGTACAGGTAAAACGGACAGCATCGCCTCGCCATTCGTTTTGCGCAATATGCAACGAATGCCTGGCAGTACTGGTGGCATTGTCGTGCCTACTTTCAAGCACGGCTTAACGAACACCATTCCCGGCATTATCGCCGCACTCAAAAGGTGGGGCTTTGAAAACGGCATACACTATGTTATTGGTCGCAAGCCGCCCAAATCCTTCGGCTCTGCAATCATTGAACCTGCCGAGTACGAACATGTACTGTCCTTCTACAACGGCAGCCGTGCGGTCATTATCTCGCAGGACCGTCCCGGTTCTTCTAACTCCCTTACTCTCTCTTGGCTGCTAATCGACGAAGCCAAGTTCATTGATTACGAGAAATTGAAGGATGAAACACTCCCTGCCAATGGTGGCATAAAGTCCTACTTTGGCAAGCACTCCTTTAATCACTCCGTCATGATCTTGTCAGATATGCCGCAGACAAAGGCAGGTTCATGGTTTCTACACTACAAGGAGAAAATGGATAAGGAACTTATCCAGACGATTGAAGCCACCGTTTACGAGATTTGGCGCCTCAAAGAGAAAGTGCGCGAGTGCCACCGGCAGGGTATCACGCCGCCCCAATACCTGCGCAAGGAGATACGCACACTTGATAAAGCCCTCAATCAGATGCGGTCTGTCGCGGTCTATTACAAGGAATATTCCAGTATAGAAAACTTGCAGCTTCTCGGCGAGAACTACATTAAGCAGATGAAGCGCGACCTCACGCCCAAAACCTTCCAAACTTCTATTCTCTGTATGCAGTTGGGCATCTCTAAAGATGGCTTCTACTCCTCTATGCGTGAGGGACACAAGTACAATGCTTCCAATTTCGAGTACCTTGATTCGCTCGGCTGGGAGTGCGACCCTTCAGCCCTCGATTGCCGCGCCGACAAGGATGTTAATCCGGATGCACCTATCTGCATCGGTATGGACTACAACGCCAATATCAACTGGATTGTTGCAGGGCAGCCCAACGGCAAACGCCTCAATGTTATCAAATCTTTTTACACCAAGTTTGAGCGGAAAATCCCGGCACTCGTCCACGATTTTTGCACCTACTATCATGCTCATCGTAACAAAACGGTCGTTTATTATTACGATACCACCGCGCTTGGCTCAAACTACGCCGTGAACACGCAGGATTTCCATTGGGTGGTTTGCCACGAGTTCGAACGCCACGGCTGGCGCGTGGAGTCCGTCTATCTCGGCAACCCTATGCGCCACGACGAGAAATACCTTCTCATCAACCAAGCTTTCGCCGGAAAGCAACGCCTTATGCCGTTCTTCAACCGGCAGAATAACGACGACCTTATTCTGGCCCTCCAGACGGCTGGAGTGACACGCTCTCGGAACGGCTTCCACAAGGACAAAGGAGGCGAGAAACTGGCAGAGACGGAGGAAGATTTGCTCCAACACCGCACCGACGGCACGGACGCTTTCGACACCCTCTTTATCGGCTGTGAGAAGTTCCCCCAGACCGTCATTTCCACATTCTCTGTTTCCGGAGTCTCCTAACAAGAAATACTCTTTTTATTCCCAAAATCTATGGATTTTGTCATCAAAACCCGAAAAAGTTAACAAACTTAAACTTTTATGGGCTAAAAATTTGCGTATTTCATTCTTTTTTTGTACTTTTGTGCGATTTTTTCAAGTCATAGTCAATCAGTTGCAATGAAAGAGGATCAACATACCGAGTTCAAACGTATATGGAAGGATGAATACCTTCAATACATTAGCGGCTTTGCCAATGCGCAAGGTGGCACATTGTATATTGGCATTGATGACGATGGGCAGGTATGTGGTATAAACAATGCAACTAAGTTGTTAGCTGACCTTCCCAATCAGATCAACCAGACTACCGGCGTATTAGCCCAAGTGGACTTGCACACAGAGGATGGTAAAGAGTATATCTCCATATGTGTGGATGCTACTGAGCAGCCTGTGGCTTATCGGGGCAAGTTCTATTATCGTAGCGGTTCAACATTGCAAGAGGTCAAAGGCTCCGGTCTGCAAACGCTCATTCTTAAGAAGATGGGACGCACTTGGGACGATATGGAGTGTGAAGGTGCGAAACTGGATGAGATAGACCCTAAAGCTATTGACTATTTCCTCCGTCATGCTATTCCCATAGACAGAATGCCTAAAGAGGCAATGAATGACCCTGTTGAGGTTGTCCTGAAGAATCTTAACTTGATGACAGAAGACGGGCATCTCAAGAATACTGCTATCCTGCTGTTTGGCAAGAATCCTCAACGCCGTTTTATCAATGCGCGTTTCCGCATAGGTCGTTTCGTGAAGGATGAAACGGACTTGGTGCATCAGGATAATATCGAAGGCAACATTTTGCAAATGGCGGATGAAGTGATGTGGAAACTGCGTCAGGACTACCTTATCCGTCCTATCCACTATGAAGGAATGCACCGCGTCGAACCCTTGGAGATGCCGGAGGATGCCTTGCGTGAGTTGGTGTATAACGCTATTATCCACCGTGATTATCTCGGGCAGGATATTCAGATGAAGATTTACAATGACCGTATTTGGTTTTGGAACGACGGCAATCTACCGGAAGGTTTTAGTGTGGAACGGATGAGTAAGGAGCACATGTCTGTGCGTCGTAATCCGCTTATCGCTAATATCTTCTATCGTGCCGGTTTCATTGAGTCTTGGGGACGTGGTGTTACTAAGGTGTGTCAGTCGTTCAAGGAGGCGGGATTGCCTGAACCGGGTTTTGAGAACTTCATGAGTGGAACTCTCGTTACCATACACAGAGATTTAAACATATACGGTAACATTACCGAGCAAACAGGTAATGTAACCAAAAGCGTAACCGACAACGTAACCAAAAAGCATATAAACAATACAAATACAGACGATTACGCCTCTATCGGTAACGTAACCAAAAACGTAACCAAAACCATTACTAAAACATCTAATGGCAAAGTTACCAAACAGGTAACTATAGTATTGAATGGCTATGCACTCATGATTGTAGAGATGATTGAGAGGAATCCTAAAGTAACAACCGCGCAGATGGCTGAGACGATAGGTATAGCAAAGAAGAATCTGATTGCTCTCACCAACAATCTTCAGCGTGATGGTATCATCCGCCGTGTCGGCTCAAACCGAGGTGGTCACTGGGAGATAATAGACAATAATCAATAGGCATATGCTAAATATACTCAAATATAATCAGCGAACTGCTACCTCTCTGATATGGGGGGGGGTATTCGCATACCTCGCCTCCGCAGTCATATTGTAAGCAACCCACAGGCCAACGCAACGCTATCACAGGCGGTGCCCGTAATTCGCGGGTGCCGCTTGCGTGTATATAATTGTTAATTTTGACTACATAAATAATGAAGAAAATCTACACTCAGCCACGCATAGAGATCGTGGCAACCACACCGCAGCAGATCATCTGCGCCAGCGGAGGTATCAAAGCGCAAATCTCCGGTTACAAACAAAACACCGGCGGCGGTTTTACCCAGACTTTTGCATGGCTGGCAGGCATCGTCTGCTCGTCACTGCTGTTCTTGGGTACGGCCTGTTCTACCAATAACCCCGACCAGCCCAAACCGCAGGCGGAACTCAAGCCCCGCACGCTGATAGTGACGCAGCAAGCTGTCAGCCAGGTCACACCTGCATCAGCCGTCAGACGTCTCCCGCAGGCGACTATCACAGATGAGGGAGGGACGCTCGATGCTATTTGGAGTATTGGCGACGAGGTGTTCTACCGCAATCTGAGTTATAGTGAAGACTACTATGAAGACGATGGAGGGAAACCCCTCTACGGCGTCCTCGAAGCGGACAAGGCGGAGCGTATAGCATCTTTCGCGGGTGACCGCGTATGGTGTGCGGAGGATGACCAATTGGCGCTTATCTATCCGAAGATTGATAAGTCGGCAATCGATGTCTCGCTTGTGGAGAGCCAACTGACAGCGAGCTATACCATCTCCGTAGCCGGACAGGACGGTTCGTTGGCAACCTTGGCGAAGGATTTCCACCATATATACGGTATCGCGAGTGTAGTGTCCGTTACGGAGACCACCGCCAATGCGGAATTGGCTGAGATGAAGAGCCTGATGACGGTCTGCAAGTTCTCCTTTGAGGACAAAAACCACCCGGGTACGTCGCTCCCGATTAGCACGCTTGAAATCAAAATTGGCGGCGAAGCCTACTATGTCAACACTTATCCGCAACAGGGCACGGTGTCCATCGCGCAGAACGTATCCGCATGGGATGTATCCGTAGATCCGGACTGGAAGACCACCGGCGAAGGTGGCACCCCGCTCACCATTACCCCTACCGGCAACCCGACGGAGGTCTATGTTGCGTTGTTTCCGGACATGGGAGCAACCTATTCCTTCACCGTCACCAGCACAACCGGCGCCGCCACTGACGGCACCTACACCGGCACGGCTACCGCCACCCTCAACGAAGGCGAGTACGTAGTAGCACCGCTCAAACTAACGAAGAACTAAAGAGCAAAATAAGATAATTTGACAAACTAAAAACAATAACATTTATGAAAACAAAATCGACAGTCGGAAGACTGATTACTCACTTATCGGAGTGGCGCGAGAGTGGCGCGAGAGTGGCGGCTATGCTGCTGCTCATGACCGCGGGAACTACTGCCGCCATGGCGGCGGACTGGGTGCTCAACGAGGACAAGTACTCCGCCACCCATTACACCGACCACCTCTATTTAGAGGTCTTCCTCGCCGACCTCGACTGGGGTAATACCTACTGTCAGGAAGGTACGGTCACAGCTACCAACGGCTCCAAGAGTGTGGACCTCTTGAAGTTCAAGTACATCAACGAAGGCGACGACGAGAACGAGACTGCCGAGGTCAAAGCCCAGTTAGTGATGCCGAACGCCAAGGCGTATTTCACCAACTCCTCCGGCAGCTCCGAGATCGGCACCGACGAGAGCAGTTACTGGCTCAAAAAATGGGGCAGCGACAACCACTACATGACCGCCAAAGTCGATTTCTACTACTCATCCGAGATGGCAGGCGGCGGCTGGAAGATCTATTTCCACTTCAAGCACTCCGATGGCAAATGGTACGACAAGACGCTGTCGTCATGGGTAGGCACGAGCGACCACCTCGGGCTGTATGACTACGATTGGAAGTCATACAAGATCGAGCGCACCGGCATCGACAAACTGACCTTCACCGTGCCCCAACTGCCTAACGACATAGACAGCAAACTCAGCTCCGTCCGTATGCGTCAGGCTACCTACGATGTCGTCTATACCTTCGTCAAACAGGACGGCACCACCGCCACCCTCTCCAAGACCTACGAGGCGGGCTCGAACGAGAAGAACGAGGAGGTCTCCTTCCCCGACGGCGTGGGCAACCCCGCTCGCATCAATTACAAGGTGACAGCGGTCCACGGTGTCAAGGACCCGAGCAACTGGTTCAACCGCCGCACCAACTCCGACTCCAAGGAGGATGCCTTCAAGATTGTGCCTGCTCCGGGTGCTATCACTACCGAGTACCACCAGTTTGACCACCAGACGGTGCTGACTTGGACGACCCCCAAGGACAACAACTACCTCGATGTCACGCCCTATATCTACCGTATCCAGACGGACGCCAACGGCAATCCCAAGTCCGGCGCCTCGTGGAGCAAACGCGGCGCGCTCACAAGAACAAGCGGAGGCGCAATGACTTTCACCGACGACGATGCGGAGATAGGCACCTATTATAAATATATGGTAGTCAATATACCTTCCGACTATATCGGCAATACCGGTATCAGCGAGGCTTCGCTCAACAACCTCTCTGACGACCTGCTCTCCAAGGTAGGCTCTAACTCGGCGTTGGTGAACACCGCCCCGGTGGTGACTATCTACAACCTGCAGCAGGACACCACCCAAAAGAGCTCCGTGTATCTGACATGGCAATACAGCCGTGTGCCGGTAGATGACGCTTCCGTCACGTTCAAGATCCTTCGCCGCACGACGGCGGACGGACCATGGAGCGAGTACGACACCGCCAGCGGCGATGCCAACCCGGCTGCCGGAGTGAAACTCCCGTATGAAGACAAAGACCTGCCTAACTCCATCGTCCGCTATCAGTATAAGGTCCGTCTGGAACTCGCGGGAGGCTACCGCTTCGAGAGCCTGCCCGTCACGGCGGGACTCTTAGCCGGTGCCAAACTCATTGACTTTACTGCCACCAAGGGCGTGCACGCCAATGTTGTCACACTCGCGTGGAAAGCGCAGCAGGCGGGTACTGCCAACTGCAACTTCATCATCTCCCGCCGCTACCTCAACTCCGACGACGATTTCATACAGATCTATTCCTACAACGGCGCGGATGCCAACTACTCCTACGATGACATCAACGCCATGCCGGGCTATTACTACGAGTACCGTGCCCAGCTCTTTGAGGCGGGAGTGCTGCAAAGCACACTCTATGCCGTGGGCTTCTCGCAGGCACGCGGTGCAGTGGGCGGGCGCGTCAGCTTCGGTACCGGTACCGCCGTTCCGGGAGTACGACTATGGCTGCGACCGGCGGACACGGGCAACGGCAACACCGTGAAGACTACCTCCCAGTATGTCTATGGCGCTTCGGAAGGTATAGCATGGAAAGCGTCCGAAACGGAGATAGAAAAAATCTTCGGCAGCAAAAAGGATTATACCGTGCAGTTCTTCGTACGTCCCGAAGAAGGAATGAACGACGGAGCGGTACTCGCCAATATCCCGGGAGTCGGACTGATTACTCTGAAAAAGAATGCCGGGACTGTCACGGATTCCGTCTATAATCTGTGCTATGAGAGGTACGGAGAGAAAATTATTGATCTTTCTACCCTTACCGGCGACTATACGGCGCAGGACAAAGATATCTTAATGGGCACCTTGAACGGCAATTACAAGATTTCCATTGCCGATGGGGCTACCGTATGTCTTCGCAATGTGACCATCAATGGTACGAATAATGAAAATTACAAATGGGCGGGTATCACCTGTCCGGGGAATGCTACCATTGTGTTGGAAGGTAACAATACCATCAAAGGATTCCATTGGTACTATCCGGGTATCTATATTGCTCAGAACAAGACGCTCACCATCAAGGGTACCGGTTCACTCAATGCCTCATCAAATGGCTACGGCTGCGGTATCGGAGGCGGGTTTAAGATAAGCTGCGGTAATATAGTAATAGAGGGCGGTGATATTACGGCTGAGGGTGGCGGTAGTGCTGCGGGCATTGGTGGAGGGTATGATAAAACCTCCTGTGGCGACATCACCATCACAGGGGGTACCATTATTGCAACAGGAGGTTACCGTAGTCCCGGCATAGGATCAGGCACATATGGTTCATGCGGCAACATCACTATTGCAAACTCCGTGACCAAAGTGATACCAACAAAAGGCGACGAAAGTATCGACTGTGTAGGTCGAGCGTATTATGATAAAGATGATACATATTGGGGTATTAGCACTTGCGGTACAATCACTTTTGGCAGTACGGTCCATTGGGATGGCTCCAATTATACAGATTATTGGAGCGAGCGTGTTCTCACACAAACGACGTTCACGGATAGTGGCGACGGTTCGTGGGAAAGTTCTTATACCCCCGTTGATTTCAAACATAATATAATAATAGCTTCTCTCGATGTGAAACTCCCTGTCGGCAAGTATTCCTTGCTGACATTGAGCAAGACCGGCAACCGAATGAGCGTGCAGGTGGATAAGGGAGCGGTACAGACCTTCGCTATCATGGGCGATCCCGTTATGTTGCCATTCTCGCTCGGCGGTGCAGAGGGTATCACCGATGCGCAGGCGTTCAAGGGCAACTTCGCCGAGGTGCGTGTGTACAAGAAGATACTCGAAGAGGCTGAGAAAAACAGTTACTTCGACCGCACGCTGACCGGACGTGAGAAAGATTTGGCGCTCTACTGGCCCTTGGACGAAGGTTTGGAGCGTTATGCCTTCGACGCCTCTTACCTCAGCGACCAGCCTAACGGACGGCACGCTACGGTAGGCAAGAACATAACGCCTTCCGTTATCCTGCCTGCCGAAGAACAACTGTCGCGCTACGGCGTTACTTCGGAAACAGGCGACTACTCCATCAGCGGTATTCCGTTCTTGGGTAGCGGCTCCACCTATACCGTCGTGCCGGAGAAGGGTATTCATAAGTTCAACCCCACCTCACGCTCGTTCATGATCACGCCGAACGTGCTCACGATGAACAATATCGACTTCACGGACGAGTCGTCCTTCCCCATGACCGGACATATCTACTATGCCGGCACGAACATACCCGCCGAGGGCATCCAGCTCTCTATAGACGGTATGGCTGCCAGCGCCAACGGCAAGGCGCTGCAGACCGACGCGAACGGCTACTACTCCATCAGCGTACCGATCGGCGAACACTATGTGGAAGCCCAACTGATGGGACACACCCTCGTCGATGGCGGACGCTTCCCGATAGAGGGCACCTACAACTTCGCGGACCGCGTACAGCATGACTTCATCGACTCGACGCTCGTTAACTTCGTCGGGCGTGTAGCCGGTGCGAAATACAACGACACTATTCCGGTCGGCTTCGGAGAGTCGCACAACAATATCGGTGCGGCTACCATCACCCTCAAACTCAACAACGCTTCCTTCTCCTTCAACTGCGAGAACGACTATATCACCCCTGCCAAGACCGTCCGCACCTACGAGAGCGACACCGCTTCTATCCGAAGCCACGCATGGACCGACGCAGGCGCAGCGGAAGCGAAATATATCAAAATCGTAACCGACTCCCTGACGGGCGAGTTCTCCGCCCTCCTCCCGCCGCTCAAGTATGTGATGCAGAGCGTGGTGGTAGAGAAGAACGGGGGCGTAGAGTTCACCGCCCTCTCGGATGTGGACCTCACCAACCCCAGTCTGGATCAGACGGACTCTATCTGCCGCCTGACCGAGCAGGGAGACACGGTCTATAACCACTACTCCTACAACACCAAGAAAGTGCTGACCTATTACTCCACGCCGCAAGTCGATGTGGCGGAGACGGGACACGCCGGAGGCGCGTTCGGACTCGACTCCGTCATCATTGCGATCGACGAGGAGCACAACGACACCGTGCGCAATCTCTATACCTTGGACAGCCTCGGCATACATTATATGTTCGGCTATCCGGTCTATAAGATGTTAGACGGAGTCGAATATGCGGTACACGCCTACGAGACTTACACCAACTATGACGGTGCCCTCCCCGTCACCGACACGGTCAACCTCAACGGACAGGAACTGACGATCGGAAACGAGATGTCTTCCTACCAGCAAGTGATCTACGATGCGCCGGAGGACTCTACGCGATACACCCCCGGCGAAATCTACGAGATGATGTACAACAAGATCACGCTTGACCGGAACGGGCGCGCACGAATCCCATGGACGGTCGGCTTGCCCAACATCGTCAAACCCTTCAGCCGCCACTTCAATATCACCCTCAAGCGTGACGACCGCACCTACGAACCCTACCGGATGGATGCTATCGTGTTGGGCGCGCTCACTACCGGAAACAACTTCGTTACCAAAGGACCGGACAATGTGAAATTCATCCTCCGCGACCCCTACGGAGCACACTCATACACCACCCTCAAAACAGGTACCGTACGCACCGTGACGAAATACGACAGCTGGGAGGTCAATGGAGAGCATAGCTTGAAGGTGGATGTGCTGTTAGGTACAAGTGTTACTACGGCTACCGGTATTGGTGTGGCAGTTATCAATACAAATAAAGTAGCTACGGAGATCACTGCCGGAGCGAAATCCACTTGGTCCACGGAGCACAAGAAAGACTCTGTCTTCCAGACGACCACCGTCGAATCCGTCTCCACTTCCGGCAATACAACATACGTGGGCGCGAAAGGCGATGTGTATGTAGGGACCTCCAATAATATCCTTATCGGTACCTGCCGCAAGGTGCAAATCAAGCAGAACGTGCAGACCGGCAAGTACGAAATCGTATTGGACGACGCTTTGGCAATGGGCGAAAAAGTAAGCACCTCCTTTGCTTATTCGCAGTACGAATTGGAGAAAGTGATGATTCCGAAATGGAAAGACCAGCGCAAGCAGTTCCTTACCCAAGTGGCAAGTGAGCAGGCGGCACGCTCATACGTCAATACGGGCAAACGCGCCAAATGCGTCACATGGCTCGACCCCTCTGCCTCCAACTATGGCGAGGCGGGTACATACGTCTTCGTGGCACCCCAAAACCCCGAGAAGGAAGAGGTGGACAGCGTAGAGTGGTGCAACAACCAGATTACCGCTTGGCAAAACTGCATCCGGCGCAACGAAGAGGCGAAGATAAAAGCCATCAACGGCGGTAATTTCAAGAACTATTCCATTGACGGCGGTTCGTCCCGCACCTACACCCACCGCAACGACACCACCGGACTCAACCAATCGACCACAACATACAATATCTCGGCGTTAGGCGGTTGGAAACAAGGCTGGCAAATCAAGAATTTTGCCTTCATCGGCATACAGACCAACTTGGAGACATCCGTAGGAGGCGGACAGACTACAGGTACGGGAGATGATAATGGAAGATTCACGGAGTGGGAGTATGTCCTCTCCGACGGCAACCGCGATGTGGATATTTCGATGAATGTGTACGACGCGGAGTGCGGCAACAACAGTAAGATCTTCTCCCTCTTCGGAGGACAGACCTACAACCCCTACGAGCCTGCCGACTCCACCCACTACTACACCAACGCTGCGGGACAATACCTGCCGCTCGGCAACACTACGGTACGAATGGAGCAACCGTTCATCTCTATCGGCAAGGTCAACGAAGCACCGGGCAAGCATACCACGCTGACCGACATCCCTGCCGGACAGACCGCCACAGCGATACTCTATTGCACTAACATGGGCAATACCAACCAAGGCAGAAACTTCTCCTATGACCTCAGCATAAGCGAGAGTACGAACCCCCACGGCTTGGAGATCCTCATGGACGGCACGCCGATCACCGACCGCGCTATCTATCTCGAACAAGGCCAGACTACCCAGAAAGTGATTACCGTCCGTCAGACCGATGAGTCGATACTCGACTTCGACAGCATCGAACTATGGTTTGCTTCGCAGTATCAGCCGTTGACTATTTACGATGTAGCTTTACTCAGCGCGCATTTCGTACCGTCCTCCTCGCCCGTCGATCTGACGATAGCGAACCCCGTCCTCAATACCGACCCCACGACGGGCAAAGGACTGCTGCAAATGAAAATATCGGGCATCAACCGCCAGTTCAAGAACCTCAAGAAAGTAGGTGTGCAGTACCGCTTCGCTGGAAACACCCAGTGGACAACCTTCCATACATGGGTGGTTAATGAGGAAGACCTGTCGGGCAAGGATTGCGAAATGCTGCCGCCGACAGGAGACCTGAAGCTGAATGTCGATATGGAGGATAATATCTCTTACCCCGAGGGCGACTATGAGTTCCGTGCCTTCACCATGACGCCCTACGGACACGAGGAAGTGTATGCGTATAGCGAGGTGACGAAGGTAATCAAGGATATGACGCTCCCGCGTCCGCTCTACACGCCCGCGCCCGCAAACGGTATATTAGGTATAGGCGAACAGCTCGCGGTCGAATTCAACGAAGACATAGTGCCCGGCTACGTGGGAGACAAGAATATCATCGTCACCGCCAAACTCAACGGACAGCCCATCGACCACGAGGTGTCAATGCATATCAGACCTTACGGCGAAGAGGTAAAGACGGAGAACCCGCTCTTCCTTAGCGGTAACTTCTCGATGGAGTTCTGGCTCAAACACTACGACTATGGTACCATCCTGCGTCAGGGTGGGGAAGACGGCAACTTCGGACTCTCGATTGACCGGGACGGCTTCGTGGAAATCAATATCGCCGGCGCAAAATACTCTTCCGAGAAAGCCGTTCCGATGGACGAATGGACCTTCTTTGCCATGAACTACAAGGCGGAGACCATGACCTTCAATATGATTGCCCAGTACGGCGATTCGACCATTCGTCTCTTCACCGACCAAGTTGTTTCGGATATAGATATCGATAAAGTGAGCTATAGTGATGACAACTACCTGTACCTCGGTCCTATCGACGCGAACATCCATGACCTCGCGATTTACAATATCTACCGTGATGCGCTTACTTCGGCAGCCGACAAGTATGTGTCCAAGGACACCTACACCTACGGTCTGACCAACTATTGGCGCATGGACGAGGGACACGGCTTCGTGGCGGCTGACGCGCGACGCACGCATAACCTGATAGGCAAAGACGCATGGGATATTATCAATACCAACTACGCGCTACGTATGGACTCCATGGCGGGCGCACAGGTGGATATCTCGCTCATACCGACAAGAAGGAGCGACAGTTATGCTATCGAGCTATGGTATAATCCGGCGCTCTTCAACGGGGTAGATACCGTCTTTGAGACGGCGATACCGACCGTGATGGGCGATATGCAACTGCAAGCCGACAAACTATGTCTGCGTTATGACACGGCGAAGAACCTCGTGTTGGACTACGGCGTGAAGTCACGGACAGTAGCCTCCCATACTGATTTCCCGGACGTCTCCGGCTGGCACCACTTCGCGCTCAACGTGGTACGCGGACAGGCGGCTTCGTTCTACCTCGACGGGGCACGCACTGCCGTCATCGCCGAGGCGGATGTACCGAACCTCAGCGGCTCAACGCTCGTCTTCGCCAAGAACGCGGACAATGCCTACATCGATGAACTGCGTATTTGGAAAGCCACGCTCTCCGAAGACAGGCTTCTGAGCAATATGTACAACACCATCGACACCGCCGACCTCTACTCGCGCGGACTGGTAGCCTACTATCCGTTCGAGAAAGACAGCACTATCAACGGTGTGGCGACCAAAGGTGAAACGCTGGAAAACATGGCTCCGCGTTCCCTCACAGGCAACGCCGGCGATGTGCAGGTGAAGAGATACATGGCTGTCAAAAAAACTCCGCCAATCAAGAATGCACCCTCCGAGACCCGTATCACGGCAATGCCGGTAGCATCCGAGCGCAAGGTGGTCATCAATCTCGCTGAAACGGAAGTCACCGCGCGCGACCTGGAGGGCACGACGCTCAATATAACCATGGCGGAGGTACACGACCTGCATGGCAACATGTCCGAACCCATCAAGTGGACCGCTTACGTGCAGCAGAACACACTCCTCTGGGCTAAGGACTCCGTCAATATCACCAAGCAGTACGGCGAGGACTACACCTTCGATGTGACGATCGAGAACAAGTCCGGCCAGACCGAGTACTACACGGTGGAGAACATGCCGTCGTGGCTGAGTCTGATAAACGACGAAGCCGTCAGCTATCAGCCGTCAGCTATCAGCTATCAGCCGTCAGCTGTCAGCGATGTCCAGCCGCTCAAGACGAAGACCTTGCGCTTTGCGGTCAATCCGCTCGTGCCGGTAGGCAACTACGATGTGACGATAGGCGTGCAGGGCAACAAGGGCATCCTCGAACCGCTCCGTATCGTCATGAAAGTGCGCGGCGAGACGCCTAACTGGACCGTTGACCCGACTAAGTACGACCACTCCATGACCATCATCGGACAGGTTTACCTCAGCGGTATCCTGATGGAGAACCCCGAGAGCATGGTGGCTGCCTTCATTGGAGGCGAGTGCCGCGGCGTGGCTGCACCGAAGAAGATACGCGGCGCGGCGTACGAGACCCTGATCATCTACGGCTCCGACACCCCCGACGCCGACCAGAACCAACCCATCTCCTTCCGTATCTGGGATGCCTCCAAAGGCATCGCTTACACGGATGCGAATATACAAGTACCAGGTGACCAAGGACTAAGGACGACGCTCATCTTCCGTCAGGACACGATGATCGGTAATTTCAACACACCGGCTATCTGGACCAAGTCCGACCGCGTAGAGCAACTCATTCCGGTACACGAGAACTGGAACTGGATCGCCTTCGGCGTAGAGCCGCCGTCGGAGTACTGCGACCTCGTCTTCACGCCCCAATACAAGGGTTGGAACGTGCTTGTCAAGGATCAGGAGACCTTCAGCCAGAGCTCCGGCTCGATCTTCAACGGTCCGCTGAAGCTCGCGGTGAACCAAATGTACAAAGTGCGTATCCTGCGGACGACCAAGACGGCGAACGCCACCCTCGACCCGCAGCTCTCCGTTAGCGGCAAGCGGCTGCCTTCCGACTCGATGGGCGTTATGATAGAGCACGGCTGGAACTGGTTGCCTTATACGCCGCTGTCAACCATGGTGGTGGACGAAGCCCTTGCGGGCGT
>JAFSMP010000001.1 GCA_017447875.1 Paludibacteraceae bacterium | reverse complement strand
GCTGTGCACTTTCGCAAGTCGAAAAGCCACCAGCACTAACAGCAACGAGAATACATCGCTTAAGTTGTGTCCCGCGTCGCTCAGCAGCGAGAGGCTGTCTTGCCACAGACCAACGCCTGCCTCGATGAGTACGAAGAGGACATTCAGTACGATAGAGAAGATAAAAATGCCGTTCAGAGACTGCGTTGGAGCGGTATGTTGATGGTGATGATGTGCCATAAAGCCATTTACGATTTAACGATTTACCATTTAATTGCGACTGCAAAAGTACTGCTTTTTCGGCACATGTGCAATACCAATTAGTGGCTATTTTTTTTGTTTGGGTGTGCGTGGACGCGCGTTGGGAACGCGTGTAGATGCCTAATAGTGGAGAGTGAAAAGGACTAAGTAAAATGCGCCAAGTGGGCAGTAGAATACAAGTGCAATACAAGCTTGTGAGGGACCAAGAAGGGACCAAACTAAAGATAGACCGTGAGTATATACGAACACCGAATTAAAGAGAGAGACCATATAAAAATCAGACGTAAGCAAAGCGCACTCCTTATTGATATGTCCCATGAGTGAGAGGTGGTCGTAGGGGTTGAGAGAGAGGGTTTGAGGGTTGAAATGCATCAGAGGCGCGGGGCGGGCGGCGGTGTGCGCGCCTGCGGCGCGCGGGCGCGGGAGAGAGCGGAGCGGAGAGGGCGAGAGGCGGCAGAGCCGCCCACGCCCCACACAGCGGAGGGCAGCGGAGCAGACACCCAGCATCGCCGATGGGACTGCACTGCGTTGTGGGAGAGTAGGTAGCCGCCACTTTCGGAGCCCCCGAGGATTTATCCCCGAGGGCTCTTTGTTTGTGTCGCTACGCGCCACCGGCTACCTACTCACCATTTTTCTTTTTTGCCTGCCTTTATCTGTCCGTCAAAAAAATCGTCTGAATGCGATGAAGACCGCAAGCCCCTGAGCGATAGCGAAGACCTTATTCGGGGGAAAGAAAAAAAATCGTTCAATTGTTGACGTTGAAATAGTTCATGAAGTTCTTGTAGGAATAGCCGGGAGTGGATTCGTCGGGCATGCCCATACGGTGAAGTTCGGTGAACATTGCTTCGGGTTTGACATTGAGATAAACGCGGTTCTCCTTGCACATCTGGCGAAGGTAACGGCAAATATCCAACATGGGAAACTGCTGTACAAGATTCCGAACTTCACAATGCACCTGCCGTTTGTCCGAGTCTGCTGTAACAGACGGATGAATGTACTTAAAGAGGGGGATTTCTTCTGCCGGCACATCTGCCGAACTATCTGCCGGCGTTACGTCTTCAACGACAGTTTCGGATGAACGTGGGGCAGTTGTAGGGGATTGTTGTCCTTGATAGATATTGACGGACTGGTTGTCATGGATGTCGAAGTTATCTCCGGCAATAAGATTTCCATCGAAATGGAAATAAAAAATATTACTCATGGAATGATTGAAAATTTGTGGAGGACATAAAAGGCACGGGCTTGCGGGGCATTAGATAAAGTCGGCAAACTTTGCTGCGAAACCCCGTTCACCCATGCCGAAACACGAGTAACAGGGCATATCCTTTTCGCAGATGTAAAGTTTGCCGACTTATCTAATAAGCAATATGCCTGTTTGCACTATGTGCTATTCTCACCCTTGCGGGTTCGATTATTACAATATGTCCTCCTATTTAACGTCTAAGAGTTGACGTCGCCTTCATTCGCGAAAGCGGCTGCAAAGTTACTACATTTTTTTGAAATACACAAGTTTTTTTTTCATTTATTGCCAGAAAAGAGTCCAATACAAGGCAAATATGCTGTTTCTTTCAGAGGAGGAAGGTTATTTTACCGGTTCGACATCCTCAATTTCGAAAACCCTCCCGAAGCGGTCTTTTAGTGTGTTAAGCCGTTTCTCCAGTTTGGTTACGACAGTTACTTTAACCCAATAACCAATACCATTAAAGATGATTGCCAACCCGACGAACCAGCTGAGCACGGCAGCACTTGTCGAGGGATTGAAGAATAAGCCATAGAAACCGCCACCGGCAGCCATCAGACCAATAATAAGCAGCAGCCACCAGTTCTGATATCCTACACGTTTGTAGGAAAAAGAGTCAATAGCAAGATCCACTCCTTCAAAAAGCACCCAGAAAGCGAAGATGAAAGGCAGTCCGACAGCCAGCGGATCAGGATTGATCAGCAGGAACAACCCCAGCAGCACCTGCATCAACGCGGTGAAGAATGTAAATCCGCTGTAGGGATTGAACGTACGCAGGTTAGCCCATGCGCCAAAGGTGCTGAAGCCAGCCACAAGCATCATCAGTCCGAGGAGCCAAGCCAGCGAGAGAATCGTGCTTGCCGGATAAACGATACAGATTACACCCAGTGCCACCAATGCTGCGCCGGCAAGGCACATTAAAACTTTAGTACTTGTTTTCATACCATTTGTTTGATTTTTGTTATTAATATCAGTTAGTCACATTTATGGTCAATGCCATGTATGTGCGTTGCGCAATGCGCGCGGAGAGAAGCGCGTCCGTATAGGCATTGGATGCCTGCATCAACATAGCGTGGCTCTCCAAGAGTTCAGAAACGGTGACCGTTCCCGCTTCATAGCCGAGCAGCGTAAGGCGGTAGTTCTCTTCAGCCGTACGCACGGACTGCTCTTGTTGCAGGGCAAGCGCATAGGCTTCATTCATTCGGTCATAAGCTTGTAGTGTTTGCAGTTGCATCATTTCGTTCATGTCGGCTTGCTGCTCCTGCGCCGCTTTGATTTTCAAGTTATGCTGTTTAATTTTGTGTCCTGTTTCCCACCACGCCGTGAGCGGTACGGTAACGGACACAAAGGCCGTTCCGTTCGGCTTCGGATTATTGAATATCTTTGAGTAAGCATAGCCCCCACCGACGAGCACGTGCGGAAGTGCATCCGCCACCGTCATACGCTTTTCGAGTTGTGCCGCCCTGACTTGCAATGCAAGCAGTTGCGTTTCCGGTCTTGCACCGTTTTCCGTCTGTTCCTCTATCAAGGGAACATCCGTAGTGTCATTTACCAGCCGGATAGAATCGGAGCATTCAATGCCGACAGCCTGACAGAGTGCGCGTCGGGCGAGACGGATGCCGTTCGTCAGTTGAAGTGTGGTGGCTTCCAGTTCGCGTTGTTTGAGTTCCACTTTCAGCATGTCGGCAGGCATGGCGAGCCCTGTCTCGTTTGCCGCTGCAACGACATTGTGTAAGGTATCCAGCAATGCTGACAGCACTTCCACGGTCTGCTGTTTCTGCTCCAGCCCCACACAGAGCCAATAACTCTGCTCCACTTCCAACAGTTTGTCCCTCTCCGCCACTTGCTGTTGCAGTTGCGCCGCTTCCACTCCCACTTGCGCGAGGCGGTTTCCCGCCACTATCTTTCCTCCCATGTACACAGGCTGGACGGCAATCACCCCTGCACTATATCCATTCTGTATGAACGTATATGGATTTTTCAAGCCGAGCGCGTGTCCGTATTGCGAATACAGCAAATTCAAGACGTCTCGCACGGCGGCATTGTCGATATTGTCCGTACCGATGCTGATATACGGATCCAGCGAAGCAAATCCCATTGCCGTTCCCTGCACCTGCGGGAAGTATTTGGTGAGTGCTTGCATCTTTACCTCTTGCGCCTGTTCTACCGCATATTGCTGTTGCCTGAGAGCATGGTTGTTCTGCCGTGCGAGTGTGAGACACGAATCAAGGGAAAGGGTCTGTGCCTGCATGGCAGACGGTATAAACAACCCACCGGCAAGCAGTGCAACCGCCAGCGTTTTAGCCGGGACAGAGGCGTTTTTCTGTTTGTCGCTTCGGTCATAGACTTTCCAATATGCCACAGGCAATACCGTTACGACAAGCGGCAGCGTGAAAATAGTACCGAAACAAATCACCACACCCATCGGCATCCAGAGGGCAGTATGCGCAATAATCATAGGAATAACGCCCAAAGCCGTAGTCGCGGATGTAAGGAAAATAGGGCGCATACGGCGTAGTCCCGCCTCATAGGCTGCATCGCGGACGGATAAGTGCTGTTCGGTACGCAGTTGGTCGGCATACTCATACATCATAATGGCATTGCGCACAATAATACCGATGAGCGAAACAATACCGAGCACCGCCGTAATAGAGAAATCGAGACGGAAGATATACAGGCCGAGCATAGCTCCAAAGAGACACAAGACAGAGGTGGACAGTGTAAGCAATGAGATACCTATTGCCCCGAAATGATACAGCAGTACAAGGAACATGACCAACAAAGCAGCCGCCACAGAGAGAATGATCTCGGGTATCAGTTTGTCATTAACCGCAGTCAGTCCGCCATAAGTAACCGTTATGCCGTTTCCGGTAGGCATGTTTTCCTTAACCCATTCGACTACTTTCTTCTGTGTTTCCGGCTGCGGACTACTGCCTTTGAGATCACAAGCGACGGTCACTGTGCGCACTCCGTTGCGATGTCCCATTGTGGCATGTTCCCAAACAGGGGTGAGTGTCGCCACTTGGTGAAGCGGAACCCATACACCGGGGAAAGAAGTAGGTACCAGCAAATCCTTCACGCCATCGAAATCAATGCTGTCCGCGTCAGAACTATACAGGGTAACAGGGATGTTATAATCACCTTCCCAGATGGATGTCAGCGGTTCTCCGCTAAAATAGCTGTTGAGATAGAACGACAGCATAGCCTGCGTTACTCCCAAGCGTGTCGCTTCGTCCTGCTTGAGATCAATACGCATTTGCGGCGTGCAGTCATCGTAATCGGTATGCGCCCAAAGGACTTCGGGTTGCTGCGAGAGGAAGCGGCGTAGTGAATCCGACCATACTGCTATTTCCGCGTAATCATCGCCCGCCACATAGACTTCCACCGGATTTTTAACAGCCTGATAATCCATCTGTTTGAAACGTATATAGGCATTCGGGAACGCATTTTCGTACAACGGCGTATAGTGCGCCAGCAGTTGCACGGTGGCTTCCTGCGAACATGTATTGACGATAAACTGTGCATAAGAGGGTTTAGCCATCTGCGGGGCATAAGTGGCATGGAAACGCGGAGAAGCCTGTCCCACAAAAGCAGTCACGCTCTGCACGAGGCTGTCCGCTTCCAAGATTCGTGCAAGAGAATCCGCCACGAGAGCCGTCTCGCGTATAGTACTTCCTTCGCGTAGATGAATCTCCACAGCAAAGCAGTTACGCTCGGCTTTCGGCATCATCTGCACATTCAACCGTGTGAAGAGCCAACCACCCAACAGGAGCAGCACGAGCGTGAAGAATAGCGTAGTCTTGCCATGACGGAAAGCAAAAGTCAAGAGGCGTTCATAGCTGCGTTGCAACGCAGAGAAAAAACGGTTTTGCATCCGTTCGAACCAGTTGATCTGTCCCTCTTGCTGGCGATGGATAAAACGTGTTGCCAGATAAGGTGTCACCCAAACGGCAAAAGCGAAACTCGCAAGCAGGGCAAAACATATCGTCCATGGAAAGAGGCGGACAAACTCCCCGATAGGTCCGGTCAGTATACGCGTCAAGGGGAAGAACATCGCCGCAATAGAAAGCGTGGCAATGAGCGTGGGAGTGAACAGTTCTTTGGTGGAAACAGCGGCGGAATACCACCTTGAATGTCCCTGTTCGAGCATATTGGAATAGCCGTCAACGATAATAACGGCATTGTCAACAATCATGCCCAAAACCACGATGAGGGCGGCAAGAGTGACGGTATGCAGCTGGACGCCGAAGATATACATCAATCCGAAGGTAATAGATATACATACCGGCACACCTATAGAAGCAACCAATGCAGTTTTGAGAGGGAAAAGAACAAGCATGACCAGTACGACCACCAGCATGCTGATTACGATGTCCCGCAAAAACGAGCGTACGGAGTCGTCCACCACGCGTGGCTGGTCGGTAATACGGTGGATATGTATATCGGCAGGCAGCGTTTGACTTACCGCTGCCAGACATTCATCCACTTTCTGACCGAACTCCACAATATTATGATCCGGCATCATCTCAGCGGAAATAATCAGGCAAGACGATTCAGTGCCGTTTTCATAATAATCCACCCTTTTGTCCTCCGTATAGCGCCGTTCGATAGCGGCAACATCCTTCAGACGCAAAGTCTGCCCTGTGAGCGGGTCGGCGAAGATAATCTGTTCGCTGATTTCATATTCCGTATTATAGGGAATACTGACATGCAGCGTAGCGTTCCCTGCCGCGTCTCCAGCCGTACCACCCATACTGCGGAATCCCTCCGTTGCAAGAGCCATCATAAGGGTCTTTCTGTCTATGCCGTAAGCCGAAAGACGTTCAAAATCAATCGTGACGGCAATCTCCTCTTGTTGTGCCCCAAGCGTTTTGATTTTTCCCATATTCTCCACTTTGCGCAGGGCGGTACTGATTTGTGAGGCATAGTCTTGCAGTTCGCGCGGTGTATGGTTATTGCTTTCGATGGCGAGAAGCAGCGATGATGTATTGCCGAAATCATCCACTACCGCCACCTGCAAAACTCCCGCCGGAAGCGATGTCTTCTGAAACAAGTTGAGTCCTGCACGTATCTTCGCCCATGTTTCATCCTTGCGTTCCACCTGTTCGGTCAGCTCGGCAAAGATATATACAATGCCGTCTTCGGTCTGCGAGTAGGTGTTTTCCTTGTTGATTTCTTCATACGAGAAAAGGAACTCTTCCAGTTGTTTGGTCACTTGCTGTTCCACTTCCGCGGCAGTAGCCCCGGGATAGACCGCCACCACCACACCTTGCCGGATGGTGAATTGCGGAAACTCGTCTTTGTTCATGCGCGGCAAACTCCATATGCCGAACGCCACTAATACAGCCATGAGGAAGAACACTAACGAGTGTTTCGCCATAGCTGCCTGTATATGGTCTCGTTTGCTTTTTTTCATAGTCACACTCTGTTACCGGATCATTACTTGCGCTCCTTCGTATAATTTCTGGAAGCCGTCGATTATCACACTGTCTCCGCATTGGAGACCTTCCGAAACCAATACGCCGCTTTGAGCGAACTGTTCCACGCGTACTGTCTGTCGTGTGGCTTTGCCGTTGCTGATTTTCCATACCAGCAGTCCTGATTTGTCGGTCTGCATGCAATGCGCAGGCACCAGATAGCCCTTGCAGACCTGTCCGTCCAATTGTACTTTGGCAACCATACCGGGCATCATTTCCTTGTAGGGGGGCACATCATCCATACTCATCTTGACCGTATAGGAGTGTGCTATCTTACCGGCGACAAGGCTTTTCTCCACCACCGTTCCGCTCATCCATTCGCTGCCTACAGCGGAAACCAGAACTTTGCCCTTTTCCCCTTGACGGATACGTGCTATCTCACTTTCCGACACGGTAAAGACAGCGTTCAGAGCTTTGTCACTCAGCAGGGTCATTACCTGCGCGGCAGGCAGAACCACTTCGCCGATATGCAGGTTAACCGAGCCGATGACACCGTTTTGCGGTGCGCGCAAGGTGCAGTGTTTCAGGTTCTCCTCCGCCAATGCGGCCATAGAGCGCGCCTGATCCAACTGCGATTTCACTTCCACATACTTGATTTCCGCCACACCTCCTTTTTCGTACAGTGTTTTCGTTCGGCGGTAACCGTCCTCAGCTTGTGCCAGCGTAGTACGCGCAGCACGGAGAGCGCTCTTTGCCTGTGTGTCATCCAGCTGTGCCAATACTTGATTTTCCTTCACCTCGTCCCCTGCATGAACGGAGAGTGATACCACACGCCCTGTAGTCTGGAACGCCATCGACACCGTGCCCTCGCTCTCCAGTTCGCCTACATACGTGTGCGACGGCACAACAGCCATACTGTCTATCCGTTGCGCGCTCACCAGCATGGGCGCGATTTGCTGCTCCACAGGTTGTGTACACGCGGTGAAGAGCAATGCAATAATAATGCAATATGTTCCGTTTCTCATGGTCAGTTCTGTTTAGCAATGGTTTGTACTTTGGTGCTTTCAAGTGTCCGGTCGAGCGACTGTGACTGTCCGCTGTAGGTCAGGTCAAAGACCACCGTTTCATCGTACCTGCGGGCAGTACCGCTGACAGTGATGTCGTAGGTGAGCAACCCGATATGCAGGGTACGTTCAAACGGGTTGAAAATAATGTCCTTGCCGTTAATCAAGCCGTGCGTGGAATACACCTCGCCGCCGAAAGTGTTGAAGGTCAGCAGGACGCTGTCCTCGGTGTGCATGGATACAATATCCAACGTGCCGGACTCGTTAGGAAGCGTTAAGCGCAACGTGTCAGTGGCGGAGTAAGAGACTGCTTCGCCGGATGTTTTGTAACTGTAATCGCCTGTCGCTTGTTGAAGTTCTGTTTGACAACTGGCAAGCACGCATGCTGCCACAAACAGTAAAAGGAAATGATTTGTTTTCATATACAATGTATTTTTATTTGTTTATATCCATGTTATGCCACTTTGTCAGTACCTGTTTTCATGCACAATAGTTGTGCCATAATGCCGGATTTTAATGTTCCTTTTCGGAGCAGTATTGGACAATATAGCACTTTGGAACAAAACAGGCGCACTATGGCACAATACTTGTAGTAAAAATGGCGTATGAAAACAAAAGAACCTATATTCCGTTTAATAGAAGATATTGAGCAAATCAGTACAGACAGACTGGAGCAGCTGCTTAACTCCAGAGAGTATCTCTTTATCGCGCATTGCTGGCAAGGCAGAATGCAAGTGACCGTCAATCAAGACATCTATATCCTTGACAAAGAGCATATACTTGTCTGCCTGCCGTCATTTCTGATAGGGAACTATATGCGCACCCCGGATTGCCGCTGTACGGTACTAAGCATGAACATGCAGCATTTTGCACGCTTGATAGACACCACTTTTCACAGTGAACCGCAATGGTGGGAGAAATTTACGCTGTTGCAAAACAATCCCGTCATACACATGGACGACCGACATCAGCTGTTGCTACAGTCGTACTACGAACTGATGAAAGCCCATCTTGCCAATGAACAGACTCCGTTCCGGGAACGGATGATGGAAAGGCTGATGGAAATGGCTTACTACGAACTGTCTGCGTATTTTGACAACAGAGTAAGCGATAGTAATGATGAAAAGATTGCACAGCCGGACCGCCTTTTCCGTAAGTTTCAGAACTTGCTGCGCACGGAGTATATTACGGAACATGAGGTGCAGTGGTATGCCGAACAGTTGTGTATCACTCCCAAATATCTGTCGGACATCTGCCGTGAGAAATCCGGCAAATCGGCATCCAAATGGGTGCATGACCGTCTGACGGAGGAAATCCGTCTGAAACTGATTGAAACGGACATCCCTATTAAAGAATTGGCATATCGTTTCCGTTTCCCGTCCCAGTCGTTCTTCGGCAAATATGTCAAACGTGTACTGGGCATGTCTCCCCAAGTCTACCGCGTTTCCCATCGAATGAGGACTTGATTTTCATTCGATTCTAATAGCTAACAACTTGTGTAGCAGATATAATCGTCATCCGATGGGTGACGATTTTTTTTGTGTCTCATAAGTAACCGCAAGAATCCCGATAAGAAATCACAAGAAACCATAAGAACGGATAAGAAGCGGCAAGAAAGGGCCTGAAAATCTAACAATTAGCCCAAGTAAAACCTATACCTTTGCACTGCATTTCCGCTAATGACCGCACGTTGCGACATGTAAAACGGGGTGCAGTGTATTATGATTTACAAACCTATTTCAGTAGATGCGTACGGCTTCACGGATGAGAGCAAAATGGTCGTGCGTATCTACACACAAAACGGCGGAATGGTTACCGCCAAACGATGTCCAACGGACAAACCTTTGTACTGCACAAGGGACGGACATTTCTTTTCTCTCACTAAGTTCGGACTGCGGGAAGTTAAACCTTGCTTCGCCATTCCGAAGAATCCCAAAGTGTGCCACACGCGCTATCCTTTCATGCGGCAGTTCGGCAACCGCACATGTCACATGCTCATGGCGCTTACATGGGTCGAGCGGCTCGACACCCAAACAGCCATGCGGCTTGAGGTGGACCACATCAATGGTGACATGCTCGACTGGAGTGCAGACAACCTGCAATGGGTGACACCTGCTGAGAACCACAAGCGTGCCAAACTCCTGCGCGTGCTCCGTTCCATTGGTCGCGATCCAAGGAAGATGAGTAGAGAAGATCTGCTCGACATTTTTAACAAGTACGAGTTTATGAATCCACAAAATTTAGAATAATTATGAAAGCTATAGAAATGAATCAAGCCCTCATGGAGGCAATCTCGCGTTCGGCAACAAGATTGCAAAAACCAAACCACTCCGCTAATTGGTAGGGGCAACTTGTGCCTCCGCTCTCCCCACTGCAACTCTGCGAGTTACATCGGGGGCCCCATTAAAAATAACTAACAAAAAATAAAGATTAAAACATAAACAAAAATGAAAGCGATAAATTTAAGAGAGGCTCTTATAGAAGCCAATAACGTAAATTTGAATGATTCAAGTGCATTGGAAGAGACCCGCGCATTGCGGCAGTTGGTGGCATCGGCTAACGCCCGTATCGAAGAGTTGGAAACGGCAGCAACCGAGGACGCGAAACAATGCGCTATGGAGCAGAATGGCGAGCAAAAAGGCAAGTTCCTGTTCAACGGACACCACTACGAGTTGCGCAAAGCTGAGACCAACGATTTCGTCGGGAAGCCGCAGAAGTACACGATGGAAGAAGGTGTGACGTTCCGGCAGAAGAATGCGGAGCAGACGGTTCTCAAGGCTAAGTCGGCTAAGCTGACGAAGGATATGAAGGCTATTAAGGATGCTTTTCCACTGACGCACCCGAATATCGAGCCGGATGAGGTAACGTACACGGTGGTTTGCGTGGATTAAAGAAAGCAAAGAAAAAGAACCAAAAAGAAATTAAAGAAAAGCCTGCCAGCCATAGAGCTGCATAGTATATAGGCCTAATTAGGCAAATTTAGGCAGAAATAGGCAAAGCGGGAAGTGGCTGGCGGGCGGTTTCAAGGAGATTATTATGGAATATACATTCGATGATATTTGGCGGTTACTGAATCCGCAAGGCGAGTTTGTACGCCGTGTGAATGCTTGCGGTAAGATCTGGAACGGGCTGGCTTTGCATAGAAAGAAACATATCTATGAGACCATCGCTGCACTCAAAGCGCAAGGCAAGTATGTCAACCCAAACCCGCTGTTTGCCATCAAAGACAATGACACAGCAGAGCCGCTCAATTGGAACGGGCACGCATTGGAGGCCGGCAGGCAGTATGTGACAGCCAAGTACAATGGCAGTTGGGGCACGTACACTGTAGAAGATGTGATGGATTTTGGATTGGAAACTCTAAAAAGGTAAAACTATGGCAGAAGTGATAACAGCCAAAAGTATTGGCGGAATGCGGATGTTGATTCGCGGAAAATTAGGGAACCAAGTGTTTCAAGTGAGAAACGGCAGGCAGCTTGTGATGCAGATGCCAAAGCAACGGTGTTCGGCTCCGAGTGAGAAGGAGTTGGAGAGGCGCAGGCGGTTTGCGGAAGCGCAGGCAGTGTATAACTCGCTGACACCGGAGGAACGGGCACAATATGCCGAGGCATGGAAAGCCGGCGGGTATAAGTACAAAGGAAAGAAATACTGCACGTTACGAGGGTTTGTTTTTGCGGTGATATATAAAGATAAATGTTAATCGGTCAAAAATTATCAAAAATGATTCAAAAAAGTTATCCGTTATATGACGTGCCATATTTAGTACGAGATCCGAATGAGTATCGGATGTCGGCGAAGCGGCATCAGATAGAAGTGAGGAACCAAGCCGTCGTGGATGACTACTTCGTTGCTCGTGACAAAGGGGCTTCGGCTCGTGAAGCACGAAAGCAAGTGGCAGACAAACATCAAATAACATCGGGACGAGTACAAGTCATCCTCATTTGGTTCTGTAAAGAAGCGAAAAAACGGAAAAAATACGATTTTTTGGAAAAATTTTCACTTCATGAGGAACACTAAAGCTAATTACGAACTATCTTTGCACCGTCTTTCGTGAGAGAGGCGGTGTTTTTGATACTCGCTATCGTCTCGTATCTCTCTCGAAAGCCGCTCGTAAAATCACATTATTAACTAAAACCTAAATTAACTATGAGTAAAATCAATTTGGAAGCACCTTTCCAGTCTTTCCGAGGCAAGATCTGCAAGCACTCGAAAATCATCTTTGCTCAACGCGGGCAAACGCAGTACACCAGTCAGATCTGCAACCCGCGCACGAAAGCGTACAGTGCAGAGGAACTTGCGCGTCAAGCGAAGTTCAAAACCGCACTGACAAACGCGAGCTCTGCTTTGGCAGACGCTACGCAGAAAGCAGCGTACGAGACCGCTTTTGCCGGTCAGAGCAAGTACAAATCCCTGCGTGGGTACGTGATTGCGCAAGAGTATGCGAAATTGGGCGACTAATCGCCCTTTTCGCTACGGAATTAACGAAGTTACAAACCATTAACCTAAACCTTAACTAATTATGGGAAAAGTAGTTTTTGACGACCCTGTGCATCACATTTCGGGTCGTATCAGCAAGAAGTATCGCACTTGCTACAATTATCGCAAGTGGAGTGACCGCAAGTACACATCCGTACACGGCGACCGTACCACTCCGGCAAGTACTGACGAACTCGCACAGCGTCAGAAGTTCCGGGTTGTTCGTTTGGCGGCTCTAAACCGTTCTATGGACCTCATGCACTTGACGTACGACCAAATCGACTTCATCAACGAGCGTAAGGCGAAAGGTTCAAGTTTCAAGTACACGACCTACAAAGGATGGCTGTTCGGTAAGGCATGGAAGTGCTTCGATGAGCACACAAACACCGTGACGATGCCGGAACGCCTGAACACCATCGGATAAGGAGGAATGAGCCATGAAGCCTAACATTCAACTCATCACTGCGGCGGTGTTAGCGATTGGCGGATTAGTGCTCTTGTTCTGCGGAGTGTACATCACTCCGCAGGGCGAGATCCACGAGAGCCTCTTGGTAGGCTTCGGAGAAGTCGCAACGTTTGCAGGCGCGTTGTTTGGTATTGATTACACGTACAAAATTAAGAAGAGCAATGGCAGTCATCCACCTAATCAGGACGAGCAAGGCAGTTAAAGAGGTATGGGGGAAGATGTTCCTCGGCGGAATTGTAGGAGAAATCACCACGCTTGAAAATGCGGACTACATCATTCCAGATGGCACTTATCCAGTCTCCGTGACGTTCTCGCCGAAGTTCCAGAAGAACCTGCCGCTTATCGACAAAGTCCCTAAACGGAGTGGAATACGTATCCATACCGGCTCGCGACCGGAGCACAGCCAAGGCTGCGTGCTGGTGAACGCGCGGGACAAAGAGAAAATCATTGAGTATCTAACCAAAAACAAACAGAACAATGAAGAAACTGTTATTCATATCAGCAGTGCTTATTAGCATTGCAGTGTGCGCGGGAATGACTTCCTGCAAGGCGTGGAGGACGATTTCCACCACGGCGACCTACACACAGGTCTCGGACACGTCCAAGGTCACTACGACCATCAACACAAAGACCGTGGAAGAGTACACGGGTGTAAAAAAATAGCACCGCAGGTACACACCCACTAAACAGCCTAAACGGAAGGGGAGCACGCGCTCCCCTTCGCCATATGTCCGAATACAATTCGGACGTAATTGACGAAGAAAGAAAAGTATACGCTCGACCGATAGTGATTAGAAACAACCATAAGAAATTTTTCTTAGCCCAAATGGGCACGATTTTTTCTTTCCCCCCATTTTTCGCGAAGCGAGAGAAAAGCGAGGGTTATGGCGTGGATGCGCTGGACGGTGGGATGAGGGGGGGGTGGGTTCGGGAACAAAAGGCGGCTAACAGACGCGGCCTTATGAAGCGAAGCGACCAATTAAAAAGACGGACAGATAGAAGGCAGGCAACGCGGGTGAGTAGGTAGCCGGTGGCGCGTAGCGACACAAACAAAGAGCCCTCGGGGATAAATCCTCGGTGTCTCCGAAAGTGGCGGCTACCTACTCTCCCACGATGCAACGCAGTACCATCGGCGATGCTGGGTGTGTGGGCGGCTCTGCCGCCTCTCCGCGCCACGCGCCCGTGAGCGCGCACACCGTCCGCCACCGCAGACACCGCGCGCCTCTGAAGCAGGCTTGGCGATGTCAAACGGAGATTAGACCGCCCGGGACATAAAAGATATGGGCTCTCTCAAAAAGAAAATATAGGGCTTTCCATTTTTCGAGCGACAGCGAAGAAGAGTTTAGTAATTGAGCAGGGGCAGCGTTGTCACACTCCGTCACACATTATTATAATACGCGCGTGAGCGCGTGTGCGTACGTACGCCTATAGCTAAGGGAAAGGGCTGCTTAGGTTGGTGTGTAGAAATGGAGCGTGGGTTTGGGGTTATCTTGTGGCAGTTGGCGTTGGTCGAGTTGGTTTATAGCGTTGCTTGCGAGAGAAAGCGGTTGTTGATAGGGGGAAAGGCGTGGGGTGCGTGGTGTTGCGTTGCCGTTTGGGTCGGAAAGCGTTGGTTTGCGCTGATTGGTAAGGGGCGCGTAGTGGTGGCGTTGGTATTCGCGCGGCAAAGCGTGGTCGGGGTTGTATTTCTATTCGTGTGTACTACACACGCGGAGCGCAAACACTAAAAACCGTTTGGGATTGCGTAGTATGCGGCATTGGGAGCCGCGTAGATGACTAAACACTATTACGCTACGATAGTTTTTTGACATAAGCAAATAGATCTTCCGATTTATCAAGCCCCCACCCTTGCAAATCAGTCTATAAATCAAAACATTATTAGCGTATCTCGAAAAAATATTGTACCGTTGCAAGTTGTTTCTCATCATTTGAACGTGCGGAGCACATATAAACAGCCGTGCGAAGCACACCTTATTAGGAAAGCCCTATATTCGCGTTCGGCAACGAGGTTGCGATGACGATACCACTCCGCTAAATCGTAGAAGCAACTCGTGCCTCCGCTCTCCCCATCGCAAACAGCCGAAGGCTTCGGTTTACGCTGGGGACCCCAGTGCAGAGCACTTAAACATAGACCGTGACCAGAGGGAACACCTTATTGAGAGAGAGCCCATAGATTTTATGCAGTCGGGCGGTATAGACGGAGTTCGGGAGTAGTCAAGCCTGCTTCAGAGGCGCGCGCGGTGTCTGCGGTGCGGAGTTCGGACGGTGTGGGGCGTGCGGTGTGCGCGCTCACGGACGCGTGGCGCGCAGAGGCGGCAGAGCCGCCCACACACCCAGCATCGCCGATGGGACTGCGGAAATGCATCTGGGAGAGTAGGTAGCCGCCACTTTCGGAGACACCGAGGATTTATCCCCGAGGGCTCTTTTCGCGGACACTATCCGAAGTACACGAGCTCAAACGCAGTTTGGCTAAAGGTACTCGGATGTGCTCCGCTCTCCCCAAGAATT
Organism: Paludibacteraceae bacterium; assembly: GCA_017447875.1. Classification (GTDB taxonomy): domain Bacteria; phylum Bacteroidota; class Bacteroidia; order Bacteroidales; family Paludibacteraceae; genus Colicola. The sequence goes on along the minus strand of JAFSMP010000001.1, from coordinate 3,689 downwards.
GAAAATTATTGGGGACCCCGCACAAATGAAATTTGTGTTGTGTCGATACGCGCCACGGCTACCTACTCACCATTTTTTTTGCCTCTCCATTAATCTGTCCGTCAAAAAAATGTCGAAACGCAGTGACGACCACAAGACGTGAGCGAAGCGAACACCTTATTAGGGGGGATAAAAATAAATACCCAAGAGAGAAAAAACAATATGTCAAAGATCTCGTCGGAAGCGGCGATCAATGACTTCGTTACATGCGTAACTCGTATAATTGTCGCGCTTCCTCCTCTCCCCACCGCAAACAGCCCATGGCTTGGTTTACGTCGGGGACCCCAAATAGAATTTACGATAGAACCACCATGCAAGGCGGAGAAGGAGCACAAAGACAAGGACGGCAAGGATGGCGGTGCAGTACTTGTAGAAGGACGGGACATAACGGACTTGGACGGTCTCGGTGCGGGTTGTCTCCACTTGGATGGTGTCGGTGTGGACAATCTCCTTTTCACGCCATTTGGTGTGCCATTTCTCCAGATAAACGGTGTCGGCACGAATGCGGACAAAAATACTGTCATGCAGGTAGATGCTGTCGCGTTGGATATGGGCGGTGAGGTGGTTGGCGGTGGTGTCGGAAACGGTTTGCACCGTGTTACAGGCACTAAGCATAAGCACGGTCAAGAGCACTGCGCTCAGACGGATAATGATCCGTGTCGGTAATGTCAATATAGATTTCTTCATGGGTGCGTTGGGCTTTTAGGATATGTTCAACAAGGGCTTGCTCAGTAGCTTTGGAGTGAAACAAAGTAGGAACAGCATAGCCATCCGTCGGACAGGAGTACAGTTCACCGACAAGGATGCAGCCGGTAGTATGGTCGCGGTTGTTCCCTGCGTGGATGCGGATGCCCTCAAAGCCGGGTACCATGTGAAGGACCGGCAGGAGGCGTCCGAACTTGGGTGACTTGGTGACGGAAAGGCGATACCAGCCCTGCGGTATGCAGCCTTTGGGGTGCTGCGCGTTGGGTACGGTGGGCGGTTCAAGCGTGTCACAAAAAGGCTTGCGGTCGATATAGAGCTTGCCGAGGGTCTCGGAGGGGGTAGCGTCGGTGCGAATTAGTGTTATAAGCATAGTTGTGGGTTTTTAAGATTGCGACAGCCTTTATTAGTCGGTCCGTACGGATAGCAACCCCTTGGAAACGGGCGTTCCCATACGCCCCCTCCCGTCCGTTCTTCCCGAACAGAAGCCACTGTTTCTACGGGGTTCTATCCTCCAGACCTAAAAGCCGAAGGCTTGGCTGTCGAATGTATATTATTTCATATAACGATATTTATAATCTATTCCGATTAGAGAGCCGGAGAAGGTGAGGATTTCGCCGAAGGCAATGAGGACGGAAGAGTCAATAATGCCGACGGGAGGGAGCGAGAAGGCGGCGGTGAGCAATGCACACCCGAAGATGCACATTGCTGTTGCCGCAATCAGTTGGAGAACGGACTTTTTCATTTGTCATTGTTCGTTAGAGATTAGTCGCGCGGATGGGCTGCATCGTACTCCTGACCGCAAATCTTCCAATAATAGGAGCGCATCGTTTTCTTGCCGCCCAGTTGGTTACGTTGAGCGAGGAAGTTCATCTGATCTTGCGAGATTTTGGACAAGTCCATACTGCGCTGATGAACCATCTCTGCAATGCTTTTGAAACGTGAACGCGCCCACATCGCATTTGTGCTGTTCGACTTCGTGAAGTTCGATTCGTCACGGAGATATATGCGGTTGCACGTGTCGCTTGTGGTTGCTGCGCGCCGATGGGTTGCAAGCAACATTCTTCCGTGCGTGTGCGGTTTCTGTTTGCCACATTTGCATAATGCGCCGGATACATACTCAATACCGGCTTGCCATACTACTTTAGCCATTCGCGTTCGGCAATCGGCTCGCAAAGGTCTGTACCACTCTGCTAAACAGACGGGCGACCGATGCCTCCGCTCTTCCCACCGGGTGCACTACGTTAGCGCCCGTTGGGAACCCTCTATGCCGAGTGAGAGGGGATAAGATTAAACAATTAGGAAAGTTTGGTGTGCTCTTGAGCGAAAACAAAGCCTCGTCGGAAGTGGCTTGCAACATGTTGAGAAACCTCGTTCCTCAAGGGAGTTGCCGCACTTCCTCCTCTCCCCATAGCAAACAGCCTACGGCTTCGTTTACTCTGGGATCCCCGATTTGGTTACGCGATTTTCGCATATTCCTGCGCGAATACGTAGCCGAAAAGGGAGCAGTACTTCTTTTGGTTCTTGAAGGCGTTTTCGTAGGTAGCGCGTTGGGTGGCGTCAGCAAGGGCGGCTTGGGCGTTGGCGTGGGCTGTGGCGAACTTGGTGCGTTGAGCAGTCTGTGCCGCGGTCGGTTCTTTGGTAGAAGGGTTACAGATCTTGCCGGAGAAAACTTTGCCGTTCTTACGGAAGAAATACATGTCAGAGTGGCCGCAGATTTTGCCACTCATGGACTCGATTAAGCCCATAGGTTTTACTTGTGACATTACTTTAGTTTTTTAGGGGCATCTACTGCCGCACCGTTCAGGGTCACAAGTCAGTATGTGTGACTAACAAACACGTTTGTTGTAAAACACCTTCTGACCCGTTGCCCCTGCGCTCAATCTCAGTCATTATGTCCACATAACTCCTTCAACTGTGCGTTGTATCTGCTCCCTAAAAAATCTAAAGAGCAAGGCGGGCGTAAATGCAGGTTAATAAAATAGTTTACTAGATTTCTAGTCGTCCTAGTTGTCCTAGACGTTCTAGGCGCGGTAGCGACTGGACTGCAGGGCACGACGGAACGACGCATAATCGAAATCGAGTGCAAAGGTACGATATTTGTGAGGGGCGGTGGAGGTCTTGGTAGGACATTCATACACAAGGGCGGTTATTTAATGACATTAAAGGACATCTATATCGTACTTCTCACACAGATAGCGTACGGCTTGGGGTGGGAGAAGCCTCTGTTTGAGGCTGACACCCATCGCCTTTAGTGCGGCTCTGTCAGTGATAAGCCAACGGCGGAAAGTCTGTGACGAGACACCTGCCGCGTCCGCCAGTTCGTATTTGTACATTGCTTTATATTTTGTTGCCATAGTGATTTTATTTTATTGGTTAGAAAAAAACAATTTCTGTCAATCCCCAATGCTATTTGGGGAAATGAACGAAACTTGAAGTGGGCAATACTATTGCCCTGCAATAAAAGAAGAATCGCTATGGGCGGGGGACGAGGAAAGGGAGAAAGAGAGACGGCAAAGCCGTAGCCCGCATCAGATGCAGGCGCAATGAACAAAGAAAGGGAAGCCGCGTACCACGCGGCGGAATGAACGAAAGAAAGAAAAGAGACAGAAGAAAGGAAGCAGATATACAAAAGACCGCCACGCGGTGAAACGTGACGGTCAAAGAGAGATACCAAGCGAGGGGGTAAATCGCCCAAGCTTGGTCGATACTATTATTTTACGCGAGCGCCTTGGGCATCGTAGATGGTGCCGTCGGGACGGAGGATGTAGAGGGTGCCGTTATGGAGCACCTTCAGGGCAGACGGGGCGTCGGGCTCGGCGAAGAGGTCCTCGATGCCTGTCGTGTCGGGGAAGCGCTCTTCGGTGCTGTACTGCGCCGTGTAGTCGGCGTCAGCCGTAGCAGCCACGATGGCAGGGCTCCACTCGCTGAAGGTGTAGATAAACTGC
>JAFSMP010000069.1 GCA_017447875.1 Paludibacteraceae bacterium | reverse complement strand
GTTGAATTGCAAAGATAAGTTCCAGTCGGCGGTGCTGCCAGGTGGAAATAAAGATTGCAAAGCCTTTCATAGAATTAAAATGTGCAAACACGGGTCCATGAGAATGAACACCGTGAGATTGCCAACAGGGCAGCATCTTCGGGTGCTGCTCTTTTCGTGCTCTGCAGGATGCCGTATACTGTTCACCACCGTCGGGATAGCGGAAAGGAGCCGACAGGAGGAAAGCATCATGGCAAAGCATTCCCATCTCACACTCAGCGAACGCATCGAGATTGAGAAAGCGCTCCGGGACAGAGCAAGCTTTTCAGAGATCGGAGCGAGTCTCGGAAAAGATCCGTCTACGGTCTCCAAGGAAGTGCGAAACCATTTCATCATCAAGGACAGCGGAAGCCGCTGCAATCCCTGCCTTTACCGAAGCACCTGCAAGCACAGTCGGGATATCTGTCCGGCCTGTGAATACAAATGGGCGAAGGATTGCGCCAAATGCAGTGTCGCCTGCTACAAGGTCTGTAAAGACTTCAAGGAAGAATTCTGCCCGAAGCACCGGAAACCGCCTTATGTCTGCAACGGCTGCGAAAAGCGGAACGTCTGTCAACTTCGCCGTCATCTGTATGACGCCAAGGCTGCCCAGAAAGAGTACGAAGCCACGCGCAGCGAAAGCCGCCAGGGAATCGCAGTCTCTCCGGAAGAGCTGCGGCGCGTCGACGACATCGTCTCGCCGCTGATCCGGCAGGGGCAATCCATTCACCACATCTGCACAAGCAACGCCGACGTGATCATGCTGGACGAGAAGACGATCTACAATTACGTCGAGGCAGGTCTTCTCTCCGTAGGTAACTTGGATCTGCCACGCAAGGTTCGTTACCGCGTTCGCAAAAAGAAGAAGACTGTTCGCGTGGACAAGCAGTGCCATTTGGGAAGAACCTACGAGGACTACCTCGAATATATGGCCGCCAATCCGGACACTGCCGTTGTTCAGATGGATTCTGTAGAAGGACGCAAAGGCGGGAAGGTTCTCCTTACGATCTTCTTCGCCAACAGTGAGCTCATGCTCGCCTTCCTGCGGGATCACAACACCGCCAGATCTGTCACGGAGGTTTTCAATTCCCTCGATACGATCCTGGGCAGAGAAGTGTTTCAGTCTCTCTTCCCGGTCATCCTGACTGACAGGGGCAGCGAGTTTACCGATCCACTCTCCATTGAGTGCGACATGACCACCGGCGAGCTTCGCACCCGCATCTTCTTCTGCGATCCCCAGCGCTCCGACCAGAAAGGCGCCTGCGAGGTCACACATGAGATGATCCGACGTGTCCTCCCCAAAGGAACTTCCTTTGACCACCTTTCCCAGGCTGATGTGGACCTTATGATGAGCCACATCAACTCCTACACAAGAAAAAAGCTGAACAACCGGTCCGCACACCAGTTGTTCAGCACAATCCACGGCGAGGACATTCTCGTTAAGCTCCGTCAGAAGCTTATCCCCGCTAACGAGATCAATCTTACGCCTGCTATTCTGAAGCAGAGATAACAAAATCCCTTCCGCTATCCCCGGTACAATACCGACCTTTCAGGGGTGGAAACTGCTATTGCAAAATCTTTGCCGCTGTTTCGACCTCCGGTCAGCTTGCGCCTTTTTCGCCGTATAGATTTGATCTGCCATGATTGTACTACCGCTGGCGCGGCCTGACAAGACCCTTTCTAAGACTAACTTCCGGTTCGCAATCCGAATTTCTGATTTGTCTATCCTTTGCAACACTGATTTCCGGGTTTCCTCTATTCCCGGAACTTATTCTTGCAAGAATTCTCCAATCTGGAACTTACTCTTGCAAACTGGAACTTCGCTTTGCAATTGAGC
>JAFSMP010000022.1 GCA_017447875.1 Paludibacteraceae bacterium | reverse complement strand
CTTCAAACCGCTCATAACGATATTTTTCAGATGCCGAGACATGTGCTATAATGTATTATGTATCAATGTATTATGTGTCATTTATAATAGGCATGGTCTAGGATTGGAACTCTGCGCGTCCTCTCTTGCTTCTTCTTTGCCATTATTTTAATCTTCATTTCGGATGCAAAGGTAGTGAAAATTTTTGATATATGCAAATTTTCGGACACAGAATATGAAGTTTTTTGCAAATAAATTTGCATATATGGAAAATTTTTCGTAACTTTGCAGTGAATTTTAATTAACACGCATAATGGAAACTCGAAATTTCAAATTGGATGCGGCTGCTTTCTTTAAGAAGATGCAGGCAGACAAGCAGGCCTTGAATGCGTGCATTCGTGAGGGTAGAAATGTAAGTACAGAGGCACAGAAACGTGGACTTACACTCGCTACGCCCATATAATTTTCGGAAAAAACATAAAATAATTGGCGCACGCGCTCGCTTCACGGCCGTTCGCGCAGCGGTTAAAGCCCGCAGCAAGAACCTCAGCACCATCTCTGCCGACCAGACAGCCTTCGAGGCACAGAAGAACCTTGCCGACGGCAAGACCACCTTCAACGCTTACCTGTGGTCTGTTTGTGGTGCGGAGTACGACGCAGCGCACCCGCAAGGCTAAGCCGTCTCGCATCGGAAAGCGATCCTTCGGGGTCGCTTTTTTTGTTTATTTGCAAAAAAACTTGCATATGTCATTTTTTTGTTGTAACTTTGCAGCCGCAAAAGATAATACGCATGAAAAAGCATGGATTCATATGGATCTTGGTAGGGATGGCGCTGACGGCGCAGGCTGCCGTGCCCCTGCCGAACGTAGGAAACGGACGGATCCGGGTGCTGGGGAATAATCTGCAGAACTACTATTACAACTACGACGAGTCGTCCCGACCTTCGTACAACGACGATGCAGGCAGGGCTACGAAGACCCGTCGGATCATGGTGATGATGCTCACCGCCGATGCGGATATCTATGCCTTCTGCGAGGTGGAAGCCAAGCCGATCGTGCTGCAGCAGCTCGTGGATTCGCTCAATGCGGCCGTCGGTACGACCCGTTATGCTACGATCTCGGACGGCATCAATATCACTACCGACCGCTATGACAATGCCCTCAAATCGGGTTTTATCTACCGGACCGACAAAGTCAAACCGTACGGAACGAATTATGCCGCTACGACCGTCACCTACTACAAGAACGTCATGCGTATTCAGGCATGGGAAGAACTGAGTACCGGCGAGCGCTTCACCCTCTCGATGAACCATTTCAAGGCCAATTCCGATTCGGCTTCTATCGCCAAGCGGGTGGAGAACGCCAACTGGTTACTGAACGGACTGAATACCTCCTACAAGATCAAAGACCCCGATATCCTGGTCTTGGGTGACCTGAATGCGCAGATGAACGAAGAGGCGCTGTCGATCCTGGTGGACGCAGGTTATGCCGAGCAACTGCTGCGTTACAATGACGAGGCCTACACCTATTGTTACCGCGGACAGGAGGAGATCATCGACCATGCGCTGGCGAACGCCTCCATGGCTTCGCAGATCACCGGCGCCGCCGTTTGGCATATCAATACGACCTGTGAGTACTCCTCCAATTATTACTCCCGTTATTCCGACCATGACCCCTATCTGGTGGCAATGAACCTCGGAGGAGAGATCCATGACGAACAAGGCATCGGAATTACCGATGCCCCGTCTGAGTGTCATAAGATCTTATGGAACGGCACGCTGCTCATTGAGCGTGCAGGTGTTCGTTATACGATCACCGGTCAACGTCTCTGACCTAATATATCATACGTCTTATTGTCGCGCAGGATGATGATCTGTCCATTGCGCAGGATCTTCCGGCTCCGCGGCTGTTCGTCTGTCGTCGCCCGGATCGCTTCGGTCGTCGAACCGTCACCATCGGTGATCTTCAAGGCAATCATGCCCAAACGCACGTTACCCGATCCCTCGCGCTCGATACTGTACGTACCTGCCGACAGCTCGTCGCTCTCCAGACGCTGGTATGTGCTGCTGCCGCCAGGCACTTCGAACTCGATCTTCTCTTCTCCGCGGATGAGGTTGATCTGACGGCTGCTGCCACCCGACGAAACGGCGATCGCGTAGAAGATACCTTTCTTGCCGCTCGGGATGGTGAACTCACCGAACTTAGGTGTGTCACCCGAACGTTTGGTGATGGAGTAACTCTTCCCGTCGATGGTGATGCTGCCGGCCTGGCTGCTGGTGGAGGAGAACATGTTGCTGAACACCGTCTCGTCATTACTTACGCCATTGCTCGTGGCATCCGCCGGGTAGAAGAACCAGAAATGCAGATCACCCGTCACCACCGGTGTCTCTCCGCTCTGCTCCTCCCATGCTGCGGTCAGCGTCGCGTTAGCAGCCGTGGTCCAACTGTTTGTGCTGGCACCGTTGGCATCGTAGTACTGCTTGTTCCGGGCATCGAAATAACCTAAGAACGTATAACCGGACTTACTCGGGATCGTGATGTTCGGCATCGGTTCATCGAACACAGCCTGCACACTTGTCGTACCACCCGTGCCGCCGTTAGCGTTCAGCGTCACGGTGTAGGTCTTGGCTGCCCACACGGCGTACAAGGTCAGGTCTGCGGTCATCTTCACGCTCTGCCCTGCCGTATATTTGGTGCCCGAACCCTTGGCGTTGTTGTTCCATTCCTGGAAACTGTATCCGGTCGGTGCCGTGAACGCATTGGCTTTCACCGTCACGCTCTTTCCTTCTTCCACCGTCTGATCTTCCATCTCTCCGCTACCGCCGTTCTCATCGTAACTGAGCGTGTAGGTCGGTGTCACCGGTGTCTCTCCGCTGTACACCAGGTTGATGGCATAGAGGTTGATGCCGCTGCCGGCGCTACCCATATAGATCGTCGTCGCACCACCGGTGTACGCATACGATATTTTGGCTGCACTCAAACCTATATTGAGCGTTGTAAAAGGCGTTCCTCCATAACTGCCGGTATAGATATTCATCGTACGCTCATTGCCGGTTTGCGAACTGGAACTGACTGCGTAGAGCTCAATCGTACATGCACCCGTGACGGCAAAACTGAGGTTACGCGATGCAGCAGCACCTGTACCACCAAGTTTCAAGCGATGAGTGAACGCGGTGCCGTCAATAGTCTTTGAACTGGCCTCCACTATTACGGTCGCTCCACTGGTAGCTGCTATCGTGAGTCCTTTGACGGTGGTGGTAGCAGAAATAGTACCTAAGGCATTGAAATCACTCGTGGAGAAGTTCCAGGTGATGTCACCGCTCGGTGTCGGGTCCGGATCGGGATCCGGTGTAGGATCGGGATCAGGAGTAGGCGTCGAACCACCGTCGCAGGAGGAACCCACCTCCCCTTTGCTGTTCACCGTCAGTGTCGCACCGGCACCGCATGAGCTGTTAGTCACATAGCTCTTCGCATCCGCTGCCGACAGTTTGTCATACGTATAAGTCGGTGCATTCACCGTACCGCTGTTCGACGGCAGTTTGCCGGAGCAGTTAACGAACTTGCAGGCGTTTGTACCACCGTACGACTTGAAGATCAACTTGGTGGTGTTGGCCTTGCCTTCAAACGTACAACCCTCGAAATACGCTTTCGCATTCTCCGGACCGACGTAGTAATTGGCCGCCGAACTGTTCCAGTAGCAGTTCAGGAAATGCAGTTCCGCATTACGGCAACGAATCATACGCTCCTTACATCCTTCGTCCCACCAGCAGTAAGCCCAGGTGAAGTTATACGTACCGTCTGACGGTGCATCCGACGAAGAGGCACCCAGCAGGTTCGTGAAACGGTGGTCATCCGCACCACCCGAACCACCGGCTTTGGGGGCTTTCAGGTACCGGAAACGGCACCAGCTGACCGTCACGTTATCCGTCGTACTCTTGTTATCGAAGTTACCGTCACAGCCGTCCTGGAAATCGCAGTGATCCACCCATGCGTTCGTCACTTTCTCGAAGCACAGGTTATCATTACCGTCGCAGTCATACGCACCCGGACCGACGAAGGTCAAGTTGCGGATAATAATATTCGAGGACTTTTTGACGAATAAGATTCCCGAATTGGTGGCATCCTGTTTCTCGCTGATCAGTTTGACACCCGGTAGCGCCATGATCGTCACGTTCTGCGCATCCTGCATCGTCAGCATGGAGGTGAACGTCAGGTCCTTGGTGATGATCACCACCTTGTTCTTGGCCTTACTGCCCACAGCAGACTTCAGTTCGCTCACAGAGCTTACCAGGGTAGGTGTTGCACTGCCGCCACCGGTAGCACTACTGCCATAACCCCAACTTTGGGAGGCACAGTAATTGACGGCGTTCGCAAACGACAATGTCACAACGGACATCAGACAAAGGATAAATCGTTTCATATGAGTGAGATTTTAGCTAATGCTTTTTCTTCTTTTTCGGTCATCTGCGCTTTCGTCTCCGGCGTCTTGTCCCCTTGACCTGTCAGATGCAGTACGCCGTGAATCAGGATACGATGTAACTCATGCTCAAAACTCGTACCCACCATCTCGGCATTCGACCGCACCGTGTCCAACGAGATGAAGATATCGCCGTTAAGCGTCGAAGCGGTCGAGTAGTCGAACGTAATCACATCCGTGTAGTAGTCATGCCCGAGGAACTCGCGGTTCACCGCCAACTCCCGCTCGTCGGAGCAGAAGATATACGTGATATTACCCACACTGAACCCATACTCCGCACCCACGGACTTGATCCACCTCGTTACCTTGCGTTCATCCAACGCCGGCATCTCGATACTATCTACTGTAAACCGTATCATCCGAAGAATATCGGTGCAATCGCAAAGGCAGCAATGGCACCGGCTAAGTCTGCCAATAAACAACAAGCTACCGTGTGACCCGTATCTTTGATATTCACGCTACCGAAATAGACCGCCAGCACGTAGAACGTCGTGTCCGTCGTGCCTTGCAGGATACAGCACAGACGTCCCACCAGACTGTCTGCACCGTGAGTAGTCATCGCTTCTAACATCAGTCCGCGTGCTCCGCCTCCGCTCAGCGGTTTCATCAGTGCCGTAGGCACCGCACCGGCAAGATCGGGATTGATACCGCAGGCGGCAAAGCACCAGGCGATACCGTCCTCTAACATCCCCATCGCTCCGCTGGCACGGAACATTCCTACCGCCACCAGGATAGCAATCAGGTATGGGATGATCCCTATCGCCGTCTGAAATCCGCCTTTGGCTCCGTCGATAAACGCATCATACACATTGATACCCTTGCTCATCGCCTGGATCACGAACCAGCAGATCACGCCTAACAGCAAGATTGCAGCTACCGCAGCCGAAGCCACTGACAACGTATGCGGACTAAGCCTCGTCGCTCCCCAGACCATCACTGCCACCAATGCCGTCAGACCAATGATCGTACCCGGCACCACCGGGTCTTTCATCTTGATCTTCTGCGCGATACATACGCAGATCAAACCCACCAGCGTCGCTACATACGTCGCGATAAGAATCGGCAGGAATACATCCGCCGGGTTCGCGGCACCCAGTTGTGCCCTATACGCCATGATGGTCGTCGGGATCAATGTCAGACCACTTGCACCCAACACGACGAACATCACCATCGCATTCGAGGCTTTGGCCTTATTCGTATTCAGTTCCTGAAGTTCCCCCATCGCCTTTAGACCCATCGGAGTCGCGGCATTATCCAACCCTAACATGTTCGCAGCGAAGTTCATCAGCATCGATCCGTACACCGGGTGACCCTCCGGAATCTCCGGGAAGATACGACTAAAAAACGGATTAATCGCTTTGCCTAACGTGTTCACCGCACCCGCTTTCTCGCCGATCTTCATGATTCCCATCCATAAGGACAGGACACCCGTCAGACCTAACGACAGTTCAAAACCCGTCTTGGCATTGTCGAACGTCGAATTGAGAATCGCAGAGAAGATATCCACGTTTCCGTAGCAAACTGCCTGCACGATACCCATCAAAACAGCCAGTAAAATGAGCGAAATCCATATATAATTCAAAATCATGCCGCAAAATTACAAAAATTCTTGCATATATGCAAATTTTTTAGTACTTTTGCAGCCCAAATGAACAAAATCCGTCAAATAGTTGCATATATCCGGCATTTTCTGACCGCATGGAACACGACCGGCGAGGCGATCCATTCGCCCTACCTCTTCCGTCTGGTGCGCTTCGACATGCGGGATCGAAACCCCTTCTATTGCTTTGCGGATATAGAGCGCCAACGTGACCTGTTGTTGGTCTGCGACGACACCCTCGATGTGGTCGACTACGGTTCAGCGGGTTCACCTCAAGGACTGCATGTAGAGCGACGCGTGTGTGATATCGCCCGTACCCACCTGGAGAGTCCCAAGATGGCACAACTGCTGTTCCGGATTCTGCATTTTATGCATGAAGAGGAGAACCGACCGCTGGAGATTCTCGAGTTAGGCACTTCGTTCGGTGTCACCACCGCCTATCTGGCATCGGCGGACAGCCGTGACCGGGTCACGACGCTCGAAGGCAGTGAGGCCGTGTTACGTATCGCGCAAGGTGTATGGCGTACCCTCAAACTGGAGAATATCGAGTGGCATGAAGGTAATATCGATGACACCTTATATATACACGCGCGCGTGCATTTGGATTTCGCCTATATTGACGCCAACCACACCTGTGATGCCACCCTCCGTTATGCCGATTATCTCTTACCCCGCATGAACGAGAAAGGCATCATCGCTATCGATGATATTCATTATTCGGACGAGATGGAACAGGCGTGGAAAACCCTGAAGCAGGATCCGCGGGTTACCACCTCAATGGACTTGTACTATATGGGTCTGCTCTTCGTAGATCCCCATTACCTCAAACGACATTATCGAATACGTATATGATTTACACCAAAACAGGAGACAAAGGAGAGACCTCATTGGCGAATGGAACACGTATCGCCAAGTCCGACATCCGTATCGAGGCCTACGGCACGGTAGACGAACTCAACAGTTGGATCGGTCTGCTGCGTGTATCGGTTACGGGTTACGGGTTACCGGTTACCGATCAACAATTGACGTGGTTGCAGAACAAACTCTTCAATTTGGGAGCAGCCCTCAGTCTGGCACCGGGTGAGTGGATCACCGATGCCGATGTGCACCAACTCGAGCAGTGGATCGACGAGATGCAGGCACAAGTACCTCGTCAAAAAGCCTTCATCCTGCCCTTCGGATCTGAACCCGTCTGCCGGTGTCATGTATGCCGCACCATATGCCGTCGGGCGGAACGAAAAATGACGGAAATAGCCGACTCTTCGACCTCGCAAGAAGAGAACCTTTCCGTCCTGCTGCGATTCATCAACCGAACAAGTGATTTTTTGTTCGTTTTGGCACGCTTCATTGCCTTCACCCAAAAGGAGGAAGAAGAGCCATGGAACGCAGAATAAGTGGTAAAAATTGACAAAAATTGCATAAAATGTGTAAAAATTGCCAAAAAACGTAAAATATTCTTTAAAATATTTGCACATTTGGAAAGTTTTTACTACTTTTGCACGATATTTTGAAACACTATGCCCGTATTGGGTCAACTTGTGATAAGAGAAGAATATGTATTGGACGTTAGAATTAGCTTCGAAATTAGAGGATGCTCCATGGCCTGCAACGAAGGATGAATTGCTCGATTATGCGAACCGTATCGGTGCTCCGGCTGAGGTACTTGAGAACTTGCAAGAATTAGAGGGTGATGATGAGGAACAGTATGAAAGTATCTTGGATTTATGGCCTGATTATCCTACCCAGGATGAAGACTTCTTCTTCGATGAGGAAGAATACTAGTCAATTGAGAATTGACAATTGACAATTGAAAATTGATAATTGATAATTGGAAATTGAAACGATATATTGTTCTTTTGCTGGGGCTTTTAGCCGTGATTGCTGTGCGTGCACAGTTTGACCCGCAGATGGGGCAATATATGTATATGCCGACGGCCTTTAATCCTGCAGCGGCGGGAGAAGGCGATTTGATGAAAGTAGCAGGAATGCACCGCATGCAATACGTGGACATTACCAATGCGCCAATGAGTACATGGTTTACTTTCGCATCGCCCTTTGTAATAGGCAAGACGCGTCATGGTGCCGGAGTCCGGTTCCTGAACGACCGATACGGTTTGTTTACCAACCAGGCTTTTCATGTGCAGTATGCATATCGCCATAAGATCGGGAAAGGCTATCTGAGTGCCGGTGTGGACCTAGGTTTTGTGAACGTAGGTTTCCGCGGAGACTCAGTCAACCTCAAAGATATGGAGGATGAATATCATGATGCAAACGATCAGGCTGTACCTTCGGGTAGTAAGTCGGGCATGAAATTTGACATGGGCGTGGGCCTGTATTACTGCACTCCGATTTGGTGGGTCGGTGCCAGTTACAGTCATGTGACGCGGCCGACGATTGATTGGGACGACTATTCGGAAGTGACGCTGGTAGGTACGATGTACGTCTCCGGCGGGTACCGTTTCCGATTGAAGAATCATCGGGATTGGGTATTGACGCCCAGCGCCATGGTGATGAGTGATTTTGTCAGTTGGGATGTGAACCTCACGCTGATGTGCGACTACAAGGATCGTTACCGCTGGGGACTCGGATACCGAATAGACGGCAGTGTGAACATCCTGTTGGGCATCGACATCATCTCCGGCCTGCAACTCGGATACAGTTGCGAACTGCCGACCAACAAACTGATGCTGGAGAGCTATGGAAGCCATGAGATTTATCTGGCATACGGATTTGACATTTTGAAACCGAAACGAACGAACAAATATAAATCGGTTCGCTATCTATAGTATATAGATATAATATTGAACATTAATAGTCATTGGATATGATGAAAGTAACAAAGATTTTGCCGATCATCGCATTAGCGATCGTTATGGCGAGTTGTAACCAACCTGCGGGTGAATTGGTAGGTGCGATTAAGAGCACGAACTTCAAGGAGGCTAATCCTTATGGTATGTTGTTTATCAAGAAGGGTTCCTTTATGATGGGTGCAAACACGCAATCCGCTGTTTTTGAGCAGCCGGATAATATCATCATGGTTACGGTAGATGCATTCTGGATGGATGAGACGGAGATCACCAACAACGAGTATCACCAGTTCGTGAACTGGGTTCGTGACTCGATTGCTTTGACACATCTGGTGAACGCCGGCATGACCGACTATGCTTTGCAACCGAAGGATGAAGATTTCGACGAGGAGAATTTCCTGCTCAACTGGCGAAAGAAGATTCCGTACGGAAGCAAGGAAGAAGAAGTAGCGGACGCACTGGCTCCGATGTACTATTCGGATGGTAAACTCAATACCAACCATCTTCACTATCGCTATACCTGGGTGAATATGGACGAGGCGCTGCCACAACGTAACAAGTTCGACGTGGCTACCAGTACTTATCCTCCCGGATCTACGGCACGTGTAGATACCTTCTGGGTGAATGAGAACGGCGAGATCAAGGACTCGACGATCATTCGTCCGTTGAGAGAACCGAAGGATCTGCTCACCAACCGTATCATCTGTATCTATCCGGATACACTGGTTTGGGCACGTGACTTCCAGTTCTCGTACAACGACCCATTGCTCCAGATGTATTTCAAGCATCCGGGTTATGCAGAGTATCCTGTTGTCGGTGTGACATGGGAGCAGGCGCATGCGTTCTGTAACTGGCGTACGAAGTTATTCAACTCGTATTCTATGAGCGAGGCAAACGACTATCGTCTGCCGACGGAGGCACAATGGGAGTATGCGGCTCGTGGTGGTCGTAAGATGGCTATGTACCCGTGGGGAAGCAACTATGCCCGTGATGCCAAGGGTTGTTTCTTTGCTAACTTCAAGCCCTACCGTGGTGCGTACAACGATGATACCGGTACGACCACGATGCGTGTAGCTCAGTTCCGTCCGAATGACTTCGGTCTGTTCGACATGGGCGGTAACGTATCAGAGTGGACCAACTCGGCCTTCCAGAGTTCGATGAACACCCACGTACACGACCTCAACCCGGATTATACCTACATGGCTCGTAAGGCCGATCCGGACATCCTCAAACGCAAGGTGGTGAAGGGTGGTAGCTGGAAGGATATCAGTTACTTCATGCAGTGCGGTGTTCGTACGTATGAGTATCAGTACGAGAGCCGTCCGTACATCGGTTTCCGTTGTGTTCGCGCATATATCGGTGACTAATATATATACATTATATATAATATAGTAAATAAATAATTACATTATATTAACTTCTAAAGTTATAAAACTATGGCAGAAAAAGCTGGAAAGCGTGGTTTACTTGCAGGTTTCATGCACGCGTATGAATCGTATCGTGGAAAACGTATTGTCGGAGCCGTTTATTCGATCGGTGCAGCAATCGTTATTATCGGTGCAATGTTTAAGATTCTTCACTTGGAGGGTGCCGGTGTCATGCTGGGTGTCGGAATGGTCACGGAGGCGGTCCTGTTCACCATCGGTGTCTTTGACCAACCTCACCCTGAGTTTCACTGGGAGAACGTATTCCCGCAGTTGTTGGGATACGGTACGAATCCGCAACTGTTGGAGGAGAAATCCAAACAAGCGCGTCCTACTCTGCTTGGCGCTGGTGTAGCCGGAGATCCTCAATCTGCTCCGATGGGCATGACTAATGCACCTGTAGCAGCCGCTCCTGTAGCAACAGCTTCTGTAGCCGCTCCTACCGTTAGCGTAGCTGCTTTGAAGGACGAAGATATGAAAGCCCTCAAGGACGGTCTGGCTAACTTGGCAAAGACGGCTAACCAACTGAGTGATCTGGGTAAGGTAGCAGACAGCAGTTTGAAACTGACCGAGAAATTGACCACCGCCGGCGAGGCAGCAGACAGTTATGCTGCTAAGTTGTCGGCAGCCGGTGCAGCTACCGAGTCGTACGCTGCAGCTACGACCACTTTGGCTCAGAACTACGAGCAGATCGGTGCAGACGTCAAGAGTGCCGCTGAGGAGACCAAAGCATACAAAGCCGGCGTGATGGAGGTAGGTCAGAAGTTGGCATCCCTCAACTCGGTTTATGAACTGCAACTCCAGGCTGTGAACGCACAGGTAGAGGCACAGAAGAGTGTGACGACCGCTACCAAAGAGGCTGCTGAAGCACAACTCGCTTTCGCTGCCGGTGCTAAACAATTGCAGAAGCAGGTAACCGACCTCAACGGTATTTACGGTAACATGCTGAGTGCGCTCGCATAAGGATTTAGAAGGATTGATTCAAAAACAATAAAACACTTCAGAAATGAGTGGAGCAAAGAACTGTCCGGAAACCCCGAGACAAAAAATGATTGGTATGATGTACCTGGTGCTCACCGCCATGTTGGCGTTGAACGTCAGTACGGACGTACTCAATGCTTTCGCGTTGGTGGACAACAGTCTTCATACTACCATGGACGCTACCGAGGTGCGTAATAAAGTCATGATGAGCGAGTTCCGCGCCATGCGTGATGACAACCCTCAGAAGAACGGTGAGTGGTACGACAAGGCTGCACAACTGACCGAGCGTTCCGATAGTTTGTATAATTTCATTCAGAACGTGAAATACCAGATCGTGCTGGCTACCGACAAGAAGAAAGCCGATCCGGAAGCACGTTATGTGGAAGGAAAAGATAACCGTGATGCCGCTTCGCACTATGCTTTGCCGAACGTCGGTGAGCAACCCGGTGTGGTTCTGCGTGGGAAGATCGAGGAGTATCGTGACTACCTGTGCGGCCTGGATACAGCCCGTGCCGCAGAGTTCGGTGCTACTTTCGATACCAGCAGCAAACCCGGTAAAGACGGTGAGATGTTGACCTGGGAGCACCAGATGTTCCATGACATGCCTTCAGGTGCAGCAGTCGTGCTGATGACCAAACTGCAGAATGACGTACGTAACGCACAGTTGGAGATGATCCAGTATCTGCGTAAGCAGACCGATGCCGGTGACTTGCGTGTGAACAAACTGAATGCATACGTCATCCCGAAGTCCGACTATGTCATCAAGGGTGGTCGTTATCATGCCCAGATCGTGTTGGCGGCTATCGACTCGACCCAGACTCCGGAATACTACGTAGAGGGACAACGTCTGAATGACCAAGGTATATACGAGGCTGTCGCTTCGACGGTAGGTCATAAGAAATATTCGGGTTGGATCTCGTACGAAGATCCTTCGTCGGGTGAGACCAAGAAGTTGCCGTTCAGCAGTGAGTATAGCGTAGGCGAACCGGCTGTGACGATCTCGAATACGGACCTCAACATCATGTACCGTGGTTATGACAACAAGTTCGCTATATCCGTTCCGGGTGTATCGAACGACAAGATCAAGGTGAGCGTATCCGGCGGATCGGTTAAACAGAGTAACGGTCTGTGGATCATCGTTCCCGGTGAGGTCAACAATGTCAAGATCACCGTATCGGCTGAGATCGAAGGCAAGATGCTGCCGATGGGTGTCAAGGATTATCGCGTAAAACGTCTGCCGGACCCGCAGGCTTATTTCTCCGCACGTGAGAAAGAGTATGCTTCCGGTAGTAACATCCCGCCCAGCACCCTTACGCACTCGTCCGGTGTGATCATCGCATCCTACGGTCCTGACGGTCTGTTGAATGTACCGTTCAAAGTAACCAGTTTCCGTACGATTATCAACGGTTCGACTACCAACTCGAACGGGAACAAGTTCTCGCAGGATCAGTTGAACCAGATCGGCAAACTGAAGAAAGGCGGTTTGGTCGTACTGCAAGATATCCGTGCCATGGGACCAGGTGGCGAGAAACGTCTGTCGCCTGTCCTGTTAACGCTGAATTAATACCAAAAGATTATGATAAAGAAACTTAGTATTATAGCATGTTTGTTCCTGGGCGTTGTAACGGCTCAGGCGCAGCATCAAGTCATCTCGTTCTTCGACGAACTCGGTACGGCTCGTATTCAGACGCAGGAGTTCTCGCAAGCGCATGATACGATCGTGATGGTGGACCACCGTCTGGATGATGTCATCTGGTCGCGTTATATCTACCGTATCATCGATATGCGCTACAAGCAGAACTACCAGCTCTATTTTCCGCCGAAGGCAGATGATCCGGATTATCGTAACTTGTTCAAAGTGATTCTGGACGCCGTAGTGGATGGCATGCCTATCTATCCGCGTGGTGCAGAGTCCATCAAGCCGGACTTCAAGAACTCCCAACCGATGACCAAAGCTCAGATCCCGGTGGACGCTTTCATGCCGGTGGATAAGACCGAAGACCACTCGGATGATGATGACTATTGGAACATCGCTCGTTCGAACGCTATGTTGATCAACTATGACAGCGTGACCGACCAGATGAAGGCCAATCCGTATTCGTTCCAGGATGTGGTGAAGAATCAGATCAAGTATCTGGTGCAGGAGATCGTGTTTTTCGACAAGCACACCTCGCGTCTGCATACGAAGATCATGGCTATCGCTCCGTTGCATCCGGTGCTGATCTCGGCTTCTCAGGATAGCACGCAGATAATGGATCAATTACGTCAATCGATTATGTTCTGGATTCCGTTTGACGGTCTGCGTCCGTACTTGGCTATGCAATATGCGATCCCGAACCGTAACGAGACCAAGCGTGTGACCTATGACGAGTTCTTCCAGAAACGTCTGTTCACCTCCTACATCGTCGGTGAAGGAAACATGTACAACCGCTGGATTCCCGACTATAAGTTCAACGATATAGAGGGTATCCGCAAGGAACAGGAACGTATTGCAGCGGAATTGCTGAATTTCGAGCAAGATCTTTGGGAGTATTAATGCGTAAGCATCGTTTTAGAAATTCCTATTTCATTTCCGCGGTCAGCGTGTCGCTTGTGCTATGCCTGATCGGATTGGAAACTGTGCTCCTGCTGTCGGCAGGAGCGCTTCTTACGCGCATGCGTGAGAACATGACCATCACCGCCATCCTCTCTTCGGAAGCGGACAGTACGCAGTGTGCCCGTCTGGAGCGCATGCTGGATGCCAGTGAAGCGTACAGCGGTTACCGCTATGTGTCCAAAGAGGATGCGCTGGAGGAGCATATTGCGTCACTCGGAGAAGATCCGGCGGCATTCTTGGGCTTTAACCCTCTGTCGGCCAGTTATGAGATCCACCCGTCCGATGCGTACAGCAGTCCGGACAGTCTGGAGGTGCTCTCCGCCCAACTGCAGACCTTGCCGTATATCACCGAGGTGCTTTATCCCCGGGATCTGGCGGATCTAATGAGCAGTAATATCCATGACTTCTCCTATGTGCTGTTAGGCGTGGCATTGGTGCTGTTACTGGTGTCGATGGTGCTGATCGTCAATACGATCCGTCTGCAGATATACGCCAAGCGGTTCCTGATCAACACGATGACCCTGGTGGGAGCTACCTCGTGGGTGACCCGGCGACCGTTTGTAAGACGTAACATGTGCATCGGTCTGTTTGCCGGTATCGCTGCTTTGGTCATCATCAGCGGATTGGTCTATTACGTACAGATCCGCTTAGGCATGCTGCTCTTCCCGATGACCTGGCAGAACATCGCCTTGGTGTGTGGCATTGTCATCGGTAGCGGACTGCTCATCACGCTCTTTGCCTCCCTCATCGCTACCGGTAAGTACATCCGCATGGATAATAACTCACTTTACGAGATTTAAATACTTCTTATGAAACATACATTACCCAAACTCAACCTCATCCTGATCGCCGTGTCGTTTGCGTTCATCGTGCTGGGTTTTGCCTTGATGGCAGGAGCCCCTTCGGGTGAGGTCTACAATCCCGATATCTTCTCTTTCCGCCGTATCACGGTGGGACCGATGATCGCCCTCTTCGGTTTTATCAGCATGATTTTTGCCATCTTATTCCGCGCTAAGAAATGAGTTGGATCGAAGCATTGATATTAGGCATCGTGCAGGGCTTGACGGAGTTTCTGCCGGTGTCGTCGTCCGGTCATCTGGAGATCGGCCAGGCACTGTTAGGCACGGCCGGAGAAGAGAATCTGACCTTCGCCATCATCGTGCATACGGCTACCGTCCTCTCGACGCTCGTCATCCTGTGGAAGGAAGTGAGTCGCCTCTTCACCGGTACGTTCACGACCCTTCAATGGAACGAGTCGAAGGACTACGTGGCTAAGATCCTGGTGTCGATGATCCCGGTCTTCATCGTGGGTATGTTCTTCAAGGATCAAGTGGAAGCGTTCTTCGGTAACGGACTGCTGCTGGTCGGCATCTGTCTAATCATCACGGCAGCGCTGCTGGCGCTCAGCGAGTGGTTGCAGAAGAAACGTCAGAACAGCGGCCATGAGGTGACGTATAAGGATGCCATCATCATCGGTGTCGCACAAGCCTGTGCCGTGTTACCCGGTCTGAGCCGTTCCGGCACGACCATCGCCACCGGACTGCTCTGCGGCGTGAAGAAAGAGAGCGTAGCGCAGTTCTCGTTCCTGATGGTACTCATCCCGATTCTCGGTGAGGCCTTCCTGGACCTGCTGAAATTACTGCAAGGCGAACTAAGCTCCGACTTAGGCATCGTGCCGGCTATTGCCGGTTTCATCGCGGCCTTCGTCACCGGTTGTTTCGCTTGCCGATTCATGATAGAGATAGTACGTCGTCAGCGCCTCGTATGGTTCGCCCTCTACTGCGCTGTCGTCGGTTCGGCTACGATCATCGCTACCTGCTGCTGATATGTGGGATTTTGAGCAAGGAGAGATATTGGCCTTTGACAAACCGCTGCACTGGACCTCGTTTGACCTCGTGGCGAAAGTAAGGTATAACCTGTGCCGCAAACTGGGTACAAAGAAACTGAAAGTGGGACATACGGGAACGCTCGATCCCTTGGCCACCGGTGTCGTCATCATCTGCACCGGTAAGAAGACCAAGCTGATAGACCAACTCCAATATGACACCAAGGAATATGTGGCAACCCTGCAGTTAGGTGCAACCACCCCTTCCTTCGACCTGGAGAAAGAGATCGATGCCACCTATCCCACGGCGCATATCACCCGTCCACTGGTGGAGCAGACCATCCCGCAGTTCGTAGGTGAACAATGGCAGGTGCCGCCGATTTTCTCGGCCGTGCAGATCAACGGCAAACGGGCCTATGAGTTCGCACGCAAAGGACAAGAGGTGGAACTCAAACCCAAACTGCTCGTCATCGATGAGATAGAGATCCTCGCTTTCGACGAGACGAACATGCAGTTGACCATCCGCGTCGTTTGCTCCAAAGGCACCTATATCCGCGCTTTGGCACGCGACATCGGACAACGACTTAACTCCGGCGCACATCTCATTGCCCTGCGCCGCACACGCATCGGAGACACACGTGTCGAAGACTGTATGACGATAGAGAGATTTTTGGAAGAATTGACAAAATACGAATATGTACAAGAGTAACGATATGAAACTCAGCCAGTTTAAGTTTAGACTGCCTGAAGAACTGATCGCACAGTTTCCTGCCCCTTACCGCGATGACGCCCGTCTGATGGTGCTGCATCGTAAGAGCGGTGTGATAGAGCATAAGATGGTCACCGACATGGTGCAGTACTTCGATGAAGGGGACCTGTTCGTCTTCAATGACACCAAGGTCTTTCCCGCTCGTCTGTGGGCGCATAAGGAGAAGACCAACGCTCTCATCGAGGTCTTCCTGCTGCGTGAACTCAACCATAAGAACCGCTATTGGGACGTACTCGTCGATCCGGCACGTAAGATACGTATCGGTAACAAGCTCACTTTCGATGACGACCCGGCTATCGTGGCTGAAGTGATCGACAACACCACCAGCCGCGGACGTACCTTCCGTTTTCTCACGGACTATACCAACGAAGAGTTCGTGCCGCGTTTGTACGCCTTAGGAAGCGCTCCGCTGCCCAAGTATATCCACCGTCCGATGGATGCTCAGACCATGGAGCAGTACGAGCAAGCCTTCCATGACCTGCCGGTACGCGACATGGATAACGAGCGCTACCAGACCATCTTCGCCGATAAGATCGGTGCGGTGGCTGTACCGGCTTCCGGACTGCATTTCTCCAAACAACTGCTCAAGCGCATGGAGATACAAGGCATCGAGACGACGTTCATGACCAGTCACGTCTCACTCGGTATCTTCAAAGAGATCGATGTCGAAGACCTGACGAAAAACAAGATGGAGAGTGAGCAGATCATCCTCTCGCAGAAGATGGCGGATGCCGTCAACAAAGCGCATGCAGGACAACATCGTGTCTGCGCCGTCGGCACCGAGATCATGCGGGCTTTGGAACATGTGGCCGGTACCAACGGACTGCTCAAAGCTTACGACGGATGGACCAATAAGTTCATCTACCCGCCGTATGACTTCTCCGTGGCGAATGCGTTCTTCGTGAACTTCTATATGCCGATGTCCAGCCAGTTACTCATGGTGGCTGCTTTCGCCGGATACGAAGAGACGATGCATGCCTACGAAGAGGCCGTCAATGAAGGATACCATTTCGGTGACTACGGTGACGCAATGTTAATAGTGGATTGATATGAACGTACGTATCGAGGAGTCGTGGCGACACGTGTTGCAAACGGAGTTTGACAAACCGTATTTCGAACTCCTCACCGATTATGTGCGTAATCAATACAAGACCTGTCGGTGCTTCCCGCCGGCCGGTCTTATTTTTAATGCCTTCGACTCCTGCCCGTTCGACAAGGTACGTGTCGTCATCATCGGACAAGACCCTTACCATGAACCCGGGCAAGCGATGGGACTCTCTTTCTCCGTACCCGAAGGCACCGCCATCCCTCCGTCGCTCGTGAATATTTACAAGGAGATCCACCGTGACCTCGGAACCCCTATCCCGACTTCCGGTGACCTCCACCGCTGGGCGGAACAAGGTGTGCTCCTGCTCAACGCTACCCTTACCGTCGAAGCCCATAAGGCGGGCAGTCACCAAGGCAAAGGATGGGAAGAACTCACCGACGCTGCGATAGCGGCGCTCAATCGCGAACGGGAACATATCGTCTTCATGCTCTGGGGCTCCTACGCCCAACGCAAAGGGCAATTCATCGACCGACGCAAGCACCTCGTCCTGCAGACCTCGCACCCCTCACCCCTCTCCGTCTATCGCGGTTTTGACGGCTGCGGACATTTCAGCGCCGCTAACAACTATCTGATAAAAAACGGCCTCGCGCCTATCCAATGGTAATATGAAAAAGTTATTGCTTATTGATGCATATGCGATGATCTTTCGCGCGTACTACGCCTTCATCCGTGCTCCGCGTATGAACAGCAAAGGCGAAAACACCTCCGCTATCTTCGGTTTCTGCGTCACGCTGGAAGACCTGCTTAAGAAGATCAATCCTACCCATGTCGGCGTAGCCTTCGACCCTGCAGGTGGTACGTTCCGTCATGAGGCTTATGAGCAATACAAAGCGCAGCGACCTGAGACGCCCGAAGATATCCGTAAAGCCGTACCGGTCATCAAACAACTGCTTACAGCGATGAATATCCCCGTGCTTGAGGTACCCGGTTTCGAAGCGGATGACGTCATTGGAACGCTCTCCAAGCAAGGTGAACAGGCTGGTTATGAGGTCTATATGGCTACCCCTGATAAGGACTACGGACAACTCGTCTCCGATCATGTGTTCATGTACCGACCGCGTCATACGGGCGGGTTCGAACTGATGGGTCCCGCCGAAGTGTGCGCCAAGTACGGACTGCAACGCAAGGAACAGGTCATCGACCTGCTCGGACTCATGGGCGATGCAAGCGATAACATCCCCGGTTGCAAAGGAGTAGGGGAGAAGACTGCTGTGGCTCTCCTTCAGCAGTTCGGTGACATCGACAATATGTTGGCCCGTACGGATGAGATCAAAGGAGCGCTGCGTCAGAAAGTGGAATCGCAGGTGGAAGAGATCAAGTTCTCCCGCTTCTTAGCGACCATCCGCACTGACGTACCGATCGCACTCGATGAAGCGCTCTTATCCAAGAAAGAACCCAATCTCGAAGCCCTCACCGCCCTCTACCGTGACCTCGAGTTCAATACCCTCCTCAAGAAAATAACTCCGAATACTCCGATTATTCCGAATACTCCGAAAAAATCCAAGCCCTCCGATCCCGCCCAACTCGACCTCTTCGCCTTCGGAGAAGATCCGAGTACTCAGAATATTCAGGATACTCAGAATACTCCGAGTTTCGACACCATCGAGGCTCGATTGTGTCAATACCTCCTCAATCCCGAGGTTGCTTTCAACCCCTATAAAGAACCCGACTGGTCTGCCCTCCAAGCCGATGCCGACCTATGGAACTTATACAACGAGGTGGAGTTACCGCTCGTGCCGGTTCTTAGGGAGATGGAAGCGGCAGGCGTGCGGATTGATGTGATCAAACTCAAAGAAGCCGAGACGACCCTTACTGAAGAACTCAACGCTCTCGAACAACGTATCTATGCGTTGTCCGGCGAACCCTTCAACATCAACAGTCCGCGACAAGTAGGCGAGTTGCTCTTCGACAAACTGCACCTCGATGCCAAAGCGAAAAAGTCCAAGAACGGACAGTACTCGACCTCCGAAGAGGTGCTCGTCGCCCTCAAGGAGAAACATGAGATAGTAGGGCTGATCTTAGAGTACCGCGAACTCAAGAAACTGATCACTACCTATATCGCGGCTTTACCCGAATATATAGCCGCAGACGGTAAGATCCATACGACCTACAACCAGACGGTCACCGCCACCGGACGGCTCTCCAGTTCGAACCCCAACCTGCAGAACCTGCCGATTCGTTCCGAACGCGGACGCTTCATCCGCGAAGCGGTCATCCCGGACGACGGATGTCTCTTCCTCAGCGCGGACTACAGCCAGATAGAACTGAGACTCATGGCGCATTTCTCGCAAGACGAACATATGCTCGCTGCCTTCCGTTCCGGACAGGATATCCATGCAGCCACCGCGGCACGGATCTACAATATATCGCTTGACCAGGTCACCAAAGACCAGCGTCGCAAGGCCAAAACCGCCAATTTCGGTATTATCTACGGCATTTCCGCGTTCGGTTTGGCGCAACAACTTGACTGCTCTCGCACCGAAGCCAAACAACTCATTGATGACTATTTCGCTGCCTTCCCGCGGGTGATCAATTACATTGAGAATCAGAAAGAAATAGCCCGTCAATGCGGTTACGCCGAGACCCTCTTCGGACGCAAGCGTTACCTGCCGGACATCCACTCGCAGAATGCCACGGTCCGTTCTTTCGCCGAACGCAATGCGGTCAACGCACCTATCCAAGGCACCGCTGCCGACATCATCAAGATGGCGATGGTCTCTATCCATCGGCGCTTCCAAGAAGAAAAACTGCAAGCGCAGATGATCATGCAGGTGCATGACGAACTCAACTTCAATGTGCCGGCTGCGGAGATCGACCGCGTACGCGACATCGTCGTGACGGAGATGCAGAATGCCGTTCATCTATCCATCCCTCTCATCGCCGAATGCGGTGTAGGCAAAAACTGGCTTGAAGCTCATTAATATTATATTACTCATTCGCGTCCTATGTATAGGAAATAGTTTCTCCTGGGACGCCGTTGAACAGGAACTCGTGCCGCTTTGCGATGCGAAGCATATCGACATCGAGGTGCATAACCTCTACTATGGAGGTTGTTCGCTGCAGCAACATGCGGAGTTCTTGCTCAAAGACACCGCTGCTTATAGTCATAGAGTCTGTACGAATCAAAATTATCGTATCGTGAAGGATACGATTAGTTTAAGACAGGCTTTGCGCGATGGCACCTACGATTATATCTCCCTGCAGCAAGCCAGCCATGACAGCGGTATCCGGGCTTCTTACGAACCCTGGCTCACTATGCTCATTGACACCGTCCGGGCCTATCAGCCGAACGCACAACTATGCTGGATGCAGACCTGGGCGTACAGTCAGGATGCTACTCATCCCGCCTATCCCCTCTACCATAATTCCCAAACCGAGATGTGGGATAGCATTGTGGTATGTACACCGAAAAATCTTCCCGTCATTCCCTGCGGAAAAGCCATCCAACTTGCCCGTCAGACCAAACTCGGCGACACGCTTTGCCGTGACGGCTACCACCTTAACTACATCTACGGTCGTTACACCGCCGCCTGCGTCTGGTATGAGTTCCTCACCGGCAAAGACGTCCGTTGCAACCATTACAAGAACCCGCAGATGACCCGCCAACAACGTCTATTAACACAGAAAGCCGCCCATAAGGCAGGATTTCTACGGTGATGCAGGATTTCTACGTAATCCGTCACCCTTCGGTGTGACGTCTTACAAGCCATAAAACAAACAAGCGCTTGAAAGTAAACTTTCAGACGCTCGTTCATTTTATGTCTCGTGATCCATGCAGGATTCAAACCTGCAACCCCCACATCCGTAGTGTGGTACTCTATTCAGTTGAGCTAATGGACCGACACTTTTTACTTCGTTTTTTCAAAAGCGGGTGCAAAGGTACTGCTTTTTTTTGAATTGACCAAATTTTTTCACAAAAAAATGCAAAAAATCTGCATTTTCTTGTAAATATGAATTATTTTTTGTACTTTTGCACCCTAATTTAATAGTTTATCCGAACTATGGTACATGATTTGTATATCTTAATGATCACGGCGGGTGCCGTGAGTCTGCTGTTTAAGTTGTTGAAGCAGCCGGTTGTATTGGGTTACATCGTGGCCGGCATCGTGGTGGGACCGAACCTCTTCGGTGGCAGTTTCGTCGATCCGGAAAACGTGGAAGCATGGGGTAATATCGGCGTGCTCTTCGTGTTGTTCTGCATCGGTCTGGAGTTCCGTCTTAAGAACCTGTTGGCGAGTGGAAAAGTAGCACTCGTCGGTGCCGCTACCATCATCATCGGTATGTTGGTTTTGGGTTACGGCGTCGGGCGTTTCGCGTTGCTTGATAACATGAACTCGCTCTTCCTGGCAGCCATGCTCTGTATGTCCAGTACCACCATTGTGATGAAGGCGGTGGACGAAGCCGGACTGAGCAAAGCACGCTTCGTGAAGGGTGCTACCAGTATCCTTATCTTCGAAGATATAGTAGCCGTCGTGCTCTTGGTCTTGCTGTCCAGCGTGGCGGTCAAGAATAGTTTTGAAGGAGCCGAACTGCTCAATAAGGTCATCGTGCTCGCAGTCACGCTCACCGTCTGGTTCGTGGTCGGTATCCTAATCATCCCTACCTTCCTGCGCAAGGTCCGTCCTTACCTCAACGACGAGACCCTGATCATCCTCTCCTTAGGCCTGTGCCTGGGTATGGTACTCACCGCCGAAGAAGCCGGATTCAGTAGCGCTCTCGGTGCTTTCGTCATGGGTATGGTGTTGGCGGAGACGCTGGAAGCTCACCGGATAGAGAAACTCATGGCGCCACTCAAGAACGTCTTCGCTGCTATCTTCTTCGTCTCCGTAGGTATGATGATCAACCCTGCCTCACTCGTTGAATACTGGCTTCCGATACTCTTTGTGTCCATCGTCATCATCGTCGGTATGATCACCTTCGGTACCCTCGGTTGCTGGTGGGGCGGTGAGACCTTCAAAGACGCTATGCAGACCGGTTTCTCGTTCGTCCAGATCGGTGAGTTCTCTTTCATCATCGCCGCACTGGGTAGCAAACTTAACGTCACCGATCCTGCTATCTATCCCATCATCGTCGCAGCCAGTGTGCTCACCACCTTCCTCACGCCCTATATCATGAAGGCCACCATCCCTTGCTACGACTTCCTCTACAAGCATGCCTCGCCGCGTCTGAAAGCGAAGATCGACAAACGTGAGCAGGAGGTAGAACTGGCGGAGCAGGCTGCTGCGGCAAGAAAACCAGAGCGCAAGACCGCTACAGGTAAAGGCCTTATGCGTCGCGTGATCGACAAGACCTTCATCACCAAGCGTATCGTGGACTTGTTCTTCAGAAACATGTCGGAAAATGATCAGAAACATGAGAGCGAACAAAAATAAGTGCTATATCTTGCTGGTTGCACTGATGCTCATCGCCATCACGACCCAAGCCCAGGATGATCATATCGTGGATGGTATGACTTCGGTGGCTGCTATCGCCGGTGAGACCAGTACGGTAGAGGACAGTATCGCAGTGGCTCCTCCGCAGGTGCCGATATGGAAGAAGAAACTCTACTACGGGTATAACTTCGACATCTATTTCCATCATGACTCCCGTTCGGATCGCAAGGAGAACGGTTGGTCTATCGCCCTCTCTCCGGAGATAGGATGGCGCCTGACCGACCGCATCCATCTCGGTCTCCGTGTCGGTGGCAGTTATGCCAATACCGTCACCACCTCCGTCATGGAGTTTATCGATACTACCTACACCACTGACCTCCGTATTCACCACGGCTCATGGGAAGTGGCGCCGTACATCCGCTACCGGATGAAGACCCTCTTCGATGGCAAAGTGGGCATATGGATGGAGACCCACCTCTACACCGGTATGGAGTTTCCGCGTGTCACCGACGGTATTGTCCACGGAACCGACTACGACGGACTCAAACACAGTATCTCCTACGGTTTTCAGATCTCGCCCGTCATCACCTACCAGTTTAATAAGAAGAGCACTTTCCAGATCTTCTTCTCCATCCTCAGTCTCGGATACAGCGGCACCACTTTCTGTTACCGCGATCCGCTGACGGGTGAGCGATACAAGGAATATACGAACGATGTGATCATCTTCTCGGGTAAACTGCGTAATATGATCGCGAACCAGTTTACGCCCGGTTTATACGGCTTGCGATTTGGAGTACAGAAGAGTTTTTAAAGGGTTTCTGACTGTCCTTAGTGTGGCGTTAGAGGTGGCGGTGTTACTGCTCATAGCAGTAGCCATCGCACTCTATGTGCCTTCTTTCCGCATCCATATCCTGCACAAGGCCGTCATCATCGCCAATAACCAGTTGAGTTACGACATCGACCTGGACCAACTCTACCTCTCGCCTTTCCATCAGCATCCGACCTTGCTCTACCGGGCGTACAAAGGCAAAGAAGACCTGCCGGTCGAAGTGCAGATAGATAATCTCTTTATCGGTCATCGCGGACAGGACACTCTTGTCTATGTCCAAGCCCTGCAGTTAAACGCCAAACTGCTCACTTCCCATAGTGATAACGGTCTCGCAGGCGGAGCCGGTTTCACTTCTATCCCCATCATAGTCGACACATTGCGTCTCGACCAAGTGACCTTCCATTCCGACAGTCTCATCGCTGCCGTAGGAGTCGATGTGGTGCTGAGCGAACTGGCTCTCTCCAGTCCACAACTGTTGATAGCCCAAGGGCAGTACCCTCTCCACAGTCTGCGTATCTCCGATGCCGAAGTGGGCATCGACCTCAGACCTACCGCACCCGACACCGCCGTCCAGGACACCACACCCCTCCTCTTGGCGTTCGACATCACCGAAGGACTCTTGCGGAATATCCACTATCGGATGACGCCGCTCGGCATGGATATACGAACCGACCAACTCGCCACCGATGTGCTGGTGGACGTAGGAGCGAACCTGTACGATGCCCACCGCCTCGATGCTTCGCAGCTCACGTTCTCGCTCAATCAACTCTATATCCCGGCGGACACCCTCTACGGCGGTGCGTATGTCGATATAGCCCATGACATCATCACTACCGAGGGACTGCATGCCCGGTCCTCCGAGATGGGAGCCACCCTCGATCTTGCTACCTCCGCCTTGGACCTGGCTACCATGCGCGTCGACCTCACCGCCGATGCCGAATACCAAGGATCGCAAGCCCGTGTGCGTGGTTTCTACGACATAGACGACGAGGCGTATGACATCCAAGCGAACATCGGACGCGTCAACCTCAGTGCGTTCTTACCCGATAACCCTCGTGTCATATTGGCAGGTGATCTGCAGGCAGCCGGAAAAGGACTCGATCCTAACTCCAAGGCGATGCGCGCGAACGTGCAGATGCACCTGACCGACGCCGTCTATGAGAACATCAACGTCTCCGGACTCAACCTCGAGGCTGCCTTGGCCGACAAGACCGTCACCGGTAACCTCCATCTGCCCGTCGTCATGAACGACACCGCCTTACCGCTTCGGGCGCAGACCGAACATCAGTTCAGCGTGCATGACTTCATGAAACCCAACCGCATGACCGTCGATTATCATGCGCAGATACGTGACCTTCATACACGCGTGGCAGGCGAGAAAATACATGCCGACAGCCTCTTCGTCGACTTCACCACCGACAGCACTACCGCCGTCGCACTCGCCACCCGCAACCTGTCCGTCTCTGCCTCTGCACCGATGCAGGTCATGCCATTCATTGACGAACTCCAACCTCTGCTGAAGGTCGTCAGTGACTCCGCCGTCCTGCAGGCCATCACCTCCCTTTCGGACCTCACCCTGCTCGACACTATCCGCCAACGCATCCCGGCACTGCAAGCCGACATAGCGCTGCACAAAGGCAGTCCCCTCCAACCCTTCATCGACAGCACCGGCATCGACCTTCAGTCCGTCGCACTGGCGCTCCGTTCCGATACGGATCGAACGAACATCATGCTCGATGCGGCTACCTACGAACAGCCCACCTTACCGGCTATCGAGGCATCCCTGGGCGTGGATATGACGGACGGTCGCACCAACGCTTCCCTGCTCGCTACCTCCCATATCGTCGATCTCACCACCGATACCAACGAGCTGTGCACCGATGCCACGCTCCGGATGGATATCAGTCGCAACGAGAACGCCCTCTACGGCGACGGACGGCTCACCCTGGACAGTCTCATGTACGGACCGACCAACCTCGGCAACCATGCCGTCGATATGCATATCACCCCTTCCTCCCTCTATGCCAACGCTCTAAAGGCAGACATCCAACTGGATGATATACCGCTCGATATAGCCGAAGCCTTCCTCGACCTGCCCGATATCGCCATGCGCGGTGCCGTACGCGCCTCCGCCTCCATCGATGGACTGCCCCATCAGACGGATATATCCGCCGAAGTGCAACCGGTCGGCGTGTCCGCTGAATACAAGCCTTATGACATCGCCATCGGTTTGGGTGAGACACCGATCGTCATGTCACATAACCATATCGACCTCAACGGCCTGCCGATATACGCCGCGGACAGCACTTTCATCGCCCTCTCCGGTGGACTCGACCTCGATAGCATGCGACTCGACATCACCCTCGCTGCCGACAGTTTTGCACCGGTCAAACTGCCGCAAGACGGTCCGCTGCCTGTGTACGGCGAACTGGCTACCGACATCCGAGGACACGTCACCGGTCCCATGGACAGCATCCTAGCTGATGTGGACATCACCCTCCTGCCTGTCACCGACATCACGTATCCCATCGATAAGAAAAACCTCGCCCAGGTCAAACCGCACGGTACGGTCAACGTCCGTTATGGTACCGCTGACGGCGCACTCGACCTCGACGGACGGATCAACGTCGACTCCGGTTTCATCCGTTACTCGCCGAAGATATACCCCATCATGCCTTTCCATGTCGACTCCGGCAGTCATATCACTTTCCATGGACCTCTCGGCCAGACCCACCTGGACGTCTCCGCTTCGCAGAAAGTGAAGGCGAACATCCAGTCCGAAGGAGAGCAGGTCCGCTCCGTCGATTTCACTACCGGCGTGCGCGTGCAAGGCGTGCTCGACTCTATTGACCTCGGAGCTATCGGTTTCTTCCTCGAGGCACCCAAGGATGAGGTTGTCTCCGAAGAACTCGCCTCGCTCGATGAGGACCGACGCGAAGAGTTGGCGGCCGTCCTGCTCGCTACCGGTATGTACATGGGCGAGAGTAACGTCGCCGCGCAACACGACGGATATGCGCTCACCAGCATCATCAACAGTCGTATAGACGCCTCGATGACCAACTCCAAACGCGGCAAAGTGGTCGATATCAACATCAGCAGTTCCGAGAACGAACGGGCTACCGGTACCGCCAACGACATCGGCGTGTCGCTCAGTAAGTCCTTCTTCCATGATCGGTTTAAGATTACCGTCGGTGCCTCTATCATGGATAATCCCGAGGCCAGCAATGCCGTCGGTCTGTACGGTATGGCTGCCGGCGAATACAAACTCACCAAGGACGGTAACATCCTCCTCCGCGCCTTCACACAACGCGACTATAACAACATCCTCGAGGGCGACCTGCAGAAATCCGGCATCGGTCTCCGCGTCACCCATGACTGGAAGAAAAACGAGCTCTACCGCTCCGATTCGATCACCCGCACCTACGGCATCGTAGCAGACGCAGACGTTGCCTACCGTTCCAACAACAGCGTCGGACCGAATATATCCCTTAAGTCCTCCATACGCAACCTCATGGGCCATAACGAGACCTTCTCCGTCAAAGGTTACGGTGCGTACTACTGGACCCTGCGTGAACGCAACCCGGGCGATCCCAAACGATCCGATACCTACAAACTCGGCGTTGACGCAGCGCTTATCTTCCCGTACCTCCATTGGGCTACCGATGACAAACCCGATGGCGACACACGTTACCGCGTCGGATACGGCTATGAGAATATCGCCGGCGGTTACGGCGTGCATAAGATATCCGGTGCGCTCACCTATTTCTTCCGCTCGCCGCGCAGTAAGTTCGTCACCCATGCCTTCACGCCTTTCTCCCTCTCTATCGTGCATATGAAGGCCGAGTCGGACAGCCTTATCCGTCGGGCAGCCGATAATCCGCAACTCCTCAAACTGCTCGCCTCCGACGAGTTCGTGCCGGCCGTAGGATATGAGTTTACCTATAATAACTACCGCTCCAAACGCCCAGTCAACACCATGATCGACCTCGAGTTCAAGGAAGCCGGTAACCTCATCAATACCATCTACTGCGCCTTCGGGTATAACTGGAATACCAAAAACAAACCCTTCGGACATATCACCTTCAACCAGTTCGTCAAACTCACCGCTGAACTGCATAACAAGTTCAACCTTACCGATCAGGTCTGCATCGCTACACGACTCTACGCCGGAGCGAATATCCCTATCGGTAACTCGAACTCCTCGCCCCTCTCCGAAGGACTCTATACCGGCGGACCCAACAGCCTCAGAGCCTCCGCGCCCTATGCCTACGGACCCGGTAACTTCCATAGCTTTAAGTACAGCCAGAACTTCTTCCATGCCGGAGATGTCAAACTCGAAGCCAATGTCGAACTGCGCTTCCCGATCGTATGGAAACTCTTCGGCGCTTTCTTCGTCGATGCCGGTAACGTCTGGAACTGGTATAACTCGTCAGAAGACATGACCGAAGCCGACTATCAGAGCTATCTCAACTGGATGGACATCCATGACGAGCTCTACGACGGACTCCTGCGTAATAAGTACCTCGCGCAGCAGATAGCCCTCGGAACCGGTACCGGTCTCCGACTCGATATCGAAGGACTCGTTATCCGTCTTGACCTCGGCGTAGCGATACATGCGCCTTATCAGACCTTCAAATACAAAGACGGCAAACCCGACTACGACCGACCCATCAAAACCTACTACAATCTGCCCAACGCATGGCAATCCCTCCGACTCAACTTCGGCATCGGCTACCCGTTCTAAGTTATATACAATTCCAATGAAAAAAACGCTATGAACACACTTCTCATCTTCATCGCTGCCATTCTCCCGGCGCTTGCACTCTGGCTCTACGTCTGGAAGAAAGACACACAACCCGAACCCGCCAGCCAACTGATCAAAGCCATCCTTTGGGGCGTCGCCATCTGTATTCCGGTCGCTTTTACCGAGCAATGGGTGCAGACCATGCTCTTTGGCGCCGGTGGATCACCGACATCTCTCTTCGGCACCACCGCCGAAGCCTTCTTCGTAGCCGCCATACCCGAAGAAACCGCCAAACTGTTCGTCCTTTGGCTCATCCTGCGCAAGAACCCTTATTTTGACGAGCATTATGACGGTATCGTCTACGCCGTTTGCGTCGGTTTGGGTTTTGCCGCCGTGGAGAATTTCTTCTATCTCTACGGCCAGGAGAACTGGCTCGGAACAGCCATCGGACGCGCCTTGCTCTCTGTCCCCGGACACTATGCCTTTGCCGTGCTGATGGGCTATTACTACTCCCTCTACCATTTCGTGGAGCGCTCCGCCAAGAATGCCGTATCCATCCTGCTCGTACCGGTGATGGCGCACGGGGTCTATGATGCTTTGGCTTTGAGCGGATCGGTCAACCCTCTCATCGGTGGTATCTCCTTCTCCGTCCTCATCTATTTCTGCATCAAGATGCAAAAAGAAGCCCAACGCAAACTCATCAGCATGGTCGAGCGAGACCGAAAATAACATAAAATTCGCAAAAATCACAAATCACAACTCCCGCATGTGCTTTGAACTGATAGAGAGACTCTAAAAAATCGCTCTTCGGGGCGATTTAGAGGCAAAAAGAAGATTTTTTGACGATTATTGTAGAAAAATTTGTTGATATCAAAAAAAATTATTACCTTTGCAGCCGATTTGGGTGCAAAGGCGCTACGTACGCACGTGTGCATGTATCCGATTCCGCTGGGCTCAACAGCGTAAAAAAGTGAGTACATATTGAAAAAAAGCGTCTTACGCGCTTTGTTTTGGCTTCCTAGAATCTGGTAAATTCATAAATAATCCAAAACACTGCGACACAAGATGCTCATGGAGTGTATTTAGGTACGCGCATTGTGCGTACATATATACATAATAGCGTGGGCTTTCGTGTTGCTTGTTCGGATTAGAGGGCAATACCAGAGCCTTAGGAAGCGGAACAGCAGCATTGTGGTCCCGCTTTTTTGTGTATGTATAGGAGTGGAGAAATAGGACATTAGAACGGGACCATCACGGGACCATCTCCCGAGAAAGACCTAAAATAGAACATTTGACGATTAATACAAAATAGCAAAAAGGACCAAGAGAAAAGAACCAGAATAGAATTACCGGAAACGGACGAAGGTGGGCAGTTGGGAGAGAAAGTGCAGAAAGTGTAAAGCAAATATTATAACCAAAAAAATAAAGGAAAACAAAAAACGAAAACGATAGAAGAAAACAAGCCGAAAACAGAAATACAGGATAGAGTACGAAGCAACGGACAAAATAGAAGCCGGATATGATCCGGGACTAATTGACGCAGGAAAACGAAAATAATAAATATAATAATACATTATGAAAAAACATTTATTTCTTAAATCATTATTGATAGCTATCGGGCTATTGATGACATGTATTAACACCGCGTGGGGACAGGTGTTTGGGGCTGCGGAACAGCAACAAACGGCTATACA
The DNA here is from genome assembly GCA_017447875.1 of Paludibacteraceae bacterium. Lineage (GTDB taxonomy): Bacteria > Bacteroidota > Bacteroidia > Bacteroidales > Paludibacteraceae > Colicola. The sequence goes on along the minus strand of JAFSMP010000022.1, from coordinate 34,758 downwards.
AAGTCAACAGATCATGAGCGGTGGGACGTACAATGGAACGGTATATGAGCCATTCAGCAATTCGACTCCTTCGGAGCAGAGTGCGGTGGGAGCAAGTTACTCACCGGCAAAGGCACCGAGCGGTCCAAGAAAAAGTCGTACTCCAGGAGAAGCAACTTCCGGTACGGACTTGTCGCCTATTGGCGAACCGTGGGTAATGGTGATACTTGCTTTGGGATTTATAGGAATCATTTTTATTCGTAAACGCAAACAGATTAATCAAACAACCGATATGAAAAATTCTACAAAATATATTGCCATATTGGCTCTGTTCCTGACTTTTGGGATTGGTAATACATGGGCGGATGATTATGGTATTTACAAAGCAGATATCACTATCGAGAAAGATGGAGGTGCTGCAACGACGTATACGGTCAATAATAATACTGATCCCAATTATCCGTATAATCCTAATAATGTAGGTGTTATTAGTGGCCTAAACATTACTGCAGCGAGTGTGTTTATTTACCGCAATTGGGACTATAGCAAGTGTTGGGATGGAACAGGAGGAGCGTTCAACTATCGTTTATGGCATGGTTCAGATAACATAACACATGAGAATCAAGGAAGCGGTTCGTCTAAATGGAAAGAAATAGTTTTTGATGATTATGGAGGAGACGGTGATGCTAAGAATCAGAAAATTTCTAAGGATGATGGCATTGTTAATGTGTTCTCTGAATATGACCTAACACCAGGTGAATCATATACTCTGGAATTTTGGTATAAAACTTGGGTTAGTTGTTCTTCTCTAGGAGATAAAGAATGGAATAATAATGACAATTTATATAAAATTACTTTTACTGTTGAGAAATTTTATCCTGTTTATTTCCGTACAACCAATGATAAACCATGGCTAACGCCATATATTAAGCAGTGGAATGGTTCTGGGAATAGCGGGTTCCAGTTACTAACATCGTATAATGATTGGGGTACAGGTAAATGGTGGACAACCAATTTGAGTAACCGATGGACGAACTTCCTTGTTTCTGCAAATAGTTCTCCGAGTAATAATGCATGTAATGCGGGAGATCAGACGGTTAATTTGACGATTAGTTCATCAATGGCAAATCATGGATACCAAATTCACTGTAAGAATGACAAAACGGATATAGATGAAGTCTTCGACAATGTCGCCAACTTAACGGCTCCTACCGTTGTCGTTGATTATGCAGAGGCTGGTAAGACTATTTTGGCGCTGACAGGTCATATTACCAATTTCGGCTATGATATTAACTATGTGAATAATGGTTATGAGTGCGGATTCACGCTTACAGATTCTGAAAGCAATAGCGTAAACTACAATGCGGATTGTGTTATTGATGATGCTTCCGGTTATTTCTATAAGACTATTACTGGTTTGAAAGAAGGCGAGACATATACTGTCAAAGCATGGGCGAAGAACGGTTATGCGCGTGGTGAATCGTCTGGACGTTCTGTGTCTATGAAAAAAGCCGGTAGTGTCCGCGTCTGGGTATATAATCAGCAGAATTATGGAACGGTTTGGTTGCATTGCTGGTACACCAATAACTGTTCAGGAACTACCCATACAGATGCGAACGTATCGGAATTGGCATTCCCAGGAAAACAAATGCATCGGTTAGGGACATCTAACTGGTGGTATTTTGATGTCAGCAACGACTATCCGCGCTTTATGGTTTCGGATGGAGGTAATTCCAATAAAACAGGAGATAAAGGCGCCTCGGATTATGCTTACTTTACTAATAGCGGCAACACGTTGGCAGAATATACAGGTGCACTAAGACCTACAGCATACTATATCAAAACGACATTAAGTACAGACACCATCTATTATTCAAATGTAGTAGCGACAACTGAAGATACAATGTCGTTCTTCGCTGCCAATAATAACCGATGTGTTGTAAAACTGGTAAAAACAGATGGTACTGAAACGACTATTGATATGTCATCTTATTTCAGTGTTGGTGACAAAGGTGCTGTGTTTACCGCAAGAACCAATGGTGGTGGTTTGACAGATGTAAAGAAATTTGACGGCGACTATCATATCCATATGAAGGTTACTTCTGAGAACTATCTTGAGGACGGTGAAAGCAAGCCGGGTACATCCGGTACTAAATTTATCCACTTTGAGACAAGTTCTGTCTTCGATGATTTGTATAACTATTATTGGGTGGATTGGATTAGCGGATCACATAATTTAGTGGCCACTGTAGGAAACCAATACAATGATAATCTCGCAGGAATCTTGGCTGCAGATGCATTTGCCCCCAAGGGCGCAACATCTGCTTCGGGAGGTAATGTGCGTTTCGGCTATAATCCGGAGACCAACTTCTTTGAGCGCGCTATCGTTTCCGGTAGCGGTTCGGATATTAAACTGAAAGGTTCCGCTGCCAGTACGGTCATGACAGGAGCTTCTTATGACAATGATACCTATTCTAATCCAGCTTCGTTTGGCGATGCAACCAACTGGGTATATAACATCAGTGCTCAGGTAAAGGGACAATCTCGTGCAACCGTAACGAGTAGATATAATGATGGTACGCAGACGTTGGCACTCAACAATAAATTAATTGGCGGAAACTCACTAACATCTTATGTGGTTGAGATTGATTACGATTTCAAGACCAACCGTTTGATTGCCGCATGGAAACCGACAGGTGAGATTACAGGTTTCGACTTGGAGTCTAACTTGATGGCAGTACGTACTGAAAACGGAGCTCCGACTGTGTTGAATATTCAACAAGCGGATCTGGATAATGATAAAATCACGTTAACCAAAATTACCAAGATTTACACCGTGCTTGAGCTGTTGCAGGCAAGTTGGCGCAACTCTGCACAATACACAAGTCGTCGTATTGATGCCGATTCTTGGTGCGATGAATACTATTGGATAGCATTGCCGTATGACTGCTACATCGGTGACATCTTCGGTATCACTAAATATGGAAGCGGCGATAATGATAAATGGGTACTGCAACGTTATCGCGGTGATTTGCGTGCACAACAAGGTTGGTGGGCAGAGACCGAAACATGGTGGGAAGATATGGCTCGAACAGACACATTGAAAGCAGGACAAGGATATGTGCTTCGCGTGACCAATTTGGACGGCGATCATAGCTCCACAAGAGTCTTTGCTGATGATTCCGGCGATAACAAACTCTATCTCTATTTCCCGTCTATGGGTACCGATTTGAGTTTGGGCCTTATAAAAAATGCAGCCGGTGACGGTCTGGCAACAAGTATGACCTCTACCGTACCGGCGCACACGTGCGATAAATGGAGAGGAAAAGATGACAAACCGCAGACTAACGAAGGTAACCCGCGTTATGATCGTCGTGCGATAGACTCCAACTGGAATATTATCGGCTCCCCGAGTTTCAATAGTACGAAGATCACCAGTCCGACATGGGGTGATACGTATCCAACATCGCCAGATGTGAAAGGCACATTGAAGTTCTTCTATACATGGGCCGCTAATACAAATCCAAAATACACAGTGAAAACCAATAGTTCATTTAGTTCCTTTGAATACAAAGCCACGCATGCTTATTTGGTACAATATGCGGGTGATATAACTTGGGCTCCATATGATGCTTCTAACCCGCTTGTAGAACTCAAAGCGCCGAAACGGACGAATGACGAAACAGGGGACCAGACATTGAAATTGACGCTGATGCGTGGTACGGTACAAGCTGATGTGACTTATATCAGCCGTATAGCAGAGGGTGCAACGGAAGGTTATGATCTTAATATGGATTTGAGTAAATTGACCAGCTCCACAGGAGATAATCTCTACACTATTGCAGGTTACTACAAGATGGCGGGTAATTGTCTGCCAGATACGACCAGCATTGTGCCGGTAGGTGTGATGATTGCACAAACCGGTGAATATACCTTTGCGATGCCGGAAGGGACGTATGGAACGGGTATCACATTGGTGGATAATGTTGCCAATACCCGCACGAACCTTGCGTTGACGGATTATACCGTTAATTTGGAACCCGGTACTTACGATGACCGATTCTTGCTTGAAATATCACCAATCGCAAATATTCCGACCGGTATCGAACAATCACAAATGACCAATGACCAATTACAAATCAAGAAGATCATGGTAGATGGTGTATTGTATATCGTTCGCGACGGCAACGTATTTGATGCAATCGGAAATAAAGTAAACTAATCATTATGTATATAGGCAACACTATATAAAGACACACCATGTCAGACCCCTCCCGAGGAGGGAGGGTATTTTTCATAATATTTTTATATTTGCCACCGTCACTCGTGAGAGCCGCGGTGGTTTTTTGCTTAAAAATGTAGTAACTTCGGCAATTTGTTGTAATTTCGGACTCCGCCTGCTTCGCATTCCCCCCGAAGGTACAGTCGCACAGTAGTGCGAAATAATCGTGCGATAGCTAAGAATAACAAGCATTTCCCGCTAAAAACTCAAGTAAATTTGATTTTTATCGTAAAATCCTTGTTTATTCCAAATATTTGTTGTAATTTTGCAGCCGAAACAAAAATACAATACATATGAAAAAGCTTTTCCTTCTGTTAGCTGTATTGAGTACGGTTGGGTTGTGGGCTGTTCCTGCCCACCGTCAGTGGCGCACGGTAACCCAAACCGACGGTTCCGTCATTGAGGTAATGACCATCGGTGACGAGTTCTATCACTATACCATCAACCGCGCGGGTCAGCAGGTGCGTGAGACCAACGGTGTGTACCAGGTAGTGGGCGAGGCTCCTACAGCGGAAGTGGTCAAGGCGCGTCGCGCCAAAGCCGTGGCACGCCGTCAGCGCAAAGATATAGGCACTACGCCGAATCTGGCGCCGAAGGGTGTAGTCATCCTGGCTAATTTCTCCGACAAGAGCATGCAGTCCGGTCATACGCAGGCTACGTTTGACGAGTTGTGCAATTCTTTGAACTGCACGGTCAATAGCGGTTATCCTTCGGCTGCACAGTATTTTGCAGACCAGAGTAAGGGTGCTTACCGTCCGCAGTTTGACGTTTATGGTCCTGTCACCTTGAGCCGCGCACTCTCCTATTACGGAGCAGATAAAAATAATGAAGAAGGCGATGACCAGCACGCGACGGACGTTGTGGTGGAGGCGTGTATCCTGGCGAACCAACAGGACACCATTAACTGGGCAGACTACGACTCCGACAATGACGGATATATTGACTTCGTCTATGTCATCTATGCCGGCAAAGGTCAAGCAGACGGCGGTTCGTCCGAGACCATCTGGCCGCACAACTGGAAGGTGAGTGATGCTCGTTCAAGCGGCTATTGTACCTACACCGCTTCGGAGTGCAAAGTAGGCGGCAAAGTGATTGAAAACTATGCTATGTCGAGTGAGCTGTCGAGCAATAGCTTATGCGGTATCGGTACGCTTTGTCACGAGTTCGGACATGTCATGGGTCTTCCGGATTTGTATGACACCAATTACAATACCAACTACGAGAGTTGCCTCACGCCGAACGACTGGAATATTATGGACCTGGGTAGTTATAATGCGGATGGTCATTGTCCGCCTAACTACGACCCATGGCAGAAAGACTTCTTCGGCTGGCATACGCCGGTTAATCTGGGCAGTGAGCCTCAGAACGTGACGCTCTACGCTAACGGCACGGAGAACTACCAGGCATATCAGATCAACGCTTCGGGCAGTTATGTGGGGCCGACCACTTCCGGTGAGCGATACTATATCGAGAACCGCCAGCAAACAGGTTGGGATGCACCGCTCACCGGTCACGGCATGCTCGTATGGCAAGTGAATTTCAATGCCTCCAAATGGACCAACAACGAGCCGAATAACACGGCGAACAGCCCGTATTATACCGTTGTTTCCGCGTCCGGTACGAAAATCGGCACGGACACCGGTGGTACAAACAACTGTCCGTGGAATACCTTCCCCGGCACGAAGAATGTAAATACCTACTCACCAATTAGTGACCGTGCTCTGACGGATATCACCGAGGCATCGAATATCGTCACCTGCAAATTCAATAGCGGTGCGTCTGTTACTCCGACGGATACTACCTCGACGGGTACAACCAACAACGAGACCAAGTGGTATGCCATCGGCTGGATTAACGGAGAGGATGCCGGAGAATCAGCATATAGTACCTTTAATGATACGTATATGTTCCGAGATGGCAAATTGACCATCAACTGTGCGATGGGCAGTTATATCGCTATCAAAGATCAAGATACCAACTTCTATTATTCCCGAACAGAAGCGACGGTTGCAGATACAGTCGTTACTTTAGAGTGGGCGAACGGATGGAACGGTGCGCAGAAATGGGCGATTCCGGAAGGCACCAATTATATCATTATTCGTGAGGCATCGCCCAAAGGAAGCATCACTTTGGAGCGCGTCAATAAAGCAACTTATGATGCGTATCCTTTCACTCCGACGGACACCATCCCAGATACGCCGAAGGATACCATACCAACGGCGGCGATTTTGGCAACGATGTACGATGTGACCAATAATATGGTGCTCTGCCTCCAGTTCGTGGACGACGCTAAGGTCTGCGGCGATGTGTATTTCGTAGGCGAAAACAACAATTGGGGCAAAGGAACAGGCACAGTGGAGTCCTTCGATAATTGTCTTAAGTTCCAGCAGGTACCCGGCTTCGAGGGCTGGTATGCCGTAGAAGTGCCCTTCACCGGCAGTTTTGAAGGTAAACCCATGCATGTGTCGGAGGATAAGGCTTGGACTTGGGATTACCAGTGCGGCGATGTGAATGCATGGTCGTATGTCAGCGGTAAGAGACTCCAACTCACTGCCGGTTATACGGGTGAATGCAATGTTGCCTATGCCTCCGCCGGAGCGTATATCTATCGGCTCAAATATTGGAAGAAGCACAATAACCCTTGTGAGGCCCAGATCACACGTGACTACACGATCCGTCTCTATGCTCCCGACGCTTGCCCGGAGATGAAACCGGCCATCATCGGTGACTTCAACAACTGGAGCGTGAATATGCCGATGAGAGAAGAGGAGGATGCAAGCGGTAGGACGGTTTATACCTATACGCTCACCGATGTAGTGGGACACACGTTCAAAATCCGCGAAGAGAACGATACTGCATGGACGAATGAGATGCAGTATTATTGGGCAGAAGAAGACTACTGGGTGGCCTTTCCTAATATCGAACTGGGCATGACTGAGACCCTCGAACTCGATTGGAGCGATAACGATAATTACCGCTTCGCGCAATGCGTTTCGGGCAGTTCCATCGACGATCCGGTGTATACGATCGTGCTCTCCGACCCGGTATGTGAGGAAAATCCGGAGTTTTTCCCGATGATACTCTGCAATGGCGGTAGTTTGAATTTCGAGCGCGGAGATTATATGGGCTCGGAAGCGTGGATGGCTACAGTGCATGCTCAGCCGGGTAGTTATTATCAACTCCTTGAAGCGAACTACAGCTACGGAAACCAACTCCAGTACTTGGATTCTACAACAGGCTGGTGGTGGTCGTTCCTTCCGAGGCCATTCCCGGAGAGTGTGGAAGATACGACCGTTCTGGTGTTCGACTATTCGAATCCGGAGCGCTACCGCTATCCGCTGTGTGGCAAACTTCACTATGACGACAGCACCTATGTGAATATCAACGTGACGCTCAAAGCTCCTGCCGGTGCTCCGGAAAAGATTGCTATTGTCGGCGATTTCATCTCCGGATTGTACAACAGTTGGGAGAAAGGCTCGCTGATGACCTACAAGAACGGCGAGTACCGTGTGACCGTCAAAGCAACCGCTAACAGCCAGTTTAAGTTCCGCGAGTACAAAGGCTATAGCAACTACATAGAGTATACGGATGGCGGTGCGATGGAGAATCTGGTCTTCGGCGAGTTCATGGACACCGCGAATAATGTGTATGTAGATCTCAGTAATACTGCCCGTTACAGGTGGGTAGAGTGGTCGGACTATATTCCGAAAGAGATATACTCCGTAACGGTTCAGGCGGATAACACCGAGAACGGTTCGGTAACCGGCGGTGGTGAGTATAATGAGGGCGAGACCGCCGTCATCATGGCTAAACCCCGTATGGACTGCGTCTTCGAAGGCTGGAGCGACGGAAACCAACTCAACCCGCGTTCCGTGACAGTCATGAGCGACACCGCTTTCACTGCCGTTTTCCGTCGTAATATCCCCATCCAGCCGGTAGAGATGTTCGACACCATGTATTTCACGGCAGCGGACACCACCCTGATAGCCGTTCGTGTCTATGCCCCGTCTGAGATAGAACCGTATGACAAACTCATCATCGCTACGGTGGATAACAAGAATATCATGGGTTCCCAGGCACTCATCGCCGGAAATGAGCAGAACTACCGCAGTACGGTAACGTATACCCCGAACATGAATATCGCAACCGTCTCCGTCGTAGAGGTGGTACCGAACGGTACCTATTATCGTCTGCGCGTGGAGGACGGCGAACTGGCTCCGCGTTGCGAGGATTGTTATCAGAAACTCAACCAACTATACGCCGTTCCGGTTGGTGCAGACTGGTACTTCACCCAATACGGCAAATCGGTCGTTCCGGAAGCTGCGGCTTATGCGAACCGAATGATCCTCTATAACGAAGAAGCCCCGCGTTTCTCGTCCTATCGTCAGGTAACCGGTCTCGAACGCGAGCAGACCACGGTCTTCAAACTGAACGCCAAACGTGTCATCCCGCAAGAACCTACTGTCGTGGAGGAAGACCTGAGTGCGTTGGTGGAAGAAGAGAATCCGATGGATGAGGCTACGGTTGCTATGGAGGTGGAACCGGCCGATACCATAGCCGTGATCTCCATGCCGTACGTCGAGTTCGTTCACTCGTTCACGCTCATCGTCTGGGCAGACGAGGCACGCACACAGGTGCTGATGATGATCACCTACGACGCGTCCGGTCATGTGATCAGCGTCACCAAACCCAATGCCGTGCGTCGTCTCATGCCTCGCGAAGAAGGCGAAGTTACCTTCGAGATCGATGATCTGGAACCGGAGACAACCTATCCGTACACGCTCGTCGCTTGCGAAGATGACGGTTCGATCCTCACCTCTCTCAACAGCTCCTTTACCACGACCAATGGCACGGAAGGCATCCGGAACGTGTTTGACCACTCGAGTCATACCGTCAAGTTCCTCATGAACGGACAACTGTTCATCCTCCGCGACGGTAAACTGTACAATGCGCTCGGAGTACAAGTGAAACATCTCTAAACAATCATACCTATGATGCACATTCATGAAGAGGCGGCTCGCTGCCTGTTATGCGAGAATGCACCCTGCGGCGCGAACGTGGCCCGGGCGATCAGGGCGATCCGGTTTGATAACGCAAGCAACGCATGGCGCTGGTGGGCGGACCTGACAGACGAAGACTTGGCTGCCGCGGAGAAAGCCTGTATCCATTACGACCAACCGATAAGGATTAGCGAACTGTGTTCGCTGACCGCTGACGCTGTTAGACCGCTGACGCTGTTAGACCGTTCTGCGGACTGTAAGACCGCTGACGCTGCAGGACTGCCTTCGCTGGAGATCAACTTCTGCGACATGGTGTGCGAGAATCCCTTCTTCCTGGCCAGTTCGGCGATCTGTACCAATTATGATATGGTATCGCGCGCGCTTGAAGCGGGTTGGGCAGGTGTGTTCTACAAGACGATCTGCAAGCAGGATATCCGTGAGGTGAGTCCGCGATTCGACGCTGTGCGAAAGGGCGGTACGTCCTTCGTCGGCTTCCGAAACATGGAGCAGTTAAGCGAGAATCCCTACGAGATGGACTTTGACATCCTGCACCGTCTGAAAGTCAACTATCCCACCAAACGCATCGTCGCGTCCATCATGGGGCAGACGGAAGAGGAGTGGATCGAACTGGCCAAGATGGCAGAAGATGCAGGCTGCGATGCCGTAGAACTGAACTTCTCCTGCCCGCAGATGCGATTGAGCGGTCTGGGTTCCGATATCGGTCAGAATCCGGAACTGGTGTTAGCGTACACCTCGTTTGTGTCGGAGGCGGTGAAGATACCCGTGATTCCCAAGATGACGCCGAATGTGAAGTCCTTGGACAAAGCCTCCATGGCTTGTTATTTCGGTGGCGCAAAGGGAATCAGTGCTATCAACACGATCAAGTCCATTACGATGAGTGAGGAGGCGGAGGTGAGCGGTAAGATCACCGTCAGCGGCTATTCCGGCAAGGCCGTCAAACCCATCGCCCTGCGGATGATCTACGAGATGACAGGCAACCCGGTTTTGCATAAGGCGGGTATCGAGAAACATATGGATATCAGCGGTATAGGCGGTATTGAGACCTGGCGTGACGCCTTGGATTTTATTCGCCTCGGTTGCCGTAACGTGCAGGTATGTACGTCCGTCATGGAGTACGGTTACCGGATCATCGATGACCTGAAACTGGGTCTCCAAACCTACATGCAGGAACAGGGCATCACGGAACTCAAGAAACTGGTAGGCGAAGCCTTACCGGACGTGGTGATGCCGAGTGACTTGGACCGTGAGACGATGGTGTTCCCGAAGGTGGATAGAGAGAAATGTATCGGTTGCGGACGCTGCTATATCTCCTGTATGGACGGTGGTCATCAGGCGATTTCTTTCGGCGAAGACCGACAACCGCATATCATCGGAACCAAATGCGTCGGATGCCATCTTTGCCGACTCGTTTGCCCGACCAATGCCATGGGAATGGCAAAAAGGATGAACAAAAAGCAATAATTTTGCAAAAAAATGCAGAAATATTTGCGTATGTCAAAAATTTGTAGTAATTTTGCACGCTTTTTTGCGGATTAGGCTCGAGTAAGTGTCGTTTCGTATAACGACCGCCGCACCGCCCTAACATTAATTACAAACGTATCAATGTACGCAATTGTAGAGATGAAAGGCCAGCAGTTTAAGGTAGAAGCTGGCAAAAAACTGTTCATCAACCGCATCGCTGACCTCGAGAAAGGTGCAACGGTAGAGTTTGAGAACGTTCTGCTCCTCGACAACGAGGGTAAAGTAAAAGTGGGTGCTCCTTATGTAAAGGGTGCAAAAGTAGTTTGCGAAGTGCTCGACAACGAGTGCCGCGGTGAGAAGATTCTTGTATTCCACAAGAAACGTCGCAAAGGTTATCGCAAGCTGAACGGTCACCGTCAGGACCTCACGAATGTAGTAGTTAAAGAAATTGTTATTGCTTAAAAGAAAGGACAACCAGTATGGCTCACAAGAAAGGTGTCGGTAGTTCAAAGAACGGCCGTGAATCAGAAAGCAAACGTCTTGGCGTGAAGATCTTTGGTGGTCAATTCGCAAAGGCAGGTAACATCATCGTACGTCAACGTGGTACGGTTCATAACCCGGGTGAAAACATGGGTATGGGTTCGGATCACACCTTGTTCGCTCTCTGCGACGGTATCGTAACCTTCCGCAAGAAACGCGACAACAAATCGTACGTATCCATTCAACCGGTAGAGGCGTAAACATGTTAACTTTAAAACAAATTTACGACGACAAGGCGAAAGTCATTGCCGGTCTCAACAAGAAGCACTTCTCAGGCGCCCAAGAGGCAATCGACGAAGTGCTTCGTCTTGATGGAGAGCGCAAGAGTGCTCAGCAGATGAAAGATGCTGCGGCTGCTGAGATGAATAAGATCAGTAAGTCCATCGGTGCCCTCATGGCGCAAGGTAAACGTGACGAGGCGGAAGCAGCTAAGGCTCAGACCGGTGCCCTCAAAGCACAGATCGCTGAGTACGACGAGAAGATGGCAGCGGCCGAAGAGGCACAGACCAAACTGCTGCTTACCATCCCGAACGTACCCTACGACATCGTGCCGGAAGGTGCGGCTGCAGAAGATAACCTGGTCGTTAAATCGAACGTACCCCACCGCGGTGGTGACACTGTCGGAACCTGGGTAGGTGAGGTGAATAACGACGAAGCGAAACTCCCTCACTGGGAACTTGCGAAGAAGTACAACCTCATTGACTTCGACCTCGGTGTGAAGATCTCGGGTGCCGGTTTCCCGGTTTATATCGGTCAAGGTGCGCGTCTGCAACGTGCCCTCATCAATTTCTTCCTCGCGGAAGCCAACAAAGCCGGTTACACGGAGATCATGCCGCCAACCGTAGTGAATGCCGCTTCGGGTTACGGAACGGGTCAGCTGCCCGATAAGGAAGGTCAGATGTACCATTGCGAAGTGGACGACCTCTATCTCATTCCGACGGCCGAAGTACCGGTGACGAACCTCTACCGCGACGTCATCATCGACGAGGCGCAACTGCCGATCAAGAACTGCGCCTACACGGAGTGTTTCCGTCGTGAGGCAGGTTCGTACGGTAAGGATGTACGCGGTCTGAACCGTCTGCATGAGTTCTCGAAGATCGAGATCGTTCGTATCGACACGCCCGAACATTCGGATGTATCGCATAAGGAGATGTTGGACCACGTAGAAGGCCTGCTCCAGAAACTGGAGTTGCCTTACCGCATCCTTCGTCTGAGCGGTGGTGATATGTCGTTCACGGCTGCGCTTTGCTATGACTTTGAAGTCTATAGCGAGGCACAACATCGTTGGCTCGAGGTGTCCAGTACGTCCAATTTCGACACGTATCAGGCGAATCGTCTCAAATGCCGTTACCGCCGTGCGGAGGACAAGAAAGTGCAACTCTGCCACACGCTGAACGGTTCGGCTCTGGCACTGCCGCGTATCGTGGCTGCGCTGCTGGAGAATAATCAGTGCGAAGAAGGTATTCGTATTCCGAAAGCCCTTCAACCGTATTTCGGGGACGACATGATTCGTTAAAAGGAGGATGCAGGTATGCGCGAGAAATACCGATCATTCTTCCGATTTTGTATAGTGGGTTGCTGCGCTGCAGTAGTCCACTATGGCATTTATTATATGCTACTTCTGGTGTCCGCACCGGTGAACGCAGCGTATATAGCCGGATACCTGATCAGTTTTATCGGGAATTTCTTTGCAACCAGTTATTTCACTTTCTCTTCCCGGCCTACCTGGGGACGTTTTGTCGGCTTTTCCGGCAGTCATGCACTGAACTTCGTGCTGCATATCGTGCTGCTTAACCTCTTCCTGTGGTTTGGTATTCATCAACTGATCGCACCGATCCTGGTGATGGCGGTAGCAATGATGGTGCAGTACGCGGTGCTGTACCTCGTGTACCATTTTCCCAAACATGCCATCGAAGGCAAGGTCTTACTCTCGTTTGACACCGAGGAATACGACGTGCCCAAAGAGCATGGAGTAGAGTGGGACCCGATCGCGCAAGGCATGGAGATCTCCCGTTTCGGCACCACCCGTATCCTTGATTGTCTTCAGGAATGCGGCATCCATGCTACCTTCTTCTGCACCGCTAATTTTGCGACGCACGCACCGGAACTCATGGAGCGTATCGTTCGCGAAGGGCACGAGGTCGCTTCGCACGGATGCGATCACTGGCAACCGCAACCGGAACATGTGATTACCTCCAAGCAAGTGCTGGAAGCGCAGACGGGACAACCGATCTACGGCTATCGGCAACCGCGTATGTTCCCGGTGGATATAGCGGAACTGAAGCGACAAGGCTACGAGTACAACGCCTCGCTCAACCCGGCGTTCATCCCCGGACGGTACATGCATCTCGACATGCCGCGTACGTGGTTCTATGAGCAGGACATATTGCAGATCCCGGCATCGGTCACTCCCTGGTTCCGCATCCCTCTCTTCTGGCTGGCGTTGCATAACTTCCCGTTGTGGCTGTACCAGGCGCTTGTGCGTCGAACGCTGCGGCATGACGGCTATTTCAATACCTATTTTCATCCCTGGGAGTTCTATCCTTTAGCAGACCATCCCGAATGGAAACTGCCGTTTATCATTCGTCATAATGCAGGGGATGCGATGTACGAACGGCTGAAAGCGACGATCACCGACCTGCAGTCCCGCGGGGCGACGTTTATAACTTATCATGAACTGGCTCAAACGACTATATAACGGACTCCTCTATCCGGTCAGCACCAACCGCATCTTCTATCTGAGCATGCTGTTTTTGGCGCTGATACTGACTATTGTCAGTAATATCGTCATGACCAACGATATCTTCCTGGCCTTGCTGATACCGCTCTGGGGTGCGTATATCTATTGTGTCTTGGCCGCTCTCCTTCGTCCGATCCGGTTACATTGGGTGGCATGGATAATAGCCATCCTCTTATGGCTGAGTGAGATCTTCTCGCTGCTTTTCTATTCCTCCCTTTTCTCCGTGCGGATCGTCAAACTGATCCTGGAGACCGACACCCGGGAAGCCTCGGAATTCCTCTCCGGTCTTTGGGCAACTCCGGCGCTATGGATCACCTTGTCCTGCGGTGCAGCAGCCGTGCTGCTGGCTAAAGGCACCACTATGCTGTGGCCGCGTCTGCATAAGACGGTGCGGCAGGTGCTGATAGCCCTCTGCTGCATCTGCACGATATGGTCGGCGCTGCGCGGTGAACATTCGTATATCAAACTCATACGTTGTTTCTCGCTGGATTCCGTAGCTGAACTCAATGACGAGCGTTACCTGCCCTGCCTGCGCACACCTACGATCCGTTTTGTGTATGGGGTTGCCTACACGGTGCTGACGGTCAAGGAATACAATACCCTGGTGCCGAAAGTGGAGCAGACGCAGGTGGACGGTTGTACTTTCCGCTCGCCCTGTATCGTGCTCATCATCGGCGAGTCGTTCAACAAGCATCATACGCCGCTCTATAACCCGGCATCTTTACCGACGACGCCTAACCTGTGCCGCTTACGCGACGAGGGGCAACTCTACCTCTTCTCGGATGTCGTCACCCAGTCCAACCTCACGGCGCAGGTCATGCAGCATCTCCTCTCCACCGAGAACACCCTTTTTCCGGCGGTCTTCCGCAAAGCCGGGTATGATGTCTATTATTGGTCTAACCAGTTCGTCGTGGACGGAGGAGGCGGACTGTTCTCTAATCTGGGGGGAGCCCTGGTCAATCATCCTGACCTGGCACGGATGCAGTTTACGGCGCGTAACCGTTCGCTGTTCGCTTATGACTCCGGTCTCAATGCCGACCTGCGCACCTTCCTCACGGATTCGTTGGGCGGCACCCTCCTTCACCCGAGTCTGTTCATCGTCCATTATATCGGTCAGCACGTCAGTTATGCCGACCGTTTCCCGTCGGACTTCGACTATTTCCAAGCCGATAGCCTGACGCCTACTTACGGCGGTTCGCACGGTTGCGCGATTCGGGCGCAGTATGCGAATGCGACGCTCTTCCATGACCATTGTCTGAATGAACTATGGTCGCTCTTCGCCGATCGGGATGCGATAGCGATCTATCTGTCGGACCATGGCGAGGAATGCTATGACTATCGAAATTTTTACGAGCGTTCTGACCAGAATAACCTCACGCCCCAAGTGGCGCATTACCAGTTTGAGATTCCGTTCTTTATGCTGGTGTCGGATGCCTTCCGAACGAACCATCCGGAACTGGTGGCGCAGATTCAAGCTGCCCAGGACAAGCCTTTTGTCAATAGTGATGTGTGCCATATGCTCTTCACCTTGGCCGGTATCACTACACCCGAATACGATGCGGACAGGGACTTGCTCAGCCCGCAATATAACACCACGCGACCCCGTTATATCGGTGACCGTGTCGATTATAACACCCTCATTCGTCAACTCAAATAACGCGCTTATATGAAAAAGAAAATCACCATTCTGCTGCCCGCCTACAACGAAGAGGCATGCTTTGATCTGCTGCAAGAATGCATGAATCAGGTGCTGAAAGAAAACCCGGCCTATGACTGGGAGTTCCTGCTCGTCAACGACGGTAGTACCGATGGTACGCTGGATAAGATGATCGCGCTGCATCATGCCGATCCGCAGCATTGGTCGTATATCGATCTGTCGCGTAACTACGGCAAAGAGAAGGCGATGATGGCGGGTTTTGACTATGCGAAGGGGGATGCCGTCATTATCATGGATGCCGACATGCAGCATCCTATCTCGGCCATCCCGGAGATGCTCCAATGGTGGGAAGAAGGCTATGACGATGTCTATGCCCAGCGTCGCTCGAGTCAGGAGACCTGGTTCAAACGCAAGACCTCGCAGTGGTATTACTCCTTGCTGCAACGTATGACGCGTGTACCGATACAAAAGAACACGGGTGACTTCCGTCTGCTGGATCGCACGTGCATCGAGGCGCTGCGTCAGATGCGGGAATCGGAGCGGAACACGAAGGGTCTGTACTCCTGGATCGGATTCAAAAAGAAGAGCATCTACTACGACCAACTTGAGCGGCAACAGGGAGCCTCCAAGTGGAAATTATCCCAACTGCTCAACCTCGCCATCAATGGTCTGACCAGTTATACGGTCGCACCGCTTCGCATCGCGATGTACCTGGGTATAGGCGTCTCCTTCGTGGCGTTTATCTATCTGATCTATATCTTGATTACCACCTTGCTCTACGGCGACCCGGTTGCCGGTTATCCGACCATCATGGTGACTATCCTTTTTCTCGGTGGTGTTCAGTTACTTACGATAGGGGTCTTAGGTGAATACCTGGGGCGTATCTTCAATGAGACCAAGAATAGACCGGGGTATTTTATTCGCCGGTATAATGACGAGAAAGTATGAAAAAGTTCCTGGAATTCTTTACGGTATCGCGAAACATCTACTGGCTGGGATTTGCGATAGCCGTTGCTGCTTCGCTGATTGAACTCCTGCGTGGTGGGGAGGAGAACTACTGTGTCTTTCGGGATGCGACCCAACAGTTCTGGCAGGGTATCAACGCCTACACACCGGAGTTTGTCGATGTTCACCACCGGTATTTCATCTATTCGCCGATCTTCTGTGTGTTATTTGCACCCTTTGCCTTCCTGCCTTTTTATATCGGCGGTTTGGCGTGGAACCTGTTCGGCTATACGGTCTTTTATTTTGCGGTTAAGAACCTGCCGGGCACCTTGTCCGAGAAAGCACCCTACATGATGCTGTACCTGCTGCTGACGGTTGCGCAGAGTCTGTTCTGTTTCCAATACAACTTGCTGGTGGCGGCTATCTTCTTGTGGGCATTCGTACTGCTGGAGCGCGACAAGGCCTTCTGGGCAGTGCTGCTCATCATGCTGTCGGCCACCACCAAGATCTATGGGGCTGTCGAACTGGCACTCTTACTCTGCTATCCGCGTTTCTGGCGCAATATCGGTTGGGTGGCATTGACGGGACTCTTCTTTGTCTTGCTGCCTGCGCTTCATGGAGGCATCGAAGGACTGCTCACCGGTTACCAGAACTGGTTGACGCAACTCACCGATCATCATCAGTCCACCGGAGTCTATTACTCCATTCTGTTTGTGCCGGGCATCAAGGCAATAGCCTTACCGTATATGCGTATCTTCCAGGCATCCGTACTGGGAGTGTTGGCGGTGCTGTTCTTCCTTTGCCGTAACCGCTGGAGCAAGTACTCGTTCCGCGTCGGAGCCTTAGCCGTACTGATGGGCTATATCGTGCTGTTCAGCGAAGCGGCGGAGTATACGACCTACACGATTGCCATGACCGGCTATGCCCTTTGGTTCTTCCATCAGGACAACCGACCGGTCGTGGACAAGGTGCTCTTCTGGGCCTTGTTCGTGCTCTGGTGCGTCATGCCGATCGACCTTTTCTGTCCGTCCAAACTCTGTAATTACCTCCATTCGACCCTTTGGATCGGTGTCCTTACCTACACCGTCGCTTGGCTTAGGATGATCTACTTCACTTGTAAGAAGTAAGAAAAATTGCAAAAATTTGGCATACGCTCTTGCGTATGTCAATTTTTTTTTGTAATTTTGCACGCAAAATTGCAGATGAGCCTATGACAATGGTAATTGTATATAGCATCTTCTTGGTGTTGGTGATGATTTTCGGGTTTTGGTTGATCCAGAACTCCGCCTATCGCAACGAGGAGAAGAAGCGGCTGTTTGATCTCAAGAAGGACAGCCAGAAAGTGGTGTCGCCTATCCGCCTGCGGGCGTATGAGCGACTCGCGTTGTTATTGGAGCGCACGAAGCCGGAACATATGCTGATGGAACTGCGGTCCAAAGAACCCGAGGCACTGAATACCTGGTCGGTGGCGGAGGTGCAGCAGTACCTGTTGCAGACCATCCGTGCGGAGTTTGACCATAACCAGAGTCAGCAGGTCTATGTGTCCGACGAGGTATGGGACCAGATCATCAATGCGCGTAACCAAATGGCAACCTTTGTCATCGCTATGGCAGCGCAACTGCCGGCTGAGGCTACAGCGCAGACCTATGCGCAGATGCTGATGACGGCCTACAGTTCCAACGGTCTGACACCGACGGACAAAGCATTGGAAGAATTGCGGAATGAGGCGAAAGCGCTGATGTAAGGGTTACGGGTTATGGGTTATAGGTTATGGGTGATAGGGCTCGCGATCCTGCTGGGTATGGGTGCATACGCTGCAGACTCGACGAAGGTGGAGAAGAAACCCATCTATGGCGGCATGACCTTGAAGTTCGATGTGGGGGCTGCGGTGCTCACTCCGGCTTTGAACAAAGGACGCTTACAACAGTACGAGTTGGCGATGAACTGGCAAGTGATCAACCGTCTCTATCCGACGCTCGAATTGGGTTACGCCGGAGGAAAGGCTACGAGAGGAGACAGTCTCAGTTATAATGACTTTGGCGGTTATTTTCGCGCCGGACTGGATATCAACCCGCTTAAGAAACATCCCGAGAGCCCGCATGCGATGCTCATAGGTATCCGTGTCGGTACGGATTTCCAACCAAAGCGAATCGACTGCTGGGGGGAGATTGTGGCAGGATGTCAGGTGCAACTGGCGCAAGTGGGAAAGACCGGTTTTTACATGGGTTGGATGGGACGACTGAAGATCCTCTTTACCCGAAAAGACGGTCAGACTGCTGATGAGATGGCACCGATATATATCCCCGGTTTCGGCAAACGCGGTAATATCGCCTGGGGACTCAGCTATCATGTAGGATGGAAGTTTTAGATATCTAGAATTCTAGAGATCTAGAGAACGAGTAAAATAAGAAACTACAATATTATGAACAAGACACAACTAATGAATCGTGCAGCGGATAACATTCGTATCTTGGCTGCAGCAGCCGTAGAGAAAGCGAAGAGTGGTCACCCCGGTGGTGCCATGGGAGGAGCAGATTTTATCAATGTGCTCTTCAGTGAGTTTCTGGAGTACGATCCGGACAACGCAGCTTGGGAAGGTCGTGACCGGTTCTTCTTGGATCCGGGTCATATGGCTCCGATGCTGTACGGCCAGTTGTGTCTGGCAGGCAAGTTCACCCTCGAGGACCTGCAGAACCTGCGTCAGTGGGGTAGCGTCACGCCCGGTCACCCCGAACGGGAGATCGAACGTATGATTGAGAACACCTCCGGTCCGCTCGGTCAGGGACATACCTTCGCGGTAGGTGCTGCGATCGCCGCGAAATGGTTCAACACCCGTTACGGTGCGATCCATAACCCGACGATATATGCCTTCATCTCGGACGGTGGTATCCAGGAAGAGATATCGCAAGGTGCCGGTCGTCTCGCAGGACACCTCGGTCTGGATAACCTCGTGATGTTCTATGACTCCAACACCATCCAGCTCTCCACCGGTTGCGGCGAGGTGACATCCGAAGATGTGGCAGCCAAATACCAGGCTTGGGGATGGTTCGTGCAGGAGATCCCGGGTAATGATCCCGACGCGATCCGTGAGGCGATCATCAAAGCGAAAGCGCATAAAGGACAACCGTCGATCATCATCGGTCATACCACCATGGGTAAGGGTTGTGTCACGGCAGAGGGTGCTAACTGGGAAGGCAAGTGCTCCACCCACGGAGCTCCGCTCTCCAAAGCCGGAGCGTCCTTCGAGAAGACCATCGAGCACCTCGGCGGCAATCCCGAAGACCCGTTCCAGATCTTCCCCGAGGTAAAGAAACTATATGACGACCGTGCAGCCGAGTTACGTGAGTTGTGCAACAAACGTTATGTGGCTTACCACGAGTGGGCGCAGGCCAATCCGCAAGCTGCGAATGAGTACGAGACCTTCATGTCGGGCGAAGTGCCGTGCATCGACTGGAGTGAGATCCAGCAGAAAGCCGGTGCTGCTACGCGTAATGCGAGTGGTGTCGTGCTGTCTTACCTCGCAGAACATGTAGGTAATATGATCGTTTCATCGGCTGACCTCTCGAACTCTGACAAGACCGACGGGTTCCTTAAGAAGACCCATGCGTTCACCAAGAGTGATTTCAGCGGACAGTTCCTCCAGGCAGGTGTGTCTGAACTCACCATGGCATGCGTCATGATCGGTATGGCGCTCCACGGTGGTATCATCCCGGCATGCGGTACGTTCTTCGTGTTCAGCGATTATATGAAACCCGCCGTCCGTATGGCAGCCCTCATGGAACTGCCCGTTAAGTTCATCTGGAGTCACGACGCTTTCCGCGTAGGTGAAGACGGTCCGACGCATGAACCCGTGGAGCAGGAGGCACAGATACGTCTGATGGAGAAGTTGCATAACCATAGCGGTAAACCGTCTATGTTGGTGCTCCGTCCGGCGGATGCCGAAGAGACCACGCTCGCTTGGCGTGCAGCGATCGAGAACACCGAGACGCCGACCGCCCTCATCCTCTCTCGTCAGGACATCGCTCCGGTACCCAATGTCAACCTCGAAGGTTTCCGCAAGGGTGCGTATATCGTGAGCAAAGATGAAAACCCGCAAGTAGTATTATTAGCTTCGGGATCAGAGGTATCGACCCTGCTGGCAGGTGCTGAGTTACTGCGTGCAGAAGGTGTCCGTCTGCAGATCGTCAGTGTACCGTCAGAAGGCGTGTTCCGTCAACAGTCCCAAGAGTACCAGAACGAGGTGCTGCCGAAAGGTATCAAGCGTTTTGGTATGACCGCCGGTCTGCCTTGCACGCTGGAGAGCCTCGTCGGTGAGAATGGTGCTGTATGGGGTCTCAATAGCTTCGGTTTCTCCGCACCCTACAAGGTACTCGACGAGAAACTCGGCTTCACCGCACAAAATGTATATGAGCAAGTTAAAAAAATGATTTAATGGAATATAATTTTTCTGATATTGAGAGCCGTTGGCAAAAGGCTTGGGATGAGAAAGGAGTCTATACTGTCTCCAATGAGTCCGATAAACCGCATTACTACGTGCTCGATATGTTTCCTTATCCGAGTGGAGCGGGTCTTCATGTAGGTCACCCGCTGGGTTATATTGCCTCGGATATTTACTCCCGTTACAAACGGCTCAAAGGTTTTAATGTCCTGCACCCGATGGGTTTTGACTCGTACGGTCTGCCCGCCGAGCAGTATGCGATCCAGACCGGTCAACATCCGGAGAAGACGACCTTCGAGAACATCGACCGATATATCTCACAGCTCAAGAAAATTGGTTTCTGCTACGACTGGAACCGCGAGGTACGTACCTGCGATCCGAAGTTCTACAAGTGGACCCAATGGGCGTTTGTACAGATGTTCAACAGTTATTTCGACCCCAAGACCCAGAAAGCACAGCCGATTAGCAAACTGATCGCTGAGTTTGAGGCGAACGACCCGAAATGGGCGACCATGAGCGAGAAAGAGAAACAAGAGCGTTTGATGAATTACCGCATCGCTTATCTGGCGGATACCAAAGTGAACTGGTGTCCGAAACTCGGAACGGTACTTGCGAACGACGAAGTGTCCGAAGGACTCTCCGTCCGTGGCGGTTTCCCGGTGGAGCAGCGCGTGATGCGGCAATGGTGCTTGCGCGTGAGTGCCTATGCCGGTCGTTTACTCGAAGGGCTCGATCGTATCGACTGGACCGACTCTCTCAAAGAGACCCAACGCAACTGGATCGGTCGTTCGGAAGGCGCCGAGATGCAGTTCCGCATCAAGGGTCAGGACGAGCCGTTTACCATCTTCACCACCCGTGCGGATACGATCTACGGTGTGACCTTTATGGTGCTGGCGCCGGAGAGCGAATACGTACAACGTGTCGTGACCGATGAGCACAAGGCCGAAGTGGAGGAATACCTCGCGTGGGTCAAACATCGTACAGAGCGTGAGCGTATCGCCGATAGAAAAGTAACGGGTGTGTTCACGGGAAGTTATGCCATCAATCCGCTCACGCAAGGCGAGATACCTATTTATATTTCCGATTACGTGCTTGCGGGCTACGGAACGGGCGCTATCATGGCGGTTCCGGCGCACGACAGCCGCGACTACGCCTTCGCCAAACATTTCAATCTGCCGATTATTCCGCTGATTGAAGGGGCGGACGTTTCCGAGGAGTCGTTCGACGCCAAAGAAGGCAAGATGATCAACTCCGGTTTCCTCAACGGCATGGATGTCAAGGACGCGATTCAAGCGATGAAGGAATATATAACCAATACCGGTATCGGTCGCGTGAAAGTGAACTATCGTCTCCGCGACGCGATCTTCAGTCGTCAGCGTTATTGGGGTGAACCCTTCCCGATCTACTATAAAGACGGTATGCCTTATACGGTTGATGAGAAAGACCTGCCGTTGCAGTTACCCGAAGTGTCGGACTTCAAGCCCACTTCGGACGGTCGTCCGCCGCTCGGTAATGCCAAGGACTGGACCTATAACGGTTATCCGCTGGAGCTCTGCACCATGCCGGGCTTTGCCGGTTCGTCGGCATATTATTTGAGATACATGGATCCGCATAATGACGAGGCGTTGGTTGGTAAGCAGGCGAATGAATACTGGCGTCAAGTGGACCTCTATTTGGGCGGTTCGGAGCACGCAACGGGTCACTTGATCTACTCCCGTTTCTGGAATAAGTTCCTCTATGACTTAGGATACGTATGCGAAGATGAACCCTTCAAGAAGCTCATCAACCAGGGTATGATCCAAGGTCGCTCGAACTTCGTTTATCGCTATATCGGCGAAGGGGCAACAGGCAATCTGTATATCAGTTATGACCTGATTAACCAGCCGGAGTACAAGGATAAGGTGCAACCGATTCACGTAAACGTGAATATCGTTTCCAACGACGTGCTGGATATCGAGGCATTCAAGGCATGGATGCCGGAATTTAAGAATGCGGAGTTTGTGCTCTCCAATGGTCAGTATATCTGCGGTTGGGCAGTGGAGAAGATGAGTAAGTCGATGTTCAATGTGGTTAATCCGGATGACGTCATCGCTAAGTTCGGAGCAGACACTTTGCGTCTGTACGAGATGTTCCTTGGCCCGCTGGAGATGTCCAAACCCTGGGATACGAACGGTATTGACGGCGTGCATCGTTTCCTCAAACGCCTCTGGAACATGTACGAGACAATCACCGACGAAGAGCCGACGAAAGAAGAACTCAAGAGTCTGCACAAGCTCATTAAGAAGATCACCTGGGATATCGAGAACTTCTCGTTCAACACCTCTATTCCTGCCTTTATGATTGCGCAGAACGAGCTGTCCGCGCTCAAGTGCAACAAGCGTGCGATCCTTGAACCGATTGCGGTTCTTCTCGCTCCGTACGCCCCGCATATCGCAGAGGAAGCATGGCATCGTTGCGGCAATGACTCGTATGTGGTGAACGCCGAATGGCCGCTTTGCGATGAGTCGTACCTCGTAGAGGACACGCAGAAATACCCTGTTCAGTTCAACGGCAAAGTGCGTTTCACCTTCGAGTGCCCGAAAGACACGCCGAAAGAGGAAGTGGAGAAACTTGTCCTTGCACACGAAGACACATCCAAATATCTCGCCGGCAACACGCCTAAAAAAGTCATCGTCGTTCCCGGTAGGATTGTCAACATTGTGATGTAATCGCAAGTTATGACAAAGAAGGCGGACATAGAAAACCCGTACATTCCGGAGTTTGAAAAGTATCTTCGAACTCAGGAGCCATCTGTGCGCGAGCGTGCGGATTATTGGCGTACGGCTATCGGGCTGCAAGCCGTTGATCAGCTGACTGTTTCTGATTTCCTCAAGCAAACCGCCCAAGAGCATATAGAGGGGCAGATTAGTGCTGACGAGGCGGAACAAAGGATTAAAGCATACTACCAAGCGAAAGAGATCCGTTTGCCGGATGATGACGAGAAAGAGGAAGCGGATAAAGTAGCAATGAATATCACCAAGTTACTTAGTGAGCAATCATTTACGTTCAGTGTGGCAGGTTTGGCGTCCATCCATCGGCAGATATTCAAAGGCGTCTTCAAGCACGCAGGGCAGTTCCGAGACTACGACATAACCCAAAAAGAATGGGTTTTGGACGGCGACACGGTGCTTTATGCCAGTTGTACACAGTTGCAAGCAACGCTGGAGTATGATTTGGAGCAAGAGAAGCAGTTTGACTACTCCAACCTTGCTCTGCCCGATGCTATTCGTCATATTGCTGCTTTTGTGGCGAATATCTGGCAAATACACCCTTTCCGTGAGGGCAACACACGTACTACCGCGGTTTTCACTATCAAATACCTGCGTTCGATAGGATTCCAGAATATAGATAATACACTCTTTGAGCAACACTCATGGTTCTTCAGAAACGCGCTTGTGCGCGCTAATTATAAGAACGCGCGACTTGGTGTCAATAACTCACCGCAATACTTGGAGCGTTTCTTCCGTAACCTGCTGCTGGGCGAACAAATGCCGCTGCATAACAGAGATTTGCATATATCAAACAAGGACGTTCAAAGCGCGGAGACCGAACAAGTACCGAACAAGCTCCGAACAAGCTCCGAACAAGTTCAGGACAAGTACAGAACAAGTACCGAACAAGTACAGGGCAAGTTCGAGACAAGCAACCTAATCAGCACTGGAAATCAGATATATACAGACGACGAAAACACCATTCGTTTGGTTCAGGCTATGAGGCTTGAAAAACTATCTATTAAGGATATAATGAGTAAAATAGAATTGAAGCACCGCCCGACTTTTATGGAGAACTATCTTAATCCTGCCATAGAAAACGGCTTTGTGCGTCTGCTTTATCCCGACAGTCCTCGCCACCCTCGCCAGAAATACCTGCTGACGGTAAAAGGAATGATGCTGTTAAATCAGTTATCGAACAAACAACCTCAAATATGAGATTACTAAACAACAGATAAAAAAACAATATATAATATCCGTCCCTCTCAAGACGTTAACCCGGAGAAACGCGCGTAGCGACGCGCGATGACATATTATTAAAAGAAGCGTTTGCTTTGCTCTTTGCTTGAAAAACTAGGAATCTTTCAATGACGAGAGTATAGTGAATAGGCTTCGGGACGATAAAGGGGGCGAAATCGCCCCCTTTATCATTCTAAATCTTAATAAACGTATATTTCTACTCTGCCAGATTGACAGCGTAATAGCGGACGCGACCTTGGGGTGTGCAGCCCGTGATGAAGAGGACGCGGTCATGCTCGGAAGCGGAGTTGGCACGGCGGACGATGTCGTCAAGGTCTTCTTCGGTGCGCACGGAGCGGTTGTTGACTTTCAGGATGATGAAGTCCGAGGGTACACCTGCACTCTTCAGTTTGCCAGCCTTGAGCGACTTGATCTGCAAACCGTAGTTGATACCCAGCCGCTCTTTCTGCGCGTCGGTCAGTTCGGAGAACGTGGCACCTAAGACAGACGCTTTGTCTTCGGCTGAGATGACTCCTGTGCCGCCATCGCGGTTGGTGAGCGTAGCCTGAACGGTCATGGTCTTGCCGTCACGGAGCAGCGTCACACTCACTACATCACCCGGACGGTGACGACCGATGTGTTCCTGCAGGTCGGTACCGGTCTTGACGGCTGCATCGTCAATGCGCGTGATTACATCGCCGCTCTTGATGCCTGCTTTCTCTGCCGCGCCGTCCGGCACTACGCGCTCTACGTACGCCCCTTGGAGAGTTGTCAGGTTTTTCTCTTTCTTCAGTTCGGACGTGATCTCACGCATCTGCACGCCAAGGATAGCGCGTTGCACGACGCCGTACTGACGGATGTCGCTCACCACTTTCTGCACGATACTGGTCGGCACTGCAAAGCTGTAGCCCGAGTACGAACCGGTCTGCGAAGCGATGGCAGTGTTGATACCCACCAATTCGCCGCGCGTGTTAACCAGCGCACCGCCGGAGTTGCCGGGATTGACTGCCGCGTCGGTCTGGATGAACGACTCAATCTTCATCTCCGCATTGAGGATATTGATGTTACGCGCTTTCGCCGACACGATGCCCGCTGTGACAGTCGAAGTGAGGTTGAACGGATTGCCCACGGCGAGCACCCATTCGCCGACGCGCAGGTCGTCCGAGTTGCCCATGAGGATCACCGGCAGACCTGCCTCGTCAATCTTCAGCAGCGCAATGTCGGTGTTCGGGTCAGTGCCGACCAGCGTAGCCGTGTATTCGCGTTTGTCGTTGAGGACAACCTGAATCTGGTCCGCACGGTCGATGACGTGGTTGTTGGTGACGATATATCCCTCCTCGGAGATGATGACACCCGAACCGGACGCCTGCTGCGCCGGCATCTCGCGTTGCTGCCCCGGACGCCCGAAGAAGAACTCAAAAAGGTCCATCTGCTGCGAGGAGACCTGGTTGCGGTAGGTCGTCTTGACGTGGACAACCGCATTGACAGACAGCTCCGCCGCGTTGGTAAAATCCGTCTCGCCTGCCTGCGGCAAAGACGCAAAGCGGCTGTAAGCAGCAGGGACAGACAAAGAATCCTTGCCGGTAGCAAAATTGGTTAATTCGTAATTCGTAATTTTTAATTTGTCATTTAGCCGTAGCACAGCGAATGTTGTTGCGGCGCTGATTGCTGCAATGAGCAGCACGACGCCTAAAAATCTAAATATCTTTTTCATAGTTCCGAAAATTTTAGTTGCAAGTACTCTATTACAAACTCCGTGCCAAAGTAAAATTAACTTCACACCTTTCATACAGGTCGCGATGTGGTCGCGATGTGGTCGCGGGAATGGAATGGATGCATTTTATTTTCATATTCTTTTCAAATTATTTGCACATGTCAAAAAAAAGCAGTAATTTTGCACGCAAAATTGTAACGCGCTATTTGAAAGGATGAGAAAGGGGGGCAGAAAACAAAAAAGAGAGCCGAAACTCTCTTTCTGTGAACCAGCTGGGGCTCGAACCCAGGACCCCATCCTTAAAAGGGATGTGCTCTACCTGCTGAGCTACTGATTCTTATCTCGGCTCAAGAGCCTCGAACGATTATTTCAACGCCTTTTTTGCAAAAGCGGGTGCAAAGGTACTACAATTTTTTGACATGAGCAAATATTTTTGAAAAAAAATGCAAAAATAAATCGTTTTTGGTACCAAAATAAGAAATTTTTACATTAAAAATGCATTTTTATGCAAATAAAATTAGAAAATAAGCGAAGAAAGACCATAAATGTGCAAGTCGGGAACATTTTTTTGGGTTCCGACTATCCCATTCGTGTGCAGACTATGGCGAACACTTCGACGAATGATATCGATGCCTCAGTCGATCAAGCGCGACGTTGTATCGAGGCCGGAGCGGAACTGTTACGCTTCACTACCCAGGGTATACGCGAGGTGGAGTCACTTCGTGAGATCCATGCACAGGTACTGACTGCGGTACCCCTTGTAGCCGATATCCATTTCAATTCGGAGGTGGCAGACGCCGCGGCACAAGTGGTCGAAGCGGTGCGGATCAACCCGGGTAACTACAGCAAGGATGCGTCCAAACTCGAAGAGCGGTTTGTGCACCTGCTGGACCTGTGCAAGGAGCATGAGACAGCCATCCGTATCGGTGTCAACCATGGTTCGCTCTCCGAACGGATGATGGCTCAGTACGGTGATACACCGGAAGGTATGGTGGCATCCGTCATGGAGTTTCTGCGCATCGCCGTCAACCGGGATTTTAGCAATATCGTCATCTCCGTCAAGGCCTCTAACACCCGCGTCATGGTCGATACCGTGCGCCTGCTCGTCAAGACCATGAATAAGGAACATATGGCTTTCCCGCTTCACCTTGGTGTTACCGAAGCAGGAGAAGGAGAAGACGGACGTATCAAGTCGGCAGTCGGCATCGGTGCCCTGCTCGCAGACGGAATCGGCGACACCATCCGCGTCAGCCTCAGTGAAGCACCGGAAAATGAGATACCCGTCGCACGGGACCTCGTGGATTATTTCGCTGACGAGGACTCCATCCGTTATAACGGTTCGGTCACCGCTGAAGTGCTGGACAATATCGGTGGTAACGCCGAGATACGCTATACCTCCTACGAAGATGAATGGGACCTGTTCTGCCTCCAGGCTGCTGCCGAATGCGGTCGTTTGCTTTGGGACTATAAGGCTACTGAACTTACCCTCGTCAATCCTAATTTCAGCGAGAACAAACTGAACTTCCTCAGCAAAGACATCCTGCAAGCTGCGCGCGTGCGGATCTATAAGACGGAGTATATCTCCTGTCCGGGTTGCGGACGAACGATGTTCGACCTCGAGGAGACGATTCGTAAGGTCAAGGCAGCGACGAGTCACTTGACCGGTCTTAAGATCGCCGTCATGGGCTGTATAGTGAACGGTCCGGGTGAGATGGCCGACGCGGACTACGGTTATGTAGGAGCGGGTCGTGACCGCATCTCCCTCTATCGCGGCAAGGAATGTGTCCTCAAAAACATCCCGCAGGAAGAGGCTGTTGAGCAGTTGCTTAAATTGATCGAATCAGAATAATCGGATTACTCAGAATACTCAGATTTTTTTAACTAAAATAATTAACCATTATGCAAAAATCTCCATTACAGATTGCGCGTCAGAGTTACCAGCCGAAGATGCCGGTAGCGTTACAGGGCGCAGTACGCCTCGTAGAAGGCGAGAAAACACAGTCCGTGGCTGACCAGGAAGAAATCAAAAAACTCTTCCCCAATACCTATGGTCTGCCCCTCATCACCATGGAACCCACCACAGGTAAGAACTCTTGTGCAGAACCCTTTAACGTAGGTGTCATCCTTTCCGGTGGTCAAGCACCAGGTGGTCATAACGTTATCTCCGGTCTCTATGACGGTCTGAAGGCTCTCAACCCCAAGAATAAACTGTACGGTTTCCTTGGCGGTCCTTCCGGTCTGATCGACGGTAAGTACCAGGAACTCACCGGTGACATCATCGACGAGTACCGCAACACCGGTGGATTCGATATCATCGGTTCCGGTCGTACCAAACTCGAAGAGACCTGGCAGTTCGATAACGGTATCGAGGTATGCAAACAACTCGGTATCAAAGCGGTTGTCATCATCGGTGGCGATGACTCCAACACCAATGCATGCGTGCTCGCAGAGTACTACCTCCAGAAGCAATGCGGCATCCAAGTCATCGGCTGCCCGAAGACCATCGACGGTGACCTTAAGAACGAGATGATCGAGACCTCCTTCGGTTTCGACACCGCTTGTAAGACCTACGCCGAGCTCATCGGTAACATCCAGCGTGATGCTAACTCCGCAAAGAAATACTGGCACTTCATCCGTCTCATGGGTCGCTCGGCTTCGCATATCGCCCTTGAGTGCGCACTCCAGAGTCAACCGAACGTATGTCTCATCTCCGAAGAAGTAGAGGCAAAGAAGATGACCCTCAATGATATCGTAGAAGATATCGTCAAAGTCATCGTAGCGCGTGCAAATGCCGGACTCAACTTCGGTACCGTACTCATTCCGGAAGGACTGATCGAGTTCATCCCGGCTATGCGTGCTCTGATTCAGGAACTCAACGACATGCTCGCTAATAACGAGGAGTTCACCAGTCTGGACGGTGATGATGCGAAACGTGAGTACGTCAAATCCAGCCTTTCTCCTGCTTCATGCGAACTCTTCCGTTCGCTGCCGAAGGGTATTGCTAAGCAACTCACGCTTGATCGTGACCCGCACGGAAACGTGATGGTTAGTCAGATCGAGACCGAGAAACTGCTCATCGAGATGGTGCAGAAGCGTCTCGCGGTCCTCAAAGCCAACGGTGAGTACAAAGGTAAGTTCTCCGCCCTCAACCACTTCTTCGGTTATGAAGGACGTTGCGCGATGCCGTCTAACTTCGATGCCGACTACTGCTACTCGATCGGTGTGAACGCAACCCACCTCATCGCAGCCGGTAAGACCGGTTATATGTCCCTCGTACGTAACCTCACCAAACCCGCTGAGGCTTGGATGGCAGGCGGTGTACCTATCACGATGATGATGAATATGGAGAAACGTAACGGTAAGATGAAACCCGTGATCCAGAAGGCACTCGTGGACCTCAACGGTAAGCCGTTCCAGTACCTCCAGTCGCACCGTGCCGAGTGGGCAGATGCTAACACCAGTTATATCTATCCGGGACCGATCCAGTACTACGGTCCGACCGAGGTATGCGATCAGCCGACTCGCACGTTGCTTCTCGAGCGCGGAGCGTCCTCCCGTTAATCGGGAGGAGCGGCTTCCGCCTAGGAGGGCTAATAATAGTACTGCTCGTCAGTATGTCTCTATCGGCTCAGTCCGATAGAGACTTACTGTCTGCATACCTGACCGAAGACATGTCCGTCTGGAAGACGTATGTGGATAAGAATGTGGATTTGTCGTACGAGTATGGGTACTGTGGCTATATCGTGTCAGCAGACAAAGAAGCCGCACGTCCCTACGTGCAGCGCTTCAAATCTCATATCTTAAATCTCAAATCTCAAATGCCCCCCGGGCATTACGAGATGTACATGTCGGCGGTGTATGTGTTTGAGTTACGCCTGCATGAGTCCATCCATCCCGTGAAGGCCATGTCTCTGGCGAAGGATGCCGTTAAACTCGCGCCTTCCGATCCCATCGTCTTGTCGTACTATGGTACCTGTCTTTTCTATGCACCCAAACCATTCGGAAGTAAAGCCGAGGCACTGGAGTGCTTCACCAAAGCCGAACCCCTCTTTCAGGCACCCCAATACGAGTACTCTTGGATGAAAAAAGCCAACGAAATGTACATCGATCAGTGCCGAGAAAAGCTGAAAAAGAACTAATTTTGCATTTTTTTGCAAAAAAAGTGCCGAAAAATTTGGTCAATTCAAAAAAAAGCAGTACCTTTGCACCCGCTTTTGAAAAATAGAGCAAGGCGAAAATTCATATGAGCGATTTATCGCGAATCGTATTGAGCCTTAGCTTAAGCTGCTCAATGGTGTAATGGTAGCACTACAGATTCTGGTTCTGTCTGTCTGGGTTCGAGTCCTGGTTGAGCAACAAAGTCCGATAAATACTGGCCTCGCGAGGTATTGACGCAAAAAGGCCGTGTCAAAATCGGGTCAAAAAGTTTTCATGACTTAAAAAACGCTGACATCAGTAATGGTGCCAGTGCTTTTTGTTTTTAAACATTATTTTTCATCTTGTTAGCGAATTGATACACCAAGCAAAAGCACGTGCGAGGCGGAGATGCGGAGTGACGAAATGACCACCCTTTTCCCATACAAGCGTGCAATGGTCGGGACCTATTGTGCGTTGCAGATGATCATATTCCCAGCGGATGTTATTACCAACCTGTGCGATCGCTTTGTTCTTCGTGATTTCCTCGCAGTCGCCAAGACTGAGATAGACATAGCGTGCATACACCTCATGTGCATCAGCAAAACCTTTCCAAGCCACAATCCATAGCGAAGGAGAAGCGGCAGCAACGGCATCGAAACATTCCTCTTTGCAAACCGCCCAGCGCGCAAATAAACCTGCCAAAGAATATCCGCCTAACACAACCGGTAACTTGCCATAACACTCAAATATGTATGGCATCAGTTGCTCCGTAATAAAGCCCAAAGTCTCAAACGCATGGTCACCAACCGATTTGCGCGGAGAGATATTCGGGTCATGCCACGGCGTGAGTTCTGCATCCCAATCGCTTATCGCAAAGCCCGCAAAAACAAACGGTACATGTACTGCCCCTTTGATTGCCTCTATCTCCGCATCCAACGTAGCATTCTCATGCTCACCCACCGGCTGAATGAGCAATACCTGCGGTTGCTCGTCTGCGTAAATAACGCATTTCTTCCCTGCTATATTTGAAAGGGTCTTTGTCATTTATGTGCTCTTACTAACTCAATTGCCTCTTTACCGCTCAGGTGGTCTATCTCCATGCAGAGGACTGCCACACGCGTATGACTGCTGCCGCCGGGCATGGCGACCGACTTACCGATCTCATGCAGCAGACACGTCTCGTCGATGTACGACGGAAAAGGTTGCTACAAAGTTATCCATTCAGAAACTCGTTCAGTTTGTCCTCCCGAGCGATCTTTGGTGCACTCTTGCCGGCGAGAACCAGTATTTTCTTCCCGTCGCGGTAGATATGCAGCTGCCGTGAACGTACAACCGCCGCGAGCGTCGGGTCGCTCTCTATCTGCTCGCGGATTGCACAGAACTCGCCGTCCTCCGCAAACAACTTCCGCTGCAGATGACTGCACATATTCGTAGTGTCTATAGATGCCATTTATTCAGCCTTGTAGTTAGGTGTTTGCAGCCGTTAATATTATGCGGACAGGAGATTATTTGATTATCTCCCAATGACCATTTTTGTTTGCTCCGATACGACGGATAAGATTTTTCTCACGCAACGAAGCAAGCAGCCGCTCGGCTTGTCGTGTAGTAATACCTAACAGCTGGCCTATTTTGACTGCGGAAAGCGAAGCGTCTGCACGCAAGGCATCCAATACACGTTGCTCGTTTATACCGACATTTATACCGACATTTATACCGACATTATCCGTCACTTTTCGCTGCTCTCTAATTGTTTGCAAAATGCAATTAAGCATAAAGACGATAAAGTCTGTGCTGTCTCCCTTTGCGTCCGATTGTGCGATAGCTTGGTAATATTCCTGCTGATATTTTTTGACGATTGTTTCCACAGGAAGCCAAGCAAAGATACCTTTCCATCGGCTGAGCAGTAGTGTCTGCCAGTAGCGTCCCATGCGACCATTACCGTCCATGAACG
Source organism: Paludibacteraceae bacterium (assembly GCA_017447875.1). GTDB lineage: Bacteria > Bacteroidota > Bacteroidia > Bacteroidales > Paludibacteraceae > Colicola. The sequence continues at coordinate 1,904 of JAFSMP010000022.1, read as the reverse complement.
GATGTATAAACTCAAACTCGTAGTGGAACACACAGCTGCTGATTAGTGGATGTGTCTTTGTCTCTTTCACCCATGCAAACAACTCCGCCATCAATGTAGGCACGCGGTCAGCAGATGGTGCAACATGAATACACTTGTCGCCATCAAAAACACCGACACTGCCTTTACGGTAATGCCCGGCATTATCTACCAGATCAGCCATCATCAGACTATGCGCTCGGAGCAAATCAGCTTCTGAAAAAGCATCAAGTTGCAGCATCAATTGGTATGCTTGCAACGCATTCTTAACCTCTTGGATCTCATTAGGAGCGCCCAGCACATGCTTGCCGTCGATGACGTCCGTCACTTGTTGCAGCGACAGACTATTGTGCTCAATTGCCAAAGAGGAATGGATGGTTTTTATTTGGTTCTCTTTCCTGAGCATAGGTGATGGCATACGCTCTCCAAGGAATGCATTCAATGTGCCTATCTGCTCTGAGATCTCAGAGACCAGATGTAAAATCTCATCTGTTACTGTAAACGGCGGTGTGTACATCGTTGTTTGTTTATAAAACTATTATTTTTGCCAATCTATGCCGCGCAAGCAGGCGGGGAGTTTGGTTCCTGCGGCTTTGTGATGTGCCACGCACTCACAGCACTTTCCGTGCCGCGGACAGTCTTTCGGACAAAGGCATGATATGCTATTATGTGGACAGGGCATGGCAGTTATATTCCTTTCTTGCACGATTTTCGTGCAAAGATACAACTTTTTTTGCATATGTGCAATTTTTTTTGCATATTTGTAGCAAAAACGATGATTTATGGTTATATCCGCGTAAGTTCAGACACGTAAGGAAAAAGAAAACGCGCCCTTCATGAGAACGGCGCGTGGGTGGAATTACCATGTAATTACCTTATCAACTATCTGCTGCTGTTCGGAGGCGGTGCGGCGAAGGTAGATTCGGGTTGTTTCTATGCTCTCATGTCCCATGAGGTCTGCCAATAAAGCTATATCATTATACTTCTCCAAGAAGTTCTTGGCGAAGCGGTGGCGGAAGGAATGCGGATAGATGACTTTGGGGTTGAGCCCATACCGCACGGCGAAGTTCTTCAGTTGTTGTGCAATGCCGCGTGTTGTGATGCGTTCACCGAAGCGGTTGAGGAACAAGTAACCGGTAGTGCGGTGCTGCTGTGTGAGCCATTCTGTTGTTTCCTTGCGCAGTCTGGCAGGAAAGAACAATCGACGCACCTTGCCGCCTTTGGTATATATGTCAAAATAACCGGCTTGGATGTGTTCCACTTTGATCTGCACCAGTTCGCTGACACGTGCGCCGGTGGCAGCAAGGAACCGCACTACAAAATACCACTCCATGTTACCGTCCTGACGCAGTGCATTTTTGAGGAAAGTGTAATCGGCATTGCTGATGACGTTTTCAAGGTACGAGCGTTGCTGCACCTTGACTGATTTGAGCCGCCATTTAGGTTTGTCGCTGAACTCCAGATAGCGGTTGAGTGCCTGCAAACGTAGGTTGACGGTCTTGGGTTTGTAGTTCTCGATAAGGAACGTTTTGTAGAGCAACAGATTTTTCTTGCTCAGTTCCTTGTGGTGAGCATAAAAATCCCGCACTGCATAGATGTAGGCATGCATAGTGTTGCGTGCCATGTTCTCCTGTTGGAGAAAGGTCTCAAAAGATTCAAACATAATTCTTTTTGTTTTGGGTTGTACATTTCGGAGTAATCTCCTTATATATTATACATAAAGAACTATGCCAAAAGATGTGTATAATTCCCATTATGAGAAGTTACCCAACGGAGAAGTGCGCTGCATAGATGATGAAATCCCGTTTGAGATACCAAGTAATTGGAGCTGGGAAAGGTGGGGAAACATCGCATTTTCTATAGTGTATGGGTACAATGCACCTGCG
>JAFSMP010000068.1 GCA_017447875.1 Paludibacteraceae bacterium | reverse complement strand
TCAGTCGAGTAGGCAAACTCGACACTCCTTTCAAAATATTATCCGTGAAAGGCTTGCCTGTTACCCCTCACAGAACCGTACATGCGGTTTTCCCGCATACGGCTCTTCAAACCAGCGTCGGTTTCCAGTTCCAGATATCTTTCGTTAGATGCGGCTCGGTGACGTAGTAGTTCCATATCCGCAGATATGTCTTGTACCGCATACTTCTCTTCTGATGCCGCTTATTCAGCACCTTATAGTAGGTATACTTGACATACTTCCAGAACTTGTATATCTGCGCCAGATTACCGTTTACTCCGTAGTAGTTGAAATGCCCCTGCAAGGCTCGCTCGATTGTCTGCATCGTGGTCGCTATCGGCTTGTGCATATTGTCGTGCAGCCACTTCTTGACGGTCTGTTTCTTTGCTTTCAGCTTCTTCTTGCTCGTCCGCACACCCAGTCTGTACTTGCCTCCCCGTGTGTGCGTGTTGAAGAATGTGAATCCAAGAAAGTCGAACTCATCCTTCGTCCCCTTGAATCTCCCGATCGGCAGGATTCGCGTCTTATCCTCCGCCACTTCCAGTCCGAATTTTCCAAGTCGCGGTTTCAATGCTTCCATGACTTTCCGCGCCTCGTTTTCATACTGAAACAGCATCAGAAAATCGTCCGCATACCGTACATAGTATACTTCCCCTTTGCACCGGCTGCGTATAACCTTCTCATACCACAAATCCAGTACATAGTGCAGGTATACGTTCGCCAGTACTGGGGAGATTTGTCCGCCCTGCGGCGTCCCTTTGTCGCTTTCCTTTCGTTCGGTTCCTTCCATGATTCCTGCAATCAGAAACCGTTTGACATAGCGCAGAAAGTTCTTATCCGCTATGTCATGTTCCAGAAACTTCATCATCCAATCGTGGTTTACGTTGTCGAAGAATCCCTTGATGTCTGCTTCCAGCACATAGTTGACTTTCTTCGTCATGATGGTCTGATTGATGAATCGCACCACCTGATGTGCGTTCCTGTCCGGTCGAAATCCATAGGTGCAGTCGAGAAACCTCTCCTCATAGATATCGGTCAGTAATCCAGCCATCACGCTTTGGACAAGTCTGTCTTCATATGCAGGGATTCCCAGCGGACGCAGCTTCCCGTTTGCTTTGGGTATATACACTCGGCGTACTGGCTGCGGCTTGTAACTGAACCGCTTCATTCTTGCGATCAGGTCTGCGATATTTTCGTCCAGCTTCTCGCCGTATTCCGCTTTGGTTATCCCGTCCACCCCGACTGCCTTCTTCTGCATTTGCCGTCTGTGTGCTTCCTTGATACTCGCTTCATTTACTCGATTCATCAAGGTTTCGAGCCTTGCGTAGGTTCTGGACTGATACCTTATTTCTTTCAGTTCATGTTCCACGCTCTGCGTAACCTCCTGTGTTACACGTGTTTCGCTTTGGAATTTGCTGATTTGCTGCCCCCTTCACTCCCTCGGCTTTCACCGATTTCATCGCTACTATGAAGCAGTCCGACTTCTGCCGACTCATCGCCTCGCCCTTGATTTACAAAATCTTGTGACGCGGCTACCGTTTTCTCGGAAACCGGCAGACCTCCCGGGTATGCTGATATTCCCTTGTGCGCTCGCCACGCTCTATTGACCCCGACGGAATCTCCCCGACCTCGCGTTTACGGTCGGTTCTTACTGCCTGCGGTATTGAGGACTACATCGGCTTCCGTTCTTTATGTCTTACGGGGCTGAATCGCTTCACAGTTTCCCATTGCGGCTCTCGC
>JAFSMP010000050.1 GCA_017447875.1 Paludibacteraceae bacterium | reverse complement strand
GGCGGTTTAGTCCATCGCCGGTATTCTCTCCGCGTTCATACCGATTATTCCCGCGTCCCGTCCGTCATATTTACGTCACATAGCATGAGGCCGTAAAAGATGCCGCCCCGCCCGTGACGCGTCCAATGTGGGTGTAGCCCGTGTGGAGTGTTACGATGTCGCCGTTATTACGTTCGGCAATTAGATTGCCGCAATGAGGTTTCGTCCGTTTCCCGTAATATAATTCGGGTAGCGTTTATGCAGGTCTTTTCTTGTAAACAACCGCATTTTTGTTTCAAAATAAAGATTTTTATACGATTATTGCCAAAATTCTTGCGTATCTCAAAAATTTTGCGTATCTTTGTGCGCTGAAATGTATTTTATTAAACACTATGGCTAATACGCTAATTGTTCAAAACGTTCCAATTACTGTTATCTCTGATACAGGGCAGGATTATATCTGTCTAACGGATATGGCTGGGGCAAAAAGTGATGAGGTTCGTGCAGCGGATGTAATTAAGAACTGGCTACGCAATCGTTATACGATTGAATTCCTTGGTACGTGGGAACAAATCCATAATCCAAATTTTAAAGTGGTCGAATTTGACCACTTTAGAAGACAAGCAGGTTTGCCAAGTTTTGTTTTGAGTGTTTCTGAGTGGATTGAGCAGACAAATGCAGTAGGAATTATAGTAAAGAAAGGACGCTACGGAGGTACATACGCGCACAAAGATATTGCGTTCGAGTTCGGCTCTGCTATTAGTGTTCCGTTTAAGCTATATTTAATTGAAGAATTCCAACGCCTCAAAGAGGAAGAGCAGAAAGCCCTTGGCTGGTCGGCAAAGCGTGAGTTGGCTAAAATCAATTATCACATCCATACCGATGCAATCAAAGCGAATCTTGTGCCGCAGGAGATTGATGCGTACCATCGTTCCCTTATCTATGCCAACGAAGCGGATGTCCTCAATGTGGCGTTGTTCGGTATGACAGCTAAGGAGTGGCGCGACGCGCATCCGGACGACAAAGGCAACATCCGTGACTATGCGACCATTAATCAACTGATTTGCTTGTCGAACATGGAGAACCTGAATGCGGTCTTTATCAACGAAGGTATGCCGCAGCAGGAGCGTTTGCACAAACTCAATCAGATAGCGATACAACAGATGACCGTTCTTGAGAATGTCGGCCAACATAATGTGCTAAAAGCGTAACCCCATGCAACCAACACGAAATCAGATAGTTAGATTTACCCCCCCCCATACGAAATAATCGTTCGAGCAAAAGCGAGATAAGAATGGGCGCGAGGTAAGCAGAAACAACATATTCGCAACGCAATAGCGGTGCGTGACTTTATGTCACGTGCCGCTTTGTCGTTTGTAAGGGTATAGCAAGGGTATAGTAACCCTATAGGATTAAAAGGAAAAAACAAAACAAACAACAAACTAACATAACAAACACTTTAAAACCGATGGGGCGATGGGATATCCGCAAAAGCGATTGCGGAAAAAATTGCGGATATGATTGCGGAAGGCTCTGCGGAAAAAATGGCTGCTTCTGCAAGAACCATCGAGACGGAATTGGCAGAACTGAAACGCAAAGGTATAATCAATCGTAAAAAAATTGTCATTTTCGGTGCTTTTGTCCGAAAATGATAAATTTTTTAATGAAAATGATAAGTGATATATCAGAAAAAAGTTGTAACTTTGCAGCGGATTTTGATCGAGTGTCTCAAGGACGCGAGAAAAATCATCCATTTGCGGATATTGATTTAATATCTAAAGACATGAGAAAAACACGATATATCATCTTCCTTCTGGCGCTGTTCCTATGCCTGCCTTCATGGGCAGCGGGGGATAGCAGGGAGCAGATAAGGCGTTATGAAGCCGCTTATCCTGCTGCCACCAATGCAGCAAACCGTCTGCGCCTCGCCAATGAGTTCTTCGCTTGGCTGCGTCAGGTAGATTACATCGACGAGCCGATAGTCTTCCCTGTCGGTGCGCACATGGACTCAGTGGATGTGAACGTGTATTACTATATCGCCGAGTGGCACTATGGCGAGGGCGATTACAGCGAGGCGGTGGACTTCTGCCACCGTGCCGCCGAGCGTTGCACGGACAAGGTGGAAGCGAACGCCAAGGGCGATGTCTATAGCCTCATGGGTGCAGCCTACTTCCGATTGAGTGAGTTTGACAAGGCGGCAGAGGCGCTGGATGTATGCTATGAGATAGACAAGGACGGCGGCGATTTCAACCAGCTCAGTTCGACACTTAACAATATAGCAAGCGTCTTTGTAGCGGCAGGCAAGCCGCAGGAGGCGGAGAAATATATTCTTGAAGCCATCGCTGCCAACAGTCTGACGGACAACCTTCGCCGTCGCGCCGTTCTCTTCGGCACGGCATCGGAGATGTACAAGGCGATGAACGCCCCGGACAAGTCCCTTTCCTATGCGCAGCAGGCGCTGGATATAGAGCGTCAGTTGGGCGACAGCGCGCGTATCGGAGTTCGTCTCTCGCAACTGGCAAACGCACAGATGGGCGCATCGCATATCAACGAGGCCAAGCAGTCGCTGCTCGAAGCTATCCCTCTGCTGCGTAAAAGCAATAATCTCCATTCCTATGGTATCTGCCTCAACCAGATGGGAGACATCCTTGCGACCGAAGGTAAGGACACCGAAGCGGCGGATTATTACCGTCAGGCAGCGGGACTCTTCCTCAAGCAGGGAGATATGTATAATGAGTTACATGCGCGCGAGGGGTTATATAAGGTGACGAAAGCGACTGCGCCCAATGAGGCGATGCTCCATCTGGAGCGCTCCAAACTGCTGCACGACTCTATCTACCGGCACGAGACCGCCGAAGCCATCAGCCGTTACAACGTCCTCTATCATAACGACCGGCTGCAGCAGGCGAAAGAGCAGGCGGAGCGCAGACAGCGCGTCATACTGGCAACATCTATCACTCTCTCCCTCATCGTGTTGGCGCTCATCGGCATAGCGGTCTATTTCCTGCACTGCCGGCACAAACAGAAGGAGCAGGAATACGAACAGGACCTCTCTTCGTTGCAGAGCCGGTTTGACGAGATCAAGCAGCAGTACCGGAACATCATCATGGATACTCTTCCGGAGGCATCCGCGCTGACGGAGGATGACAAGGTGTTCGTAGAACAACTGACGCAGGCGATGGAAGAGATGATGAAGAAAGGTACAGTGGACGCGGAATCTATTGCGCAGCATATGCATATCACCCCACGGACACTGCAACGGAGGATGACCAAGACCCTCTCCGTCACGCCGCAGGCGTATCTCACGCAGGTGCGTATGCAGAAAGCCAAATACCTGCTGCTCAACTACCGCGACATCACCATCGCCGAGGTGGCAGAGCAGTGCGGTTATACCCAACTGCCTAATTTTACTCGTGCTTTCACGCGCTATTTCGGCATGAAACCGAGTGAGATGCGTCTGCAACGCATTGATAGTCAGCAATTTACCCCCCCCCACTGGCGAAGGGCGGCATAACGGACGAACACCCCGAATTCGCAAACCCATAAGCGGTACGCACGAATAGTGTGTGCCGCTTGCGCGTATATACGCACGATCTTTGACATATTGGATTACCGTAAAAAATCAGTAGTTCAGACCGAATGCCCACAACGGAACGACATTGTGGTGACCATATTCGATATCGTCTTTTACGATAAATCCGTTCGGTACATCCTCAATCTGTTGTTTGCCTTTCTTGCGGCCTCCGATTTCAAAGGTATATTCGCCTATCGTGAAATCTGAGACGCGGGACGCCAGCACATGGTTCTGCACGCGCATTTGGTTAAGGAAGAATGTTTCCCGGATATTACCTCTCTCTGGGGCTTGGCTGGATAAAGTGTACATCAGATTCGGGTTGTCCAAGTATAGTTTCTCCACTTTGCCCATTCCGCGTATCCCACCCGTATCATCTCTTAGTTGCAAAATAATTCCTGCCCGCTCCATATAATAAAGGTAGTCAGGGATGTCATTGCGGCTGATACCGGTTACATTGGCTAAAGTAGTCATTTGCGGTTTGAAAGGTACGCTTTGCGCAACAACTGTCAGCAGTTGTTTCAGTTTGCGTCCTACGCTCACATTCGTCTGGGCGTATTGAGGGATGTCTGTTTCAAGTGTCTGGGTGACTACCTGCATCAGTTCGCGATCAAAATCCACATCTCTGGCAAAAGGATAATAACCATCCTTTAGATAGGCGTTAAAATACTGCATAGGGCGTGAGACACCGGGTAGCTTGGCGCGATGCTCCAAAATATCATTCAGTGAATAGATAGGGACTTCTATATGATGGAACAGACATAGGTACTCGCGGAAACTCAGGCCTTGCATATAGTAAATCGGAGCTCTGCGGCTTAAATCTGCACTTCCGCGATAAATGTCCAGAATACTGCTACCCGTAAATACTACATGCAGGTCGGTATAGCTGTCATATATTTGTTTCAGCTCGCGTGACCAGTTGGGATATTTGTGAATCTCATCTATGAGCAGATGTTTTCCTCCGTTTTTATAAAATCGGTCGGCAACTTCTACGATAGTATGTGTCGCAAAATATAGCATGTCCATAGAAACATACAATGTTTCTTGTCCCTCAAGCTGCTGTTTGGCGTATTGCAGCAAAAGTGTTGTTTTTCCTACACCGCGGGGACCTACTATACCTAACATCCGTCCGTTCCATTTTATCGTAGAATAGGCATACCGGATAAAATCGAGAGAGACTTCCTCTATACGTCCTGTTGAAAACTGAAATAATGTATCCATACCAATAATGTTTTTTGATTTCATTTCCGGCTGCAAAGGTACGATTTTTAATTGAAATACGCAAATAATATTGCAAAATTTGCACTTTTTTAGTGCAGATTTTACATAAATATGCATTTTTTTAGTGCAATCCGGTAATCCGATAAAAGCGGATTGCCGCTTTCCTTTTTATTCTGGGGTCCCCGACGAGCGCTAACAGAGTGCACTCGATGGGGAGAGCGGTGGAGAAGCCAATTGACTTTTGGCTTCGAAAAGGGAAGGCGGTCGGGGAGACCAAGCCGACCGAGAAGGAGGTCGCCCATCTACGATTTAGCGGAGCGGTATCGTTCTTGCGATCTATTTGCCGAACGCGAGCGTAAGCGGTCTAGGTCGTCTAGGATAACTAGTAACAAAACAACAAACTAACATAACAAACAATTTAAAACCGACGGGGCGATGGGATATAACCGCCAACAGAGCTTATGGCAAAGACAATCAAACTTAATGTGAACGAGCTGCAAAACAAGTTCAATCGCTTGGGCTTGAAGAACAAGATCCAAGTTATGAAAGATCTGGTAGGTCTGGATAAAGACCCCAAATTGACTTTAATCGGTCACGATG
>JAFSMP010000067.1 GCA_017447875.1 Paludibacteraceae bacterium | reverse complement strand
CATAACTTTCTGCCGAAGTTCCCGCACGTTGCCCGGCCATGCGTGTGTCAGCAACGCTTTACGTGCTTCGGAACTGAACCCGCTCACGCTACACTCCAGCTCTCTGTTTGCCATATCACGGAAGAACTCTGCCAGCGGCATGATGTCTTCCTGACAGTCACGCAACGGAGGAACGGTTATCCCGAAGTCGTGCAGACGGTACAGAAGATCCTGCCGAAAACGCTTTTCATTCACCGCTACTTCCAAATCTTCATTGGTAGCAGCGATGATGCGGACATTGAAATTCTGGTCTGCCTTGTCTCCGACCGGGCGATACCGCCTCTCCTGTATGGCGCGGAGCAACATCTGTTGGGTTTCCAACGCGAGGTTTCCTACCTCGTCCAGAAACAGCGTGCCGCCTTCCGCCTCATGGAAATATCCTTTCTTGGCACAGTCTGCTCCTGTAAACGCTCCCTTGACGTGTCCGAAGAAGGCCGAGGGCGCAAGCTCTTTGGTGAGTGAACCGCAGTCCACCGCCACGAATGGCTTGACTGCCCGCTTGCTCTTGTCGTGCAGGTGGTGGGCAATATGTTCCTTACCCGTGCCGTTCTCTCCGAATATCATCACGCTCATATCGGTAGCGGCTACCAGCCTTATACGGTGCATGATTTTCTGAAATGCGGAACCGTCACGGGCGAACACAGGCATACGGCGTTGTCCTGCCTGACGTTCTTTCAGTATGGAACGGAGAAGAGGGACAAGTTTATCCTCCACAAGCTGTTTGGGAATATAGTCTATCGAGCCGAGTTTCATGCTTTCCACGGCGGTATTAACTTCGGCGTAGTCGGTCATAATGATGAAGGGCTGCATCTTTCCCACCTTTCGCATCCAGCGCAAAAGGTCAATGCCGTTACCGTCAGGCAGGCGCAGGTCGGCAACCACGATGTCATTATCCGTCGCCTGTTGCAGATGTTTCTTCGCGGTTGAGAGGTGGTAAGCCTTCATGGTGTGGTAGCCCTCCCGCGCAAGCATGTTGCAGACAAATTCGCAGTACACGATATTGTCTTCTACCACAATTATTGTTGTCTTATCCATCTTCGTATTTTCTCCTTTCCTCTTCTGCCAACCGGATTATTTCTGCTCCCTTATCCAGCACAGCAGTCACAGCATGGCTTAACGCTTCACCATCCGGGAGTACATCGCCATGAAGCAATCTGTAAAGTACATTTAGCGGTTGGTCGGCACGTAGCACCTCCCACGAGCTGCGCAGGTGGTGTGTCAGGGAATCCAGCTTTTGCAGGTCTTTTTCTGTTGCCGCTTCCCGTATTGTCTGCATCTCCTTTTCAGTTTCCGTCATCAACTTTTCCAGCATAACGGCTTCATTGCCGTAGGACAACAAGGCTGAAAAATCCGGTTTCCCGTCCGGTGTTTCTTTTATGGCACACCTGTCGGAAACCTCCATCAACTCCGATATGGAGAACGGCTTGAATAGGCATCCGGCAAAGCCTTTTGCCAATAGTTCCCCTTTGTTACAACTGCCCGAAGCGGTTGCCACAACCACCGGGATTGTTGGTGAATTGCCCACGTTGGACGAACGCAACAGTTCCAGCAATTCGAAACCGTTTATACCGGGCATATTCAAGTCTGTCAGCAACAGGCTGTATTCTTTCTGGCGTATCATTTCCATCAGTGCCGCAGCATCGGTGCAAGTGTCGCAGTGTATTCCTTCTTGGGAATACATCTCTTTCAGCATCAGAAGTAATACCTCAT
>JAFSMP010000066.1 GCA_017447875.1 Paludibacteraceae bacterium | reverse complement strand
GAAACGTTTAATCTCTGTACCTGAGTAGGTCCAGTCACGTGGAACCTGGATTGAATCTGCGGGGCCCATCCCGCAAGGCTAAATACTCTCTGATGACCGATAGTGCATAGTAGGGCGATTGAAAGATGAAAAGAACCGCTGCTAGCGGAGTTAAATGAACCTGAAACCATGTGCTTACAAGCGGTAGGAGCGCGATTTAACGCGTGACTGCGTGCCTTTTGCATAATGATCCGGCGAGTTATGGTGAACGGCCTGGTTAAGTTTTTACGGAACGGAGCCTTAGGGAAACCGAGTCTTAATAGGGCGTATAGTCGTTTGCTGTAGACGCGAACCCCAGTGATCTACGCATGAGCAGGTTGAAGCGAGGGTTATACCTCGTGGAGGACCGAACCCACTTGGGTTGAAAACCGAGGGGATGACTTGTGCGGAGGAGTGAAAGTCTAATCAAACTGGGAGATATCTCGTTCTCTCCGAAATAGTTCTAGGGCTAGCCTCGCGCCACTCTGTTGTGGGGGTAGAGATACTGAATTGGATAAGGGCGCTTCCCCGCGTACCTTACTGAACCAAACTCCGAATACCACAATATTTATCGCGGGAGTCAGTCCCTGGGGGATAAGCTCCAGGGTCAAGAGGGAAACAACCCAGATCGTCAGCTAAGGTCCCAGAATTATGCTTAGTCACTAAGGAAGTTGAATTGCGGAGACAACCAGGATGTTGGCTTAGAAGCAGCCACCATTTAAAAAGTGCGTAATAGCTTACTGGTCGAGCAATTCTGCGCCGATAATGAACGGGAGTAAGTATAATACCGAAGCTGCGGAAACTAGTAATAGTTTGGTAGGAGAGCGCTGTTAAGCAGATACAGGCCATACCGTAAGGAGTGGTGGGGGGCTTAACAGGTGATTATGCCGGAATGAGTAACGATAATGCAGGTGAGAATCCTGCACGCCGAAAGCCTAAGGTTTCCTGGGGAAGGTAAATCCGCCCAGGGTTAGCCGGTTCCTTAGTCGAGGCCGAAAGGCGTAGACGATGGGTAGCAGGTCAATATTCCTGCGCTGGCAATAATTTGATGGAAGGACGATGGCTTAAATGGGAGGGGTCGGTTAGAAGTGACCCTCGCCTTGCAGAAAGATGGGAGAGAGGAAAATCCGCTCCGGAATTTGATTTGCAGGGACAAGGACGTTGATTCAATAGTCCCAAGAGAGACATTCAAGAAAAGTTTCTAAAATAAGTATTGTCAACCGTACTAAAACTGACACAGGTAGGCGAGATGAGAAGTCTCAGGCGCTCGGGAGACCACTGGTTAAGGAACTCTGCAAAATGGCCCCGTACGTTCGCAATAAGGGGCGCCTGGCAACAGGCCACAGTAAATCGGCTTCAGCAACTGTTTATCAAAAACACAGGACGGCGCTAACACGTAAGTGGATGTATGCCGTCTGACGCCTGCCCGGTGCTGGTAGGTTAAGGAAGTGGGTAATCGCAAGAGAAGCTCCCGACCGAAGCCCCAGTAAACGGCGGCTCTAACCTTGAGAGTCCTAAGGTAGCGAAGTTCCTTGTCGGGCAAGTTCCGACCTGCATGAAAGGCGTAATGACTGAAGCGCTGTCTCAACCAGTGACCCGGTGAAATTGTAGTCGTGGTGAAGATGCCACGTACCCGCACCAAGACGGAAAGACCCCGTGAACCTTTACTGTAGGCTGATTTTGTGCTCGAGCGCATAATGCGTAGGATAGGTGGGAGGCGTCGATCTTGCAGCTCCGGCTGCAGGGGAGCCAACGTTGAAATACCACCCTTTATACACTTAAGTTCTAACGCCGAGACCTGTGAATCCAGGCGGCGGACAGATTCAGTTGGGCAGTTTGACTGGGGCGGTCTCCTCCTAAAGAGTAACGGAGGAGTGCAAAGGTATCCTCATTCCGGTTGGCAATCGGAAGTCGAGCGTAAAGGTAGAAGGATGCTTAACTGCGAGACAGATAAGTCGAGCAGATGCGAAAGCAGGTCTTAGTGATCCGGTAATCCCGTATGGAAGGGTTATCGCTCATCAGATAAAAGGTACTCCGGGGATAACAGGCTTATCGCTGCCGAGCGTTCACAGCGGCGCAGCGGTTTGGCACCTCGATGTCGGCTCATCACATCCTGGGGGTGGAGAAGCTCCCAAGGGTTTGGCTGTTCGCCAATTAAAGCGGCACGCGAGCTGGGTTCTGATCGTCGTGAGACATTTCGGTCCCTATCTGTTGCGGGCGCAAGCGGTTTGAAGGGAGCTGTCCTTAG
>JAFSMP010000021.1 GCA_017447875.1 Paludibacteraceae bacterium | reverse complement strand
GAATTGGTAGACGCGTTGGTCTCAAACACCAATGGGAAACCGTGCCGGTTCGATCCCGGCCCTGGGTACAAGAAAGGAGGTGAATGCAATGATTATCGTTCCTGTTAAAGAAGGTGAGAATATCGAGCGCGCGATTAAGAAGTTCAAACGCAAATTCGATAAGACGGGTGTCGTAAAAGAGCTCCGTCGCCGTCAGCAATTCGACAAACCGAGCGAGCTGAAACGAGTTAAGATGGCGCATGCTAAGTATGTGCAGTCGTTGCACGCTCACGACGATATGTAATTCTATGTTTAGTAGAAGTACAGCCCTTTTGGGCAAAGAAAGTATGGCACTGCTGCAAAGCAAACGTGTCATACTTTTTGGTATAGGTGGTGTGGGATCGTGGTGCGCTGAATGCCTGATACGCACGGGTTTGAAGCATCTTACGATTGTAGATGGCGATACCGTGCAGGTCTCGAATCTTAACCGCCAGTTGCCTGCTACGCAAGCCACTTTAGGCATGCCGAAAGTGGAGGCGCTTAAAGCCCGATTGCTTGCTATCAACCCGGATGCGGAGATCGAGGCACGCTATGAGATGGTGAATAGCGAATGGTTGGAAGCGAATGGGTTGGAGGGGTACGACTATGTGGTGGATGCGATAGACAGTGTGGCGGATAAGACAGACCTTATTATATACGCGACGCGCGCACGCGTGAAGATCTTCTCATCGATGGGTGCCGCTTTGCGGTTCGACCCGACGCAAGTGACGACGGGCGAACTGATGACCATCAAAGGCGATGCATTAGCGAAAGCGGTGCGTGCGCGAATGAAGAAGTTAGGACTGAAACCCTATAAAAAAGTACGCTGCGTCTATTCCTCGGAACAAGCGCAGCGTTGTGAGACCCGAGGGTCGTTAATGCAGGTGACAGCCGTGTTCGGTTGCACCTTGGCTTCACTCATTATTCAAGATATCCTTTGATCCGACGGTGTCGGCAGGCGCGAAATAGTTGCTACGTAGCAATTTGTCGCTGAGAATATAGGCATCTTGCTCTTTGAGAATACGTTTGTTGCTATCAAAGAGATTTCTACCGACGCCCTTCCAATAATACTGTTCACAGCCGATGAGGGAGAGAATAGTAGGATAAATATCTGCCTGCCAACAATCTGACTTACGGTACTGCCTTTCCATGTCCGATGCCATAATGATGCAGGGTACATAATTCTTATCCGGCATCTTAGGCATACCGTGTCGTTCCATATATTGTTGAAACTCCCACCAGAGCATCGACTTAAAGACGGTGTGGTCACCGGTAATGACTACTACTGTATTGTCCAATTCTCCGGTCTCTTCTAAGTCCTTCAAGAACACTCCGATACAGGAATCGGTGTAATGCAGACAACTGAAATAGGCCTTCATCGCTTTGGGAAGGGAAGCCGGAAAAACCATACTTTCGTTTTCCGGAACGAGCGTGAAAGGAGAGTGGCTGGATAGGGTGAGAGCCATCAGGCATCGGGGCTTATCCATCGCTTTCCATTCTTCGGCGGCATGCAGGAACATCTCAGCATCGGACCATGATAGATCCATCACCTTCTCGAATACTTCCACTTTCCCTTGATCAAAATCGGGCTTGACCATCTTACGATAGCCGTAGTTACGTGCGGCAGTTGCATTATTCCAGAAATCCGGTGCAACGGCATTGACGAGTACGGAACTCTTAAACAAGTGCGCGTAGTTGGGGTAGGTGTTGTCCGGTAATAAACGGCACGCTGCGCCGTTCTGCAAGGGGAGTATTCCTGTGTTGAGGATCATATGCCCGTCGGAGGATACACCGTGTCGTACTTGGCTCTTCATTCGCGGAGCGTAGAAACTCGAAGTGCTTTGTGATAGAGCATGCAGGTTCGGCGTGACATACGCACCGGTCTGGTCTTTGATTTCCAATGGCCAACTCTCAAGGCTCTCCACACAGATAAGGATGAGATCGCGCGTAGGCACGGGTTCGGTCTTCGAAGAGGTGTCGTCAAGTAGCTCCATTTTCTCACGCTCTTTTTCATTGAGAACAGGTGGCACTTCCGCCTGCGCTTGTGTGTCTGCAACGGCTCCTTGAAGGAAAGCTATCGGCAGATAGGTGAGTACCGAATGTTGCTCTACGTACCGGAACGGGTCTGTCACGGACAACTCAAAGGCATCCGCAAAGGGATTGCTCATCTGAGCACGTGTCAATTCCGCACTAGCCCGCATGCGAAGGAGCGAGTTGGCATAGTTGCCACTGAATGAGAAGATGAACGCAGCCAATAAGATACTGATATTGCTTATGTAGGTGCGCTTGTTCGGTTCCGTACGGTTGACGGGTGCCAGCCGCATTGCCACAACTGCGTAAACGACCGTGAGAATAAGGAAAATAGCCGATTTCCAATTGACAAACATCAGAATACTGCCTCCGACACCTCCTACGTTCTTGGCCATCGTGATAGCATGGTAGGTGAGCAGGATATTATTGGCTCGGAAATAGAGGATGTTCGCAATGATCCATACGTCCAGGATGAACAAGATCAGGATGGTCCACCAGTTGCGTTTGGTG
The DNA here is from genome assembly GCA_017447875.1 of Paludibacteraceae bacterium. Taxonomy (GTDB): domain Bacteria; phylum Bacteroidota; class Bacteroidia; order Bacteroidales; family Paludibacteraceae; genus Colicola. Next base: position 70,041 of record JAFSMP010000021.1, on the reverse strand, counting down.
ATCCATACAGGCGCTGCGATGAAAAGTGATACGGCTATCTGGGGAAACCAGGTGGCCATAAACTCCAGCGGCTGCGTGAGATGCAGGTCGTGATAGACGAACCCGTGGAAGAGCAGCGAGAAGAGGAGTAGGAAAAAGAAGAACCAGCAGAATATAAATATTCTGGACCGGTTCTCTTTCTCCATATATGCTCTAAGGCTGTTCATTACAAACCAAGACTTGCTTTGATTGCCGGTACGCGTGCTTCGGCTTCTGCCGTGCAACGCTCGTAGTCAGCGCCGGTGAAGGGTTTGCCGAGTTGCGTCGGAACCGGAATCTCGAAGTAGAACTTGATCTTCGGCTCGGTGCCGGAAGGACGAACAGAAACCTTGAGACCACCTTCAGTGAAGTACTGCAGTACGTTCGAGGTAGCGTTCAACGGCATCTCGATGTCGGACTCAACCCACTTACCGTCCTTGAGGTCTTGCTGCTTGAGAGTCTTGAAGTCTTTGATACGAACGACTTTCTCGCCTGCGATCTCTTTCGGAGCATTCGCACGGTAGTCAATCATCATCTTCTGGATCTCCTCTGCACCCGTCTTACCCGGACGAACGACGTTGATGGTCGTCTCGCGTTGGAAGCCGTAGTCTGCGTAGATCTTGAGCAGGTAGTCATAGAGGGTCATGCCGTTGTCTTTTGCATACGCAGCGATCTCGCAGATGAGACATATTGCCGAAGGCGAGCATTTATCGCGTACTGCATCGTAGGGCAGGAAACCGAAACTCTCCTCACCGCCACCGATATATTTGCGCTTGCCTTCCCACATACGGATACGGTTCGCAATCCACTTGAAGCCGGTATATTCGTCGGTCAGCGTAACACCTTGTGCATCGGCGATCTTGCGGATAAGTTCGGAGGTAACGATGGTCTTGACGATGAACATATCGTCGCGCATCTTACCCAGACGTTTCATGTTATTGATGATGTAATAGTGGTACATGATATTGGTCTGGTTACCGTTGATGATCACCCACTCGCCCTTGTCGTTACGGCAAACGATAGCGATACGGTCAGCGTCCGGGTCAGAAGCGATCACCAGATCGGCACCAAGCTTGGTGCCTAACTTCATACCTAGGGTCATGGCCTCTGCGTTCTCCGGGTTCGGAGAAACGACTGTCGGGAAGTTACCGTCGATGACCATTTGTTCCGGTACTACGTGGATATTCTGGAATCCCCAGCTGCGCAGACACATCGGCACGATCTGACGCCCTGCACCGTGCATCGGGGTATAGACGATGTTGAGGTCTTTCTGGCGCAGGATCGAGTCTTGGTCAATCATGACATCCTTGACTGCCATCATGTAGTCGTAGTCCATCTCACCACCGATGATCTCAATGAGGTCTTTGTTAGCTTCCCACTTGACATCCTCCATGCGCACTTTATTCACCTCGTTGATGATACCCTGGTCGTGCGGTTGGAGCACTTGACTACCATCCTCCCAGTATGCTTTGTAACCGTTATACTCTTTCGGGTTATGCGAAGCGGTTACGTTCACACCGCCTTGACATTTGAGTTGGCGGATAGCGAAACTTACCTCCGGCGTCGGACGGAGGCTCTCGAACAGATATACCTTGATGCCGTTAGCCGAGAAGACATTCGCAACCGTCTCGGCGAACAGACGACCGTTATTACGGCAGTCGTGACCTACGACAACAGCCACTTGGCCATTCTGTACATTCTCAAAACCGCCCTCTTTCTGCACTTTGAGCAGGTAGTTGGCGTAACCTTGCGTAGCTTGCGCTACGATGTATTTGTTCATTCGGTTGGTACCTACGCCCATGATACCGCGCAGACCGCCGGTACCGAATTCGAGGGTACGATAGAAAGCGTCAATGAGTTCGGTCTTGTCCTCTGCTTCCATGAGGGCTTTTACTTCAGCGCGGGTTTGTGCGTCAAACGGCTCTTTGGTCCAAACCTCAGCTACTTCCATTACTTGTTTCAATTCATCATTCATAATGGTAAAAATTTAAGAGTTAAACTATTCTTTTACTTTATATATTGCATCTAAGTTTCGAACAAACCCGTCGAAATCCAGACCGTATCCGATGACGAACTCATCGGTGATCTCATGACCGACATAGTCGGGCTTGGCATCATCATACTCCAGTTTGTTCGGTTTATACAGCATGGTTGCTACGGAGATGGAGGATGCTCCGAGTCCGCGCAGGTGCGCTTTGAGTTGATGGATAGTCAGACCGGTATCCACAATATCTTCCACGATAATCACATGACGGTTATCCACTACCTGTTGCAATGGCACGATGAACTCCAGTTTACCGGTGGATGACATTCCCCAATACGAGCTGACGCGAATGAATGTCACCTCGCAACGCACGTTCTTTAGTGCGCGTATCAGGTCCGCTGCGAACACGAATGCGCCGTTAAGCACCACTACAAAAAGCGGTTCCTTATCTTGATAATCAGTACTGATACGGTCAGCCACCTGTTGCACATCTTTGGCAATCGCGTCCGGTGTCAGCCATTCTTCAAAATGATAGCCTTGTTCGTCAATCGTTCTCATACTGTTGAAAAAGAAAATCATTATACGGATAGCGCTTGACGTGTATCGCTTTGATGCGATCATACAGCAATGCACGCAGCGCGTCTATGTTATCTTTGTTTTTAGCGGAGATGAAGATACAGTCGTCACCAAGTCGTGCCATCCAACTCTTCTCCAGGTCTTCCAACGACAGGTTCTCCCGCTGGATAGGTGTGAGGTCATCTTCCTCCTTGGGTATATAGGTGAAATTATCGATCTTGTTGAAGATAACAATCGTCGGTTTGTCTTCTTTGCAGATATCCGCTATCGTCTGTTCCACCACTTCGTACTGCTCTTCGAAATTCGGGTGGGAGATATCGACTACATGCACCAGCAGATCCGCTTCACGCACCTCGTCCAAGGTTGATTTGAATGACTCCACCAGGTGATGAGGCAGTTTGCGGATAAACCCGACGGTGTCAGACAGCAAGAACGGCAGGTTCTCTATCGTCACCTTTCGAACCGTAGTATCCAACGTAGCGAACAGTTTATTCTCGGCAAACACCTCAGATTTGGAGAGCAGGTTCATCAAGGTCGATTTGCCGACGTTGGTATAACCGACGAGTGCCACACGCACCATCTTTCCGCGGTGTTGACGCTGAGTGGCCATCTGCTTGTCAATCGTTTTCAGTTGTTCGCGCAGCAATGCGATACGTTGACCGATGACCCGTTTGTCCGCTTCTATCTGGGTCTCACCCATACCGCGGTTGGTGCCACCACCGCCTCGTTGGCGGTCCAAGTGGCTCCACATACGCGTCAGGCGCGGAAGCATGTATTGCAAGTGCGCCATCTCGACCTGCGTCTTCGCATAGCTCGTCTGCGCGCGTTGTAAAAAAATCTCAAGAATGAGAATAGTGCGGTCGATAACCCGCACATCCGGTTGTCCTTTATGGTTAAGCGCTTTTTCAATATTGCGTATTTGTCTTGGACTCAACTCGTCATCAAAGATAACGACATCGATCGGATGATGCTCCGCGATATATTGGTCAATCTCGTCCAACTTCCCTTCGCCTACATAAGTCGCTGTAATAGGCAGATTCAATCGCTGTGTGAAGCGCTTGACAGGCACAATGCCATGTGTGTCAGCCAAAAAGGCCAACTCATCCAAGTATTCCTTGGTGCGGTCTTCCGGTTGGTTAGGCGTAATCAGACCCACCAACACGGCATGCTCAATATATGGCTTAATCTCAATCATTTACAATCTGCTCAACCCTCAATTCTCCGGCAATACTGTCCGGTTCCACCCATGCAGGTTCATCTTTCATATCTTCTTTGCCCAACATCGTATCGAAGATGTTGGCGGCGATAACAGCCACTACGGCAAGAATGCCGAAACCAATAACCCATGGACGTAATTTTCTCATAATTTATAAGTTTAACCTTTGCGAGCGCAAAGGTACGAAAAAAAAATGACATACACAAGTGTGTATGCCACTTTTTTTGATTTTTTCCGTAATTATTTACGGATACCGAGTTCTTTAATGATAGCACGGTAGCGCTCGATGTCTTTTGCCTTCAGGTAATCCAACATGCGACGACGTTTACCAACGAGGGTGGTCAGTGCACGCTCTGTACCGAAGTCCTTGCGGTTTTCCTTCAGGTGCTCGGTCAGGTGGTTAATACGGAAGGTGAACAATGCGATCTGGCTCTCAGCCGAACCGGTGTTTTTAGCGTCATTGCCGTACTTAGCAAACAACTCAGCTTTTTTCTCAGATGTTAAATACATTTCTGTTTTGTTTTTATTGATTATACAATCACCACTAAAGCCGCATCTTTCATGTCAACTTCGTGGCATTAATCGCTTTTTCTCGCAAAAAAGCCTGCAAAATTACTGCTTTTTTTTGAACTGTGCAAATTTTTAGGAAAAAATCTGCAAAATATCTTACTTTTTTAACTGAAACGGGAAAGAACCGATCAGATTTCCTTCGCAAAAGAAATCGATCGTGTAGAATCCCGACTTCGCCTCATCTATCCAGCAATAGCAGGATCCGCTATACGCTTCTCCGGTATATTCGATCTGCTGCATAAGGGAGTAATAGATCTCCTCGCTCTCAAAGGGGAAGGTATGTGCTTCGCTTTGCTCCAGCAGGTCACCATTCGGATCGGTAATCCGTGCATAGAGATCCTTGAGTCCCGGTGTGCAGGTGATGTTCTTAGCGATGGTGAAGTCAAACTGCAGTTTGCGGATATGACTGGCCATGCGCGTCTTATGGTCGTTCTTATTGAGTGTGGTGAGATTGCAACTGATGATCTCCAACATCGAAGCACGTGTGACCGTCTCCGTGAGGGCATTATTCGCCTCGGCAAGACGCTCGTTACGTGAACGCATCTGTTGGTTCTCACGACGCACCAACTGGTTCTCTTCGGTCAGACGCGCATTGGTTGCGTTTAGACTGTCTATCTGACGCACATAGTCTTTCATGACGGCACGGACAGTCGCCAACTCTTTTTTCAACTCCGCAATCTTACGTGCATTAGACGCTTTGGTCTGACGTAACTCTTCCAGCAAGTCCTGCACACGTTGTTTTTCGCGTGAGAGCAAGTCCTGAAGACTGTCGTTGCGGATGTCTAATTCCTGATATCCATCGAACTGGATGGCGAGGTCTTCATATTCCTCCTGCAGTTCTTCTTTCTCAATAGTCATCTGCTCCACCATCTCCTGCATCTCACTGCGTTGGCTGAGGTTCCACCATACCAACCCGCCGATGACGAGCAGCAAGAGAATAATCCAGATGATAGATGATTTGGAATGTTGTGATTTATTGGTCATAATAACGGTATGATTTTTTCCATTTGATTGGAGCGGCTGCCTTTGAGTAGTATATGGTAGCCGGTCAAAGGATGGTTCTGTAAATCAGCGTATAACGCCTCGATAGAATCAAAAACAGGGTAGGGTGCAGTGGTAGCTTTGTATTCTTCGCCTACGAGAAGGACCTTCTCTGCTTTGCGCTCCAGCAGCATGTTCACGATGTTCTGATGCTCCAGATGACTGTATTCTCCTAACTCACGCATCGCGCCTAAGATATAGCAGTCACCCTTAAATGCGTTGATCGCTGCCTGCATCGAAGTGGGATTGGCATTATACGCATCCACCACGACGGTGTTATGCTCGGTCTGCATCAACTGCGAGCGGTTGTTCGAAGGCACATATGCGCGGATCGCGGCTAAAGCATCTTCTTCCGACACGCCGAAATACTTACCGACACACAAGGCTGCCGACACGTTCTCAGCGTTATAGCCTCCGACAAGATGTGTGCCTTCCGGCATCGTACCGGTCTGATACTCTACTAGGTCTCCTAGGTTTTCTAGGTTCCCTAGAGACCCTAGCATCTGCTTCAGATACGGATTATCTGCGTTCCGGAATACCGTACCACCGTGGTTTACCAGCCAGTCATACAACTCCGCTTTGGTACGTTGCACCCCTTCGAAAGAACCGAAACCTTGCAGATGTGCTTTACCTACATTGGTGATGAGTCCGTAGTCCGGTTCTGCGATGTTCACCAGTTCTTGGATATCCCCGGGATGAGAAGCTCCCATCTCCACAATCGCCATCTCATGCGCGCGCGTGATACTTAATAAGGTGAGCGGCACACCGAGTTGATTATTGAGGTTACCCTGCGTATAATACAAGTTATACTTGGTGGAGAGCACCGCTGCGCATAGTTCTTTCGTGGTTGTCTTGCCGTTCGTACCGGTGATACCGAGTATCGGCAATCCCAACTCTCTGCGCCAGGCACGCGCCAGGTCTTGTAACTCTGCTAAAGCGTTCTCACCGCTGATGATATACGCTGCCCCGTCTTGACGAGCTTTCTCGACAAAGTCATTGCCGTCGAAATGCTCACCCTTGAGCGCCACGAAGACAGCACCGGGAGTGACCTTCCTGCTGTCCGTCGTGACGTAGATAGATTCCTTATTTCTTATTAGGAAGCTCCAATCCATAGTTCTTCTTTTTGTCCTCTACTTTGAGAGCAAGGCTCAACAGAAATGCGAGTACACCAAACGATGCAAACACAATCATCGGTACCAGGTACCCCTCGGTAGCCACGCGCAGTTTGCCGATCAGCAGCGGCACAAGGCATAGACCGATATTTTGTACCCAGAAGATCAGGCAGTATGCCGAACCCAACACTTTCTCATCAATAATCTTCGGTACGCTGGGCCACATAGATGCCGGAACCAGTGAGAAGCTCACACCGAGAATCAGGATCGTGACAAGCGCAAGGATCTTACTCGGATACACCGGCAGCACGAACGCGAAGACGCAGTGACAGGCAATCATAATGATTGCACCGAGCAGCATCATCGAAGCTCCTTTTCCCTTGTAGTCGATGAACGCACCCAGGAACGGAGTCAGCACCATCGCCAGAATCGGGAACCATTTGAATAGGCCCGCTGCTTCCGCATTGGAGATATTCAAAGTCTCTTCCAGGAAGTTCGTTGCAAAACGCTGGAAGGGGAAGATGGCCGAATAATAGAGCACACAAAGGAGCGCGATGATCCAGAACATCTTCGAGGTCAAAATCTGCTTGAGGTCCGATACATGGAACTCATCTTCCGGATCTTTCTCCGCCGTCGCTTCACCAATCGCTACGAGTTGGTTGTCGAACTTCGTATCCATAATCGTGAACACGAAGAAATTCAGCAGACCCACCACGAGTAACAGCGATGCAAAAAGTAACGGAGCGGTAACAGAATTAACGCCATCCACTGCGAAAGAAGAACTGAACATAGGAGCCAGCCACATCGCTGCGAACACACCCAGACGGGCAATCGCCATCTCCAGACCCATCGCTAATGCCATCTCTTTGCCTTTGAACCATTTGGCAAGCACCTTGCTCACCGTCGTTCCTGCCATCTCGCAACCGCAACCGAAGATCATAAAGCCGAACATAGCGATCTTGGCGCTACCCGGCATCGACGGCCACCATGCATTGAGCCACTCCACCGTGTTGGCTTCCGACCATGAGATACCCCAGTACTTGATAGCTGCACCCAGAACCATCAAACTGGCACTGAGCAGGCCCGTAAAACGGACTCCCATCTTATCGAGGATGATTCCGGCCAAGATGAGGAAACCGAACACGTTCAGCAGGTACTCACCTGCTGCATAGGTACCGAACACACCTTGATCCCAACCGATCGATTCGTTGAGCAACGAAGCTAAGGGTGAGAGGATGTCCACGAACATATATGCGAAGAACATCATCGATGCCACCAGAACAAGGACGGTCCATCTCGCAGCTGCACTATCGCGCAGTGTTTGTTGAATTTTTTGTACCATAACTAAACTTTTTTTTCTTTTTCAGCCATTCCGCTTTTTTCTTCTCATACTCCGCGTAATGACTCTCCAGATATCCGTCTGCCATTATTTAATACCGAGTTCTTTCTTAACAGCCGACATCACATCGTTCGCTCCATCCGAGATATACTGCATCGCAGCGCTGTCGAAGATATAGGTGTAACCTTCGCGGTCACCAACGGCCTTGATGGCTTTCACCATCTTCTCGTGAACCGGAGCCAGCAATTCCTGCTGTTTCTTCTGAATGTCCTGCTCTGCGGTCTGATAGAACAATTGGATACGCTGGTTCATCTCCTGCAACTCCTGCTGACGAATCTGCTTCACTGCGTCAGGCATGGTTGCCTCCTGAGCCTGATAATCCTGCATCTTCTTCTGAATCTCCTCCTGCATCATAGCCAACTGATTCTCATATTGACTGTTGATGGTATCCATCTTCAGTTTGATTTGATTCACTTCCGGCATCTGAGCAAAGAGTTCCTGCGTGTTGATGTGACCGAATTTCTGTGCGCTGGCAAGCATCGGCAAAACCAGCATCATTGCAATAATAATCTTTTTCATTTCTATAAACATTAAACTTTAAATTTTCTACTTATACTTTATTTCGCTCCGAGTTTGCGTAGCACCTGATCGGAAACGTCCAATTTAGAGGACATATAAATGAGCGCCGGATCAGCCGAACGGTCTTTGACCACATCAATCCGTTTCTCGTTAGCTACCTCCTGAATCGCATTATACACTTCGTCCTGAATAGGCTTGATCAATGCCTCGCGTTTCTTGTATAACTCACCTTCATGACCGAAATACTTACGCTTGAGTTCCAACACCTCTTGCTCTTTCTTCACAATCTCCTGTTCGCGTTGAGCACGCATGTTCTCGGAAAGGAAGATCTGCTCGGTCTGGTAGTTAGTAGCTAACACCCGTGCTTCCTGCTGAGCTGCATCCACTTCTTTCTGCCATCTCTTGGACAGCATCGTCAACTGCTCATTCGCCTGCTCGTATTGCGGCAGGTTCTTGAGGATATACTGCATATCAATGTACGCGATCGGTTGATCCTTCGCAAAAGTCGTGCCACAATGCAGCAGAGCTGCAATTAAAAATGAATAATGAATAATGAATATCTTTTTCATATTTGTCTTTATTCTTTTAGCAGCCAAAGGCTGCGGTCTTTATTCTTTGAGCGAAGCGGTCTTTATAAATCTTGTCCGAGCACGAAGTGGAACTGACTACCGCTATACTGCTTCGAACCGTTGATCTTGTCGAAACCCCAACCCCAATCGATACCTAACAAACCGAACATAGGCAGGAAGATACGTACACCCACACCTGCGGAGCGCTTGAGGTTGAACGGGTTAAACTCACGGATGTCCGCGAAACAGTTACCTGCTTCCAGGAATCCGAGCGCCCAGATAGTGGCGTTCTGCTCCAGCGTGATCGGGTAACGAAGTTCCATCGTGAATTTGTTATACACATATCCTAAGTTACGACCGCTGGAGATATCGTACGGAGTAAGCGACCCCGCAGAATAACCACGTAACGCTACGTACTCGGTTGAGTAACCGGACGAATAACCGGCCATACCGTCACCTCCCATGTAATAGGTCTCAAACGGCGACTTGGCATATTTGTTGAAATGACCGAGGTAACCGAACTCGGCACGGGTCATCAGAACCAACTTGCTATCCCTGGTCAGCGGTGTGAACACACGACCCGACAGTTTCCATTTATGGTACTCAATCAGGTGATACCGCTCGTTAGCCGGTAACTGCGAGTAGTCCTTGTTGCTGAATAGTGACCACGGTGGTGTGATCTTCAATCCTATAGTAAACTGACTTCCGCGACGCGTATAGATCGGGTTGTCGATGGACGAACGACTCAGTTGCAGGTTCAATGCTAAGTTATGCGCCATACCGTTGGTAATCAGCAGATAAGGCCAATCTTTCATCCAGAATAAGGTATAACTCAACTCCACGTAGAACGTGAAATAGTCGTCCGGCCAACGCAGACGCTTACCGTATCCGACTGCTGCACCGAACTGGCGAATGAACTTATCCTTATCGGCCTCTGCTTCCGCTAACTGCTGGTAATAATTCGAGTTACCCGAGTAGTAATAATAACTGGAATAGGAGTTATACAGGTTTTGATATGCCTTCTGGTAACGGCTGGACCAACCCGTCTGGTTGTAGAAGAACAAACTGGCGCTGAACTGATTCGGACGTTTGCCGCCTAACCAAGGCTCCAGGAACGAGAGCGATACCGAGGTCTGGTAGATACCGTTCGTACGCAGGTTGATAGAGAAAGTCTGACCCTCGCCTTGCGGAAGGATACGGTAGGCTTTCTTGTTGAACATGTTCTGGATAGCGAAGTTGGTGAACTTGAATCCGATAGAACCCGTCAGACCCGTTGCACCCCAACCCAAAGAGAACTCCACCTGATCGCTGGACTTGGTCTCCAGGTTATACGTGATATCCACGGTTCCGTTCTCCGGATCCGGTTGGATGTCCGGCACTAACTTCTCCTGATCGAAGTGACCCATCTGCGCTAACTCACGCAGCGAACGCATAATATCCGACTGCGAATACAACTGACCCGGTTTGGTGTACAACTCACGACGTACGACATGCTCGTACACACGCGTGTTACCGACGATATTGATCTCGTTGATCGTGGCCGGTTTACCTTCGTACATACGCATCTCAAAGTCAATCGAGTCGTTCTCTACATTCACCTCAACCGGCTCTACATTGAAGAAGAGGTAACCTCGGTCGGTGTATAACTTGCTCACCGCATCATCATCCGTCTGCAGACGCTCATTCAAAGTCTTCAGGTTATATACATCACCCGGCTTGATACCTAACGTAGCATCCAGATATTCATATGGATAAATCGTGTTACCCACCCATTTGATCGAACGAACATAGTACTTGTCACCCTCGCTGATGGTCATATATACATCCACACGGTCCGGATTCTCCGGGTTGGGCACCACGCTGTCCGCTACGATATACGCATCGCGGTAACCGTACTCGTTGTATTTCTCAATCACCGCCTCTTTGTCTTTCTCGTATTCGGCGGTAACGAATTTCTTGGTGCGGAAGAGATTGACGATGTGGTTGTCGTTGGTCTTCTTCATCGCCTTGTTGATCTGTACGTCTGTCAAGGCTTCATTACCGGTCAGATAGATCTTACCTACTTTTGTCTTCGCTTTCTTATCCACCGCCACCATCACACGTACATACCCCTTATGATCCTCATCGGGTTTCTGGATGATATGCACTTGCGCATTATGAAAACCCTTCTCGGCGAAGTATTTCTTAATCACCGTCTTGGCGTGATCCTCAACGTTCGGTGTCATCTGCGAACCCTGGCGTATACCGCATTTGATCTCGATATCTTCCCGTTCGCTTTTCTTCAAACCCTCAAAACGCACTTCGCTGATACGGGGACGTTGCTCCAACTCGATGATCAACCATATCTTGTTTCCTTCTGTTTTCTTGGCTTTGATACTTACATTCGAGAACAGTCCCTGTTTCCAGAACCGTTTGATAGCTTTCGTGATCTGCGAACCGGGTACATCGATCTTATCGCCTACCGCCAAACCGGAGAAACCGATCAACACGAAGTCCTCATAGTTCTCAGCTCCTTGCACCTCAATACCCGCGATCTCGTACGTCTTACGCGTCATGCCGTATTCAATGTCTTGAGCAAAAACACCGACACTGAATAGCACCAAAAATAATATATTAATGAATCTGTTCACTCGTCTTTCCAAATCTTCTTTCACGTTTCTGATAATCGATGATGGCCTTATAGAACTCTTCTACCGTAAACTCAGGCCAGAGGCAGTCGGTGAAATAGAGCTCACTGTATGCCAGTTGCCACAGCAGGAAATTGCTGATCCGGTACTCACCGCTGGTGCGGATAAGCAGATCCGGATCCGGCATGTTCTTGGTCGTCATCAGCGTCGAGACAAACTGCTCATTGACATCTTCCGGGCGTAACGAACCGCTTTGTGTCATACGCACTGCTTCACGCACTGCTTCCGTGATCTCCCAACGCGCCGAGTAACTGAGTGCAATCACCATCGTCAGACCCGTGTTAACGCTCGTCTGCTCGATGCATCCCAGGAACTTCTGACGCGTGACTTCTGGCAAACGGTTGATGTCTCCGATCGTCTGTAACCGTACGTTGTTTTTCATCAGCGTCGGCGTCTCTTTGACGATCGTATCCACCAGCAACGTCATCAGCGCATCCACCTCCTCTTTCGGCCGATTCCAGTTCTCCGTGGAGAAGGTGTATAACGTCAGGTACTCAATACCTAATTCAGCGGCCGCCTCGGTGATGTTATGCACGGTCTCCACTCCCTGACGATGACCGAACATACGTGCCAAACCTTGTTTCTTCGCCCAGCGACCGTTACCGTCCATAATGATGGCGATATGACGCGGCAGGCGCGATTGGCTTATTTGTTCTTTATAATCCATTTTATTACCAGTTACAAATTCTGCAAGCTTTGTGCGCTTTAGCTATCTCAAAAACTATGCCAACAGTGAGCATACTTGTTATATCGCAGTTCATCCAGTTCCATCCGTTCAGATGGTGCTTGTCGTTGAGCGCGTGTTGGCCTTCTACATCATCGGAGAACCAGATGTTATGCTGCCAGGCGACATTAAGACCTATACGCTCGTGAAATTTCCACTTGAAGCCCAAACCCAAAGGGAAATAACCGGCTGCGGTGACAGTCTTCTCTCCGCTGTACTTGATATCGCTATACATACCGATACCTATACCCATGAAGATATACGGTGTGTAAGGACGAATTCGTTTGTCGTATTTGTTGGAACTGCCAAAACGGAAGAAGTTAAACTCCGCCATGATATCTGCCCCATACAATCTGTTGGTCCATTTGCTATCCAACTTCTCACCGCGAATCGTGTACTCGTTTCCGGTGATCCGTTGACCGGAGATCTTCGCCTGCACCGCCCAACGCTTGGTGAACTTATAGCGAAAATGTACGCCGTACGCTTCCCGTACATTCATGAAGATATGCGGTGTGGCATCTCCCACATAATAACCGCAACCCCCTTGAATGCCGATCTCACCCAGGTATGGCTGATCCAACCCCGTGTTCTGGGCACGCATACCGATACCGGTGCTCATCAGAAGCACAACGATCACACTATATTTTATCCACCCGCGCACGCGCATGTTATATCAAAGGATATCAATCCACACGGCTTAAGATATAACCGGATACATCGTCGCCAATTTCCCAACGCATTGAGGAGGCACTGATGCGGGTGATGTAATAGATATCATCTGCACCGATGATCACCATACTATTGCCGTTGCGGCAGTAGAAGAAGACGCCCTTATCCTCACTCGACGGTTCAATATTCCACGTACCGCGTTCAATAACGGTATAACCGTTTTCCTCATACTTGAAATATCCCCATAGGCGATCTGATCCGCTATCACTTTCGCTTTCCTGCTTACCAAAGGTAAGTACTATATTACCCTTGAAATCCTCTTTCATTCCGTCTTCATCCACTACCTGCGAGATCTTCCACGTACCGGGCAGGTATTTCAATACGGTTTTTTCTGTGGCCTTGTCGCTGCTTTTGCTTTTCTTGCAACTAACCAAACCCAACACCATGCATACACATGCAATAACGAATAATATCTTTTTCATTTTTTCTTTGCGACTATTATGTTCCCATCGTCGCTTCGGTTCTAATTTTTTATCAATAGTCTAAAAGCATCTGTTACCTTCTTGACCGGAGTTATTTGTATCGTATATCGTGCAGGATCAATCTTTTGTTCTGCAGGAATAAGGATTCGTCTGAAACCTAATTTCTGTGCTTCCGCAATACGCTGCTCAATGCGGTTAACCGGACGTATCTCACCCGCCAAACCTACTTCTCCGCAAAGACAGGTTCCTGCGTCCAAAGCGATATCCATATTACTGCTCAGCACTGCGGCCAATACCGCCAAGTCAATCGCCGGATCCTGTACCCGCAACCCGCCTGCAATATTCAAAAACACATCTTTCTGCAGCAATTTGAAACCGACGCGTTTCTCCAATACCGCCAGCAGCATATTCAATCGCCTTCCGTCAAAACCCGTCGAAGAACGTTGCGGCGTACCGTACGCGGCACTCGACACCAAGGCTTGCACCTCAATCAGGAACGGTCGTACGCCCTCCACCGCTGCGGCGATAGCAATACCCGAGAGGCCTTCCCGTGCGGTCGAAAGCAGCAACTCCGAAGGATTAGTCACCTCCCTTAATCCGTCTTGCCGCATCTCGTAGATGCCGATCTCCGAGGTCGAACCGAACCGGTTCTTCTGTGCCCGCAGAATACGGTACATATACTGCTGGTCTCCTTCGAACTGCAACACCGTATCCACGATATGCTCCAGCACTTTCGGACCCGCCAACGAACCCTCTTTATTGATATGCCCGATGATGATAAACGGTATATTCTTCGTCTTGGCGAACTCCATAATCCGCGCTGCACATTCCCGAACCTGCGTCAGACTGCCGATCGTCGCTTCCACCGCTTCTGTCCCTATCGTCTGGATCGAATCAATCACCACAATCTCCGGTTCTAACTCCTTCACTTGCTCCAGGATCCGTTCCAGCGAGGTCTCACTCGATATATACAAGTTCTCTGCATTACCCGCAATTCGTTCGGCACGTAACTTGATCTGCCGTGCACTCTCCTCTCCCGAGGCATAGAAAGTCTTGCGTTCTCCTTGCTGCATCAGCACTTGCAAGGCCAAGGTCGATTTGCCGATACCCGGTTCTCCGCCTAACAGTACCAGACTGCCCGGCACGAGTCCTCCGCCTAACACCCGGTTGAACTCTCCGTTGTGCATATCCAGGCGCATCTCTTCTGTAGCCTCAACGTCTTGCAGACGTTTCGGCTGACCGGCTGCGCCTGAAAGACCGCTTGCGCTGAAGGACCGCTTCGCTGAAGGAGTAAGGACTTCCTCTTCGTACGTCCCCCATTCGCCGCAAACCGGACAACGACCCAGCATCTGCGGAGCTTTAGCCCCACAGGACGAACAGACATATTGAACGGTAGATTTAGCCATCGTGCATCATTACATCATTATAACATCATTCTCTTCCGCCAAAACGGTATTGTCAAATATCGGTTTGGCTTCATTGAGGAAGAGACTATGATCTTCCACACGCGCCGAGTAATGTCCCAAAATTAACTTACCCACCTTCGCCAACTTGGCGATCGTAGCAGCCTCGGCCGCAGTAGAGTGTTTAACCTCTTTGCTGCGTGCGCCGTGCTCGTTCAGGAAAGTGGACTCGTGATACAAGGCTTCCACACCCTCGATGATAGGAACGATCTTCTCGCTGTACTGCGTATCCGAACAATAGGCGTAGCGCTTCGTGGTCACGTATTCGAACGAACCATCGTCTTTCTTCACCCTTCGTGTCTCCTTGAACAAGAACCCGCAGGTCGGTACACCGTGTTTCAACGGAATAGTCTCCACACTCACCGTCCGGTCCTCATAAATAACCTCGTGCTTGCGCGGGTTGATGGGATGAAAAATGATCTCATACTCGCGGTCATTCGCGTGATAATCGAGTAGGGGAGTCAGTAACTTCTCCAGGTCCGGTTGCGCGTAGATATGCATCGGTTGCGTGCGCTTGAGCATGCCCAAAGTGGTCAGCAAACCGATCAGCCCGAAGCAATGATCTCCATGCAGGTGCGAGATGAAGATGTTATACAGACGAGCCGTGCGAATTCCCAGTTTCTGCATCGTCAGGATCACTCCTTCACCGCAATCTACCAGGAACCGCTTGTCGCCTATATCCACCAACTGTGCCGAAGGAGACGTCGTCTTCGTCGGCTTTGCACTTCCGCAACCTAATATGGTAACCTTTGCTTCGCTCAAAATCTTCAATCTTCAATCTCCAATGCAAGCGAGTTTTTCTAACACTCGATTGCCTAACTTGGTCTTCGTCTCGATATGCTCCAACACCGCCTTCACAAACGAGTTGGACTCAAAACTACCGCGAACCTCTTCGAAGTCAGCCTGTGCCTGGTTGCGATCGCCATCCACACCAAAACCGGTCTGGCTGTTCAAATCGAACTCCTTACGGGCATCGTCGTAAACCATCTGGTCCAACTTAACCACCGCATTCCGCCAGTCTTGAACGGTCTTGCGCACTTTGTCTATCGTCACCTCAGCGAGGCTGCAACCCCATACTTGCTCTAACTTATCCAGAGCCCAGGTCCACTCATACGAGTAGTAGTTAGCATGCATCTCCACCAGACGGTTCTGAATAGCCTCCAGGCTTAAACGGCCTTGCTCGATATCATTCAGCAGTCGGGTCACCTCACCGCGAGGAGCAATCAGACCCGCCATATCAACCCAATCACCTAATCCCGCTTCGCTGTCCGGACGCAGTGCTGCACGCAGTTCATCCAAGTTATGCCATTCGCTCTTTTCCAAGCGGCTGATGATACTGTTACCCAGGAACTTCTGGATACCGATCGTGTATAACTCACGACCGTGCACCAGACTCGAGTTGCGGATCTTACAGTTCCGGTAACCGTACACCTCCGTGTTCTCGCCGCTCAGCGCCTGCAGTTCATTCAGCACTTCCCGACCACGCCACATCTTCTGCACCGTGTACGGACTTAACAGGTTGAAATTGATCTGATCCAACTTATGCGGATCCTTGCGGTTATCACGCTTCGGCCATTTCTGTGCGTCACGGATCGTACCTACGGTACGCAGGTTAGCACCCGGAACCAAGAAACTCTCTGCCTGGTTCTCAATCAGGTACGAGAACGGCAGATCGCTTGTATCCGCATGATGCGTATGACGACCCATCACCAGACTGAAAGCTCCCACCTTACTCGGCCATAACAGGTAACTGTCACTCGTCGTCTTCGCTCCGCGTTCTGCTACGCCCTGGTGGATCGGACCTAACTTGTACATGTGGTTACTCTGGTTGCTACCCGAACCTGCGTTCAGGAACGAGAACATACCGGCAATCAGCAGGGTGCTCTTATGGTGCGTCACGGTGTACGGACCTGCGAAAATAGCACAAGCCTCACCGTGCATACCTTGACAGTTCGAGAAGAACAGACTCTCACCGGCAGAGTAGTGCTTGTCGAAGATCGTTCCCTGACCCACAAAACACTTGTCCACTAACGTTGAGTCACCGATCTCCACACCCGAAGCGAGGATAAAATCAATACACTTCACACCGCTACCCAGACGAACCGGCGCGGCCTCGTTCGAGTTGATGGTACCGTTTTTCAAACGACTCACACCGATCAACTCGGCGTAGTCACCGATCTTCACGTTCTTGATGCTACCGCAATTCAAGATACGTACATGATCACCGATATAACCGTGATCCGAAGCCTGTGCCTCAGCGTACGCATCGATCTGCTGCTCCAACTCGTGAATCATCTTCGGACGATGCCGGTAAAGCGTCAGGATATATGCCAGACTCGCACTTAACTCATTGAAAATCGGTATCTCGCGACCACCGCCTTCATTCATCACCGGCACACGGACACCGTTACCGAATGTACTCTTGCCATCCACCAGGATCGCATTCACGTTCTCGATACAGGTGTTGTTACCGATATGGTAGTTCGCTATGTAATTGTGAATATTATACAGGTGCGCATCGTTACCCACCTCGCAGTTATGCAAGGTTGCGTTATAGATACCCGAATGGATCTTCAACCCACCCGGAAGTTCTATCTCCTTACCGAACGCACCGATCTTATTATGTCCGGAGAAATTGGTGTGACGCACATACTGCGGGTCAAAAGCTTCAGCTACTTCCACCTCCGCCCAGTTCTGTGCCGTACAACCCTGTGCCTCCAGTTGCGCAATCTCTTGCGCTGTCAATGAACGAAACATATTAATCGTTCAACAGCATCGGCATTAATAACATGAGAACATCCTCGTTCTCCGCGTTCTCAACCGGCATAATCAAACCTGCACGTGCCGGGTCAGCCAACTTCAGCTGCACGTCTGCACTCTCAATCGAACTCAGCAGGTCAATCAGGAACGGAGCCTTGAAACCGATAGCCATAGGCGTACCTGCATACTCGCAAGCGATCGTCTCTTCCGCACTCGTCGAGAAATCGATATCTTGTGCCGAAATCTTAATCTGGTTCTCGCTCAGCGCCAGACGCAACTGTGCCGTACCGTTGTTAGCGAACACAGCCACACGCTTGCACGCGTTGATGATCGTCTGACGATCAACCGTCACGATATTCTGGTTAGCCTGCGGGATAACGGCATTGTAGTTCGGGAAACGACCCTCGATCTGACGGCAAACGATGATCGTGCTGCCGAACTCAAAACGAGCGTTCTTTGCACCGAAGGTCACTTTCACCGCGTCCTCTTCTTTCGCCAACAGGTTCTTCAACAGACTTGCTGGTTTCTTCGGTAAGATGAAGCTGGCTGCCTCACCTGCCTGTACACCCGTGTTTGTATAACGAACCAGACGGTGCGCGTCCGTTGCCACCATCGTCACTTTGTCTGCGGCGATGTCAAAATAAACACCGTTCATCACCGGACGCAGGTCATCGTCAGCGGTGCAGAAGATGGTCTTCTCGATGGCACTCTGCAGCACCTCTGCCGGCATCGTGATCACACGTGCACCTTCTTCAGCAGCCGGCATCTCCGGATACTCGTTGCCGTTCACGCCTACGAACGAATAAGTACCGTTCTGGCTAACCATGCTAACCGCAAAATTGTTCTCGTCGATGGTGAACGCAAGCGGTTGCTCACTGAACTCCTTCAGCGTCTCCAGCAGTAACTTAGCTGCCGAAGCAACTTTACCTTGACCCTCAACGCCATCCACCTCTACACTCGTACGGATCGTCGTCTCACCGTCCGAAGCGGTTAACTTCAATTCGTTACATACCAAGTCAAACAGCACATCGTCCAAGATGGGCAGGGCATTTTTGTTGTTAATAACACGGCTTACAGCCTGCAATTGAGAAAAGAGTTTAGAACTCGAAACATTGAATTTCATATACGTATATTTTTAATATTTTTTACAATTTTATTGTAATTCATACGAATTAGCGTGCAAAGATACACTTTTTTTTGCACATATGCAAATTTTTTTGTAATTTTGCAGCCGATTATGGCAAAAATCGGTATTTTTGATAGCGGATACGGTGGTTTGACCATCCTGGAAGCCATCCGTAAGCAACTTCCCGAGTATGATTACCTCTACCTCGGAGACAATGCGCGTGCACCCTACGGCACGCACTCGTTCGATGTCATCTATCGTTATACCCTGGAGGCCGTCAACTACCTCATCGACCATGATTGTGCCTTAATCATTTTGGCCTGCAACACGGCAAGTGCAAAGGCACTTAGAACGATACAGCAGAAAGATCTACCGGAAATAAATCACCAATTACAAATTACCAATCACCAATCCCGAAGGGTCAACGTCCTCGGTGTCATTCGTCCAACGGTAGAAGCGGTACCCACCATCACAAAAACAGGTCATGTCGGCATTCTTGCGACACCTGCTACCGTTTCTTCGGAATCCTACGTCCTTGAATTGGAGAAAATATCTTACAGTCCGCAGGACGGTCCTACAGCGAAGCGGTCTTACAGTGCTAACGGTCTTACAGCCGAAGGCGGTCTTGTCGTCACTCAGCAAGCCTGCCCCATGTGGGTCCCCCTTATCGAATCCGGAGAGCATCTCAATGATGGTGCAGACTATTTCGTGGACAAATATCTGACCGAAATCCTCGCCAAAGATCCGCAGATAGACACCCTCGTCCTCGGTTGTACCCACTATCCCTTATTGCTTGAAAAAATCAATCGAAATCTCGAGATGTCGAGATCTCGAGGTCTCGAAATAAAAACAATCGCCCAAGGCTCCCTCGTAGCCGCTTCTCTCGCCGATTACCTTGCTCGTCATCCCGAGTATCGCGACCAGCTTTCGCTCAACGGCACGTGCCACTATCTGACCACAGAAAATGCGGATCGTTTCTCACAATCCGCATCCCTCTTTTTGAATTCGCCAATATTGGCGAGTCATATTGATCTTTAGCCGACGCTTCCTTCAAGACTCACTTGCAGTAGTTTCTGGGCCTCAACGGCAAACTCCATCGGTAATTTATCCATTACCTCTTTGGCATAACCGTTCACGATGAGGCCTACGGCATCCTCTACACCTATACCGCGTTGACGGCAATAGAACAACTGATCTTCATTGATCTTACTCGTTGTGGCCTCGTGTTCGACGGTCGCGGTAGGATTAGAGATAATCATATCCGGGAAGGTGTGTGCACCGCAGGTATCACCCAGTAGCAAACTGTCGCACTGACTATGGTTGCGGGCGTTCTCGGCTTTCGCGCCCATCTTCACCAATCCCCGGTACGCATTCTGACTGTGCCCCGCCGAGATACCTTTCGAGATGATCCGGCTTCGCGTGTTCTTACCGATATGAATCATCTTCGTACCCGTATCCGCCTGCTGGAAATTATTGGTCACCGCCACCGAATAGAACTCGGCACTGGAGTTATCGCCCTTTAAGATACAACTCGGGTATTTCCACGTGATCGCACTTCCGGTCTCCACCTGCGTCCAACTCAACCGCGCATTCTCGTGCGTGATACCGCGTTTGGTTACAAAATTATAGATACCGCCCTTACCGTTCTTATCACCCGGATACCAGTTCTGCACGGTCGAGTACTTCACCTCCGCGTCTTTATGCACCACGATCTCCACAATCGCTGCATGCAACTGGTTTTCATCCCTCATCGGCGCCGTACAACCCTCTAAATAAGACAGATACGCACCTTCATCAGCAATCAACAACGTCCGCTCAAACTGACCCGTATTCCCTGCGTTGATACGGAAATAGGTACTCAGTTCCATCGGACAACGAACCCCTTTCGGGACATAAACAAAACTTCCATCACTAAACACCGCCGAATTCAAAGCGGCGTAGAAATTATCGCTCGAAGGAACAACGCTCCCCAAATATTGCTTCACCAATTCCGGATACTCGCGTACTGCCTCACTGATCGAACAGAAGATAATCCCTTTCTCGGCCAAAGTCTCGCGGAAGGTCGTCTTTACGCTCACCGAGTCCATCACCGCATCCACCGCCATATTCCCTGCTAATGCAGCCCGTTCTTCCAAGGGAATACCCAACTTGTCGAAGGTCTTCATGATCTCTTCGTCGATCTCGTCCTTCTGTCCTTGCTCTTTGTTCTTGGTTCGGGGAGCCGCATAATACGAGATTGCTTGGAAGTCAATCTCCGGAATATCCAAGTGTGCCCAGGTAGGCACCTGCATGGTCTGCCATTTACGGAAGGCTTTTAGACGGAACTCGAGCAACCATTCCGGCTCGTTTTTCTTTGCCGAAATCAACCGAACGATATCCTCGTTCAGTCCTGCCGGTACAATATCCGTCTCCACATCCGTCGTGAACCCGTACTTGTACTCCTGTTCCGTTATGTCCTTAATGACAGAATCCATAAATCTTCAATCTTCAATCTTAAATCTAAAATAAGACAGTCACTTGTTTTGGAGTGACTGTCTTCAGAGGCCGGTAGCGGAGTCAAACCGCTCTAAACGGTTTTGCAGACCGCTGACTAAGTCGCTCATCCAACCGGCCGTTTTTCAAAAGCGGGTGCAAAATTACTACAAATTTTTCAAATACACAAATATTTTGCCAAAAAAATGAAAAATGCTTGTATTTTTTTTGTTTTTGGGCAAATTGTTTGTAGTTTGCACGATAGTGCGAACGTAATTTCGGCGGGAACCCGCTTGCGGGAGGGCCGAAGGTACAGTATTAAAAAAGGCACAAATCAGCGTCTGTAATCACCCCTTTGCTGTGTTTTTTACCCCTCGAAGGAGTTTTTGGAGCAATTTCCAATTTACAATTTCCAATTTCCAATTTCCTTCCAAGGAATGGAAGGATGATCCCTCTCGTCTGTTCGTCCGTCCATTTGCATTTGTCACAGATCCACTCCAGGTAACTCTTGTCGATCCGTAACATCGACTCGATACTCTCACCCTTATGTGCGCCCTGCGTCAGGTAGTAATACGGGCCCTTCTTCACTAACCAACGGTCAAAGCAGATGAACCCGAACTCATCCCGTTTCGTCCATTCCCAACCATGTGCTGCCACTTGTGCCTTAAACACCTCTATCGTCGCCATTACGTCGTCCAGCGAGTTATGCGCACCCTCGAACGGATGACCGTAATAACGCATGTACGCACTGGTCAGGTTATTATGCAGTTTCTCTCCGTTTTCATCCACCATTCCTGCTGTGTGGATACGTTCCAGCAGCAACGCGTCGTACCAGGTTCGACCTTCAAAATCGAAGTTCAAACCCAGACGCTCTAAGTTATAGTGCAGCAGCGGAGCATCGTAGCCGTTACCGTTGTAACTGAGCATATCGCAACCCTGCGTGAAGGCGATAAAATCGTCGTAAATGCTTCTGAGACTCACGCCGTGTTCCAGCAAAAACGCCTTACTGATATGGTGCACCGCCTCGGCTTCGGCAGGAATCTCGAACTCTCCTTCCGGTAGGATATACCAATCCCGCTGGTCCAACATCTGCCACGTCTCCGTGTCAAACTTCACCAACGACAACTGAATGATATGCTCCTTCTGCACATCCAATCCCGTCGTCTCCGTGTCAAAACATACCAAAATCATAAATCTTAAATCTTAAATCTCAAATAGGGTTTATTCCACGTAGAGGACTAAACCCTTCAGGTACTCGCCTTCCGGGTGATAGATATTGATCGGATGGTCCTGCGGTTGATGCAACTGATGCAAGATCCGCACTTTCCTTCCTACCTGTGCGGCAGCACTAAACACCGCCAGCCGGAATGCCTCTTTATCCACTGCCTGCGAACAGGAGAACGTGAACAAAATGCCTCCCTTCCGAATCATCTCTATCGCCTTCGCATTGATGCGTTGGTAACCCCGTAACGCATTCTTTACTGCATCCCGATGTTTGGCAAAAGCAGGAGGATCCAGGATAATCAAGTCATAGGTCTTACCCTCCGCTTTCTGTTGACTCAGATAGTCAAACGCATCAGCCGCAACGGCCGTGTGATTCGTTGCCTCAGGAAAATTCTTCGCCACATTGACGTTCACTAAGTCTATCGCCTTCTGACTCACATCCACCGAGTCCACGCTCTTCGCGCCGCCTCGTAGTGCATATAACGAGAACCCTCCTGTATAGCAGAACATGTTCAGTACATCTTTGTCCTTCGCGTACCGCTCCACCAAAGCCCGGTTCTCCCGCTGATCGACAAAGAATCCCGTCTTCTGTCCCCTCAACCAATCAATCCGGAAAGAAAGTCCATTCTCCGTCGACCAGAATTCATCGCTTTGAGCGGAGCGGTCTTTTGTCTTTCGACTTTCGACTAAATATCCAACCTTTGGTTCGGATATGTCCGCCTTAAACGGCAAGGTATCGTCGCTCTTATAATAGACATTCTTGACCTGCGGCACTTCCTTTACAATCGCCTCCGCAATCTCTTTCCGACTCACATGCATGCCTACCGAGTGCGCTTGCACCACCGCCGTATCGGCGTACACATCCACGATCAATCCCGGTAACCAATCGCCCTCTCCATGCACCAACCGGTAGGTATCATTATAGCTTTTTTCTTTCGACTTTTGACTTTCGACTTGCACAAGGCCCACGGACTTGCGCATTTCGTACGCCGCCCGAATCCGTGCCTTCCAGAAATCTTTCGGCAATTCCTCTGCTCCGAATTCCAGGATCCGCACCGCGATACTGCCCACTTGCCAATGACCGACACCTAACACCTCATTCGCTGCCGATCGCACGCAAACGAGTTCTCCCTCTTCCGGCGCTGCGGCTTTATGAGCGGCGTCTAACACCACCCGCGCAATAGCACCCGAAAACACCCACGGGTGATACCGCTTCAGTGACTCCTCTTTATGTGGCTTTAGAAAAATAGTAGTCATTCCACACCGTGTGTTAAGTCATGATAGGCATGGAGCGACAAGTTATCGCTCACATATTTGAGTGCGTGCAGGTTCTTGAATCCCAGCGCGGCGATAAATGCCAGTTCCATATCAAACACGCAATCCTCGTAATCCGATTGCAGCACAAAATCGGTATTCGTATAGCATATCGCCTGACGACAATTTTTAATTTTGAATTTTGAATTTTGAATTTTTAATTCGGGCTCCGAGTAGGAGACCGCCGGATGATTCAGCCTTACTTCCGTCACTTCCACCCATGTACCGATATCGAAGTTCGCACTACCGGCATAACCGATATTATAGATCTCCGCCTCGCGGTCCAGGTGCTGCAAGTGCTGAATCACATTGATCGCACCCACACCCGTATAGATGAGTTCGGCATCACTCAGGTCCAAACCTAACTTCTCCTTCACCTGGTCCAGCAGTTCGTGCTCACCTTCTTCTGCCATTACGATAAATCTTGCCATAATTTCTCAATTTCGGGTGCAAAGGTACAAAAAAAATAGCATATTTGCAAAAAAAATGTAAAAAAATTTGCATATGTCGCAAAAAAGCAGTACCTTTGCACCCGCTTTTACGTCGGAAGTGACTTACGACGACTTCATCGCCCCGCGATTCGTATAGTCGACGTACTTCCTCCTCTCCGATTAAAACATCGCTCTGCTAGCGTTTTAATCGGTAAATTTCATTCGGGAGGAATGCTAGTGTAACGATATTCCGACCGAAGAGCGTAGCACAATACGTAGCACCCTACAAGCGCAGAGCGCGCAGTCGTGCGAGTATTAGTGCAAGCGGCGCGGAGTAGAGCAGTGGTAGCTCGTCAGGCTCATAACCTGAAGGTCGGTGGTTCGATCCCGCCCTCCGCAACTACTATGAGAAAACAGATTTTTTTGTTATCGCTCTTTTACACGCTCTCCGTCTCGGCGGTGGAGCGTGTTTCGTTAGAGCAACTTCAGGCAAACTGGGCTACGTACCATGACCAGATGGTACAAGTGACAACTCCCCTTGTGGTGTGCGGCAGTTTTTACGACTCCCTCATGCTGGCGCCGGAACGGATCTACTGTCCCGAAGAACGGGCGGTAGGGCTGGCGGACGGTGACAGTACTGCTTATTGGCAGATCAAGGCGTCCAATCGTGCCAACTCGATCGTCATCCACTGCCGGAACCAATACTATAAGGTTCGCACAGGTGATCGCGTACGCGCGTTCACAGCACGCGTGACGAGTGAACGGCATTTCGTGACCGGACAAGGTGTCAAGACCTTCCATACGCCGGTGGATAAACTGCCTAAACCCAAGAAAGGTGAACTCCGTGTCGTAGGAGCGAATATCGAGAACTACTTCGCGGACCTGGGTGGGTACGCCCATAAGAAAACGACTCCTGCTCAGCAAGCGC
The DNA here is from genome assembly GCA_017447875.1 of Paludibacteraceae bacterium. GTDB lineage: Bacteria > Bacteroidota > Bacteroidia > Bacteroidales > Paludibacteraceae > Colicola. The sequence continues at coordinate 44,757 of JAFSMP010000021.1, read as the reverse complement.
TCCAAACCCGCAAACTCGTTTCCGCCCTCTGTGCGATGCATGCCGATCTCTTCGCGTTCTGCGAGATGCAGGTGGGTACCAAAGCCCCGGAGATGCTGCTCGCTGAACTCAACAAACACGGCCACTATGCGTACGTAGCGATGCCGATGCCCGACATCGACCGGATCGGTTGTTGTTTCGTCTATGACACCCGTCGCGTGCGTCCTTATGCACAACCCCTCTCGGCGTACCATGACTCCACCTCTCATTACTACGCGCGTATGTTCGCGCAAGGTTTCGAAGATCTCGCTAGCGGTGAACGCTTCATCGTCGGTCTCAACCATCTTAAATCCAAACGTCTCGGTCGCGGAGGGTATAACACGAATGAGAAACGCATGGAGAACACGGATTCTCTGCTGACCATGCTTCCGAAGGCCGTTACGCGCTACGGCGATGAGGATATATTGCTCTTAGGAGACTATAACTGCTACACACAAGAGCAACCCATCCAGACCCTCGTTCGGGCGGGCTATGAAGACCAGATCACGAAGTACTGTCCGGATAACTATTCGTACGTCTATAAAGGGGAGATAGGGTATCTCGATCGCTGCTTTGCCAATCCCTCGATGTCCACTCAGATCGTTCGTGTTCGTCCCTGGCACGTCAATGCCGATTGGTACTACCAGCATGCGGCTTGCAAGCAGAAGGACAAATCTCTTCACCGCTACTCCGACCACGATCCGATCATCGTAGATTTGAATCTACGATAGTTTGAAGGTTTGAAGGTTCAAACAACATCAAACAAGATCTAACGATTTCAAACAATCTCAAACACACAAAAATAGGCAGCACTCGCTGCCTATTTTTGTGACCCTGCTGGGGCTCAAACCCAGAACCTTCAGAACCGGAATCTGACACTCTATTCAATTGAGCTACAGGGCCTTTTTCTTAGTTAATAACGCTTGTCTGCAGTGTTTGCACTCTCCGTAGATGAACAGCGTATAGTGGTGCGGATTGAAATTCGAGTACTTGCGAATCGCTATCAAATGTTCAATCGCTATATCATGTATCGTTGTCGCGCGTTTGCATCTGCCGCAGATCATCTGGATGCAGTTTTCCACAACCGTCGTCAACTCATATTCAGTGGCATTCTGTCCCCTCTGGCGCTGAAAAGCGTGAACGATCTGTGCATCGATAAACACGCTCAGTACGTTATACACCGATCCCACCGATATGCGCTCTGCCTTACATGCCTTTGCCAACTGCTCCGCGGTGAAAGGTTGGGGTAGTGCCACTACTTGCTCCAGGATCATCTCTCTCACCACCGATCGGCGCATGTTATGGTCCTTGATGTACGCATTCAAGCGCTCCAGGGCCGCTTCATATGTCTTCGGCGTACCCGTCATATCGCTTTGATATAGGCGCGGTGACGCTTATGGATGATATACTCGAACTGCGTAAAGTTAGCAATATTCTTCGTGTTCGTCTCCAGGATACTCGTCGTCTCCAGGCGCTTGATGCCGTACCGGTTGATATACGGAATCTGGTCCACGATGAACAGCGCATTGATTCCCTTATCCTGGTAGTCCGGACGCACGGCGATCAGCAGAAAACTGAAACTCTCCATCTTCTTGGCCTTCAGCGCTTTCAGCAGATGGTACCATCCGAAGGGCAGTAACTTACCTCCGCATTTACGCAACGCGTCGGATATATCCGGCATTCCCAAACCTACACCCACGATCTCGTTTTGCTCGTTCGCCACCAGTGTCACGAAATCGAAGTTCAGCAGCGGGAAGTACATATCCTTGTAGTAGTTCTTCTGCTTGACGGTCATGGGTTGGAAGTTATATAACTTCTGGTACGCCGTATCGATCACGTCCATGTACTCGATGCCGTATTTGCGCACCAACTCCTTGGCGTCCTTTACCTTATCGATATGTACGTGCGAGCGCTCTTTGATGATTTCGGTCATACGGGCAAGACGTTCCGGCACTTCTGCAGGCGGAGTCACCCGAATCTCAATCCAATCGGCCTCTTTCGTTAGTCCGTAGGCTTCCAGATGTTGTACGTAATACGGGTAGTTGTACAAGCTCGCCATCACCGCCGGGTAGTCGTATCCGTCGATAAGCAAACCCTCATGGTCGAAGTCCGTGAAACCCACCGGACCGTTCAACTCGTCCATGCCGCGTTCCTTTCCCCAGGCTGCAACCGTATCCAACAGCGCTTTGCTCACCTCCGGGTCATCGATGAAGTCGAACCAACCGAAACGTACCTTCTTCACGTTCCATTTCTCATTCGCCTTGCGGTTGATGATGCCGGCAATACGTCCCACGATCTCGTTTCCGCGGTAAGCCAGCCAAAGTTGGTGCTCACACACCTCCAAGGCCGGGTTCTTCTCCGCGTCAAAGCAGTTCATCTCGTCAAAGAACAAAGGCGGACAGTAGTATGGACAATCCGCATACAAATCGTTAGCGAACTGAATGAATTGTTTCAGTTCGCGTTTCGTTTGTATTTGCCGTACTTCTACCATTGTGGAGCATAGGGGAGTCGAACCCCTGACCTCAACATTGCGAACGTTGCGCTCTACCAACTGAGCTAATACCCCTCGCTTACACTAACACTCGAAACCTTTCTCGGCGGAGGCCACTCCTTCCGTTTCATCGGAAGGACGTTCCGCGTATTGTGCTACGCTCTTAGTTCGGACTATCGTTTCACTAGCAGTCCTCACTAGGTTTTATTAGAACCGATTAAAATGCTAGCGCAGCGATATTTTAATCGGAGAGCCAGAGCACGGCGAAGATTCATATGAGCGACAGAGTCGCGAATCGTATTGAGCCGTAGCTCGGGCGAGTGGAGCTAGCGGGATTCGAAAAATGCACTCGTGCATTAATCGTGCCCTCCGGGCTTAGAACCCGGGTGAGAATCCCCCTTAGATCCCAAAAGATCTTCTTTTGTGTGGAGCTAGCGGGATTCGAACCCGCGTCCAAACAAGGAACACTTGTGCTTTCTACACGCTTATCTTGGCCTGCATTTTCGTTCGGCAGCAAGACCCAAGCCACCAACTGCCGACTTATCTGCTAAATCTTCGATCTCGCATCGCAGCCTGCGACATCTATTCTGTGAATTCCTGCGCCACTATATCCTTTCAGCCCACAGACTCGGCTTGGAGTGACGTCTCGTTCAGGTGCCTTGCACCCAAATACGCTAATCTACTGTACTTCGATTAAGCAGCGAGAGCATAAGTTCTTTCGCCAGTTATCTTTTGAAGCGAGATTAGAGAGCGTTGCCTCATTGCTCTGCGTGCTTACACAACCATTCTACCTGCTGTCAAAACCGGATAGCCCCCCTTTTGTGTAAAAAAGCGTGCAAAGGTACTGCTTTTTTCTGATATATGCAAATTTTTGCGCTTTTTTTTTGCGTATGTCAGATTTTTTATGTAATTTTGCACAAAATTCTACGACCCATGAAACGAATAACCCTCTTCTTGATTCTGGCAGCCGTATTGATGACGGCCTGCACCCAACGCAAGATGTACCTCCAAACGGCCGAGACGATCGCGCAATCCGAGATGAAGCATCATCCCGAGTTATGGACCTGTGATGGCGCCGCCAAGCCCAAATGGGAATATACCCCGACCCTTATGGCGCGGGCGTTCCTGGAACTGTACACTGAGACCGGTGACGCAGCCTATCTCGACCATGTGCAGCGCTTTGCCGACCAGTTCATCGGTGAAGACGGGTCTATCCTTACCTACAAGCAGTCTCTCTATAACATGGATCGTATCCAAGGCGGTAATTTCCTTATTCTATTGAACGAGATCAACCCCAAGCCACAATATGTGACGGCAATAGAAACCCTCCGTGACCAGCTTCGCGAGCAACCTCGTACGTCGGAAGGCGGGTTCTGGCATAAGCAGGTCTATCCTAACCAGATGTGGCTCGACGGACTCTTCACCGGTACTACTTTCTATGCCCGTTATGCGGCGTGGAAACCCGAACCCGAAGCATGGTCGGATATCGCAAACCAGTTCCTTGTGGTAGACAAGCACACGCTCAAACCCAACGGGCTTAACCACCACGGTTGGGATGAGAGTCGTCAGATGGGGTGGAGTGATTCGATCACCGGTTGCAGTCCCGAGACCTGGGGACGTGCCGAAGGCTGGTATGTGATGGCGCTGTGCGATGTGCTGGAACTGATGCCGGCCGACCAGCCCGAGCGCCCGGCGCTGGAAGCTATCCTGCGTCGCGTCTTAGATGCTCTGCTCGTCGTGCAAGATAAAGAGACTCATCTCTGGTACCAGGTACCGGACCGTGCCGGACAAGAAGGTAACTACCTCGAGTCCACCTGTTCGGCGATGTACTGCTTTGCGTTAGCGAAAGGAGTACGCCTCGGCGTGCTGCCTGCCGAGTACAAGGCTGAGGCGGAACAGGTCATGGCAGGTCTCGTAGCCAATAAACTGCGCACGAATGAAGACGGTACCCGTTCGCTCATCGACTGCTGTGCCGTAGCCGGTTTGGGTGGTAATCCCTATCGGGATGGCACCTATGAGTACTACGTCCACGAACTCATCCGTGACGACGATCCCAAAGGTGTCGCCCCCCTCCTCCTCGCCGCCCTCGAACTCGCGAAGATTCAATAAACAAACGGAGCGCAGCACGCTCCGTTTGTCGTTCATCCATTCACCCTTTCAGACCTTTTCCTGCGGAGGGTAATGAAGGCGGCAAAAAGAATAGCCATCAGCATCATCGGCAGGAGGGCATCGCCGAGCGGAGCGGGTTCGGTCGGTAACTCGGTATCATCACCTTCATCTTCCAACCCCTCGTTCTCTCCTACGCGCCTCGGGCCACTCGGAACCTGTGCCGGCCGATAGTCATCAGAGGTTGTCACTCCGGTTGCTGCGGCTAAGGGTAGGGACGAACCCGAATACATCGTTGCGGAACTTACCGAACCCATCCCCAAGACCGGCATCGTGGCGTGCGCTTGCGCCTGAATAGAGGCGTAACGGTGATACTGCGGTTTATACGACTTGCCGAATGTTACGGCCTGTACACCGCCGCATAACACAATCAGCATTGCTACCATCCAAATATATCTCAATGTCTTCATAACTAATACCTTTCGCTTTTTTATTTTCCACCTTTCACTTTCTTACCCGTCGAGTCATAAATGACGCCTTGGTGTAAGATAAATACCTTATCGTGATAGATGAATTTAATCGGTCCTGTACCTTCTTGTCCGTCGCGTACGATATCCAACTCGGTCGGTACGTCGCGCGGTCCTACGATCGCATTGATGGCGAAGCGTCCGTTGATCGTGCCGGCTGTGCTGTAGAACGGATAACTGTCTTCCAGCAGGTTCGTGGTCTCGCCTGTCTGGTAGTCGATCAGATAAACGCCCTTCAGTTCGCTCACCGTACTTGCGCGATGCATCGAGAAGCTATGTTCGCCTTCTTTCTCGATTCGTACGCTCACCGGAATCCAGTTCTGTGCCAATTCCTTGTTGATTGCCAGGTACGCCATCTTCATATCATCAAGATGCATGTACGTACGCAAGCTCTTTCCGTCGCCTAACAGTTTCTCGAGGTCGGCGTTCAACTCGTATTCAGCGCTGTACTTGTCGCTTACCAGAATACCCATCATATCTTCCGCTTCATCGCTTGCCAATACGATGTACGCTTTCTGTGTCGGGATCTGCTCAGCCTGAATATCCTGTTGGTAGCTTGGTGCAGAAGCCTTACGGTTCGCAGTACCGAAGGTCACTGTACCATCTTTCGGAGCCTGAACAAGGAACGCACTCGACGGTTTCAGTTTCGTTGTCTCGATAGGCAACTGGTCGTATTCCTTGAAGTTAACATCCGGAATATTCGCGTATTGGATATTATCGTCGGCTGCATAACTCAAGTTGCCTTCATACAGCGACATGTACGGGTTTGCAACCAGGTTCCATCCCTGTGCATACGAAGGCGTAGAAGCGTTTCCATGCGCCGTTAGGCTCACTTGATCTTTGTGTACTTCGCTTACCTCGCCTTGCTCTCCGTTAGTAATCCAAGAGTCAGCAGGAATCGTCAGCGGCATACGCACGATAGAGAAGGCCTTACCGGTCGGACGTTTAGCGGTCATAGCATAACCCAAACTCGGAATCAAGTAAGTAGGTATATCTGTGTTACCTGTCGCTCCGTACTCTTTCCAGTTCACACTCTCACCAACACCGGTTTGTACATTCGCTGCACGACTTGCACCGTCGTAATAACGTAACTTCACGTTGGTACCTGCAGTTGCAGCTGTATTGGAGTTTTTGTAACTCATATTCGCTATCGTCACTTTCCAAGGCACTGCAACAGGATAATACTGATCGAAATCAATATACCAATCCATGTATGTGTTAGTGGTTTGCAAACTACCTGCACTTGGCTTCAAGTACAACCGTGCTACGTCATACTTATTCGTTGCACCGCTCAAGCGATCCCAACCGTTACGCAGAATCAGCGTCGTTACTATCAGTTTTCCGCTTACTACGTTCACCGTCGCGCCGGGATAAATATTCAGTTCCTTAATAGTAATGGTCTTAGGAGCGTCATACGTGTCGGCATCAATAAACAAAGTATCTCCCGGTAGCACATGTACTTCCGTATTCCAAGGACCTTTGGTGCCATCATTCTTCTTGTTGATTGTTCTGTCTGCCGCAATAATACGCGGAATAAGTACGCTTGTCGCTCTAAGAGCGGTACCTTCTGCATTCAGCAATTCAACGATCAGCATCTTGCCTTCATTAGCGGCAAAGTCAAATCCGTCACTCGTGAAGTCCAAAGTATAGTTATATTTGGTAGCAGTACCTTTGACACTCGTACCGGTTGTCGTTGCTACGGACTTGTTAACACTCCAACTACCATCTGCTATTTTTGCACGTGCTTGTGTCGCGCCTGTTGGTAATGCCACTTCAAGAATCAACTTCTTCTGTCCCCATGCTACTACTTCTGATTCGGTATAAACTACGCTACTTGCCGGTATAATCCGCAATTCCTCAATTCCGCTATTGTAAAGTCCCCAATGATCTGTAGCTTTCAACCGCAAGTGATTTGAACTGTTGTTCTTACAGTATATGAGATACTTTGCTTCTTTCGGATCACTCAATCCGGTTGCGCGTTTCTGCACTAATTTCCACAAATAGCCGTCTCCAATATCCGCTTTGTCAGGATCCGTAGTAGAACTCTTACCTACACCTGCTTCACTTGAACTACCGAACAACGGATAGTTGCTCTGACCGTTCATCTTCAGTCGGATATACTCCGATGCAGCAGGTTGTGCAATCGAGTAGATATTGATTGTAGCCGTATAAGCGATGCTTGGGTTGTCGGCATCGTCCACCGCTATCTCCACCGGAGAAGGAGTACCGGTTGTCATGTCAGACGGCATTGCCCACCATTTACCATCTTTCTTTGCTGCAATGACGAAGTTCGTCGGCAAATGTCGACCGATAATGGTTTTCGTATCCAATGTATCTTTACGCGGCTCTCCGGTCACACTCACGTATATCTTAGTGATCTCATCCAATCCGTCACCGGTATCACCGCTTGTCGGCGTATAGAACACATAGAAGTCAGTATTTACCTTACCATATGTGTCCGTCTCGATAGCACTCCCGTCTGCTTTCTTAAATGCGTATCGTGTGTTCGCAGGGAAAGTCGTAAAGGTCAAAGCCGTACTTGCCGGTAATCCACTCGCAGTTACGTGGAAAGCTTCCTGTGAACGAACGGTCTTGCTTGCCGTCGAAGTGATAAACACCGTATCACCACTCGGCCCTGTAAATGACCAATCGGCACAACTGAACTTATAGTCTGTGTATTGCTCATCGCGCCAAACAGCATAGAATGTAATATCACCGGCTACGGTATGACTATATCCCACCGCGCGTTCCGTTCCATCGGCAGCTCCCTGTGCCCAACATTTGAATTTCTTGCCCGAAGGCGGGGTAAACGTACAACTCGGTAACTCGTACGAATCTCCGGAAACAACTATTTCGCTACTCATCGAACTCGATCCTCCGTTGTTGTTAAACGAGATCGTTCCGCCCCAAACGGCATGCAGACTCAAAGCTGCATCCGTTGTGTAACTTGCACCCTTAGCATAGTCCGTTCCTCCCGTTCCTGCAGCTAAGGTGTGCCATTTAACTAACGTATATCCCGAACGAGAATACTTATTCGAACTAATCGTATAACTAATTCCATGATCTTTGTATTCCGTCGCACTTGCTCCACTACCATCGTTCTTATTGTATGTGATGGTATAACGCTGTAAGGTAGTTACATTCACTTCAGGACCATATGCCGTTCCGTTACCATTCGTAGCATATGGGCGGATATAATATTTCTGGTTTGCCGTAAGACCGGTAATGGAATAACTACCAAAAGCCGTTCCTGTTGTAGTATATGTTGTTCCTACTTCATAATGTGAGCCGGATGTAGTAGGATTTGCCGAAGTTCCCCAACAATATCCATAACTTGTAATAGAGCAACCAGTGGCGCCCAAAGAACTAAGTCCTACGTTATTAACACTTACACTTGTCGACCGCAGACTACTTGTCGTTGTCGGTGTTCCGGTAGTAGTAAATGTTGCATTTTCATCACAATCAGACTCTATGGTTAAAGCAATGTGGAAAGTTGCCTCTCTTGGATCTCCTTTATTATCATCGCCAGATAGCCAATAATATACTACCAAATCTACCTCAAACTCACCGGGGTCTGTAGAAAGATAAGAAACTGTCACATCTTTTGAGAAACTCGTTGAACCATAAGTTTCATTGTATTCATCACAAGCAAAATAATAATTTTCACTAGGATTGGTATAATTATCAAATGCCCAATAAGTCTGAGTATATTGATGCAAACCACTTCCAGAGATGCTTACTTTGAAACTTCCATCAGCATCAGCAAGATCAATCGTAGAGGAATAGGAAGTTGGACTAAAGGTAATACCATCTCCCCACGCACTAACGCTCATTCCGAGCAGCATTACTACTGCGCAGATATATTTTGCAAATTGTTTCATTGTATTTAAGATATTCTTTTTCATAACTTTCAATTCTTTAAACATTAAACATTAAACATTATTGAATATCTTATTCAATCTTACTCCAAACTGCATAGAACGTTTGGCCATCCTGCGCTTCAACATCAATATCAGCTCCCGCAGTATAGTAATACGGATTAGCGGCATCATCGTTACCCGCACTCGTTATCTGCGAATGCGAAGCACCCGGATGTTCGTTTGCCCAATCACTCCGTATCCATCCGACCAAGTGGATGTGCTGTCTCTCGCATGAGTTATAATTACTTCCCGGATCACTCACATCCGAATGCGTCGGAGTGGGCTTCGTATGGGTTACAACACCCGATGTTACCGTCGAAGAAACAACACCATCCGTTCCCCAATTAGTGAAGTCCGTCTTGTTATGGACTATATCCACGAACGTCACGCTCGGCAAAACCTTCGTGAGTATAGTCATAGTCTTCGTAATAGAAGCATCTCCTACCGCTTTGAACTTAAGCGTTGCTGTTCCGGCAACTTTTCCACGCGTGGTGTAATAGTCTGTTGAATGTCCTACATGCGCAAGGCTATCCGTGTTATAAACCGGTTGCTTCGGATTGGCTTCTGTGTCATATACGTATCCTTGTTTAGCCGCAATCACATCACTTGGAGTGTATCCGTCAATGACAAACCGTACATATTCTCCGATATATGCTTCCACTACGTCAGGGATAGCCGTTGCGGGCTCAGCACTTCCTACGTTACCTTTCTTATACTTCCATGCCCAAGCTGTCAACGGTTTTGCCGTAAACGTAGCCGAAGTTGATAAGGTCGCAGAAGTGGTCTCTTTCGCAAATGACAGGGTATAATCTTGTGTCGAAGGAGCGGCAGGATAATTTCCAGCGCCCGGTGTCGGATCAACACTAACACTACCGCCGCTGAAAGTCAATGAAGTACAACTGTATCCCGAAGCAGGAGTTACGGTTGCGACAACATCCTTTGCACTCGTACAAGTCTCAACGCCATCTCCCGGTTCGAGATCATCTCCTCCTAAGGTAAACGTCACCGTTCCGCTTCCTGTTATACTCGGCGTACCAATAGTGATGTTATTGTCGCAGCAAAGAGTGGTGTAGTCTTTGTACGCAGGATCTCTATAATATATTTTAACGGATTGGATATAAATGCTACTTGTTGAACCTCCTTTAGCGTGTATTTTTACTGTGCCGCTTAATGGCAAAGAAGCAGATTTAAATTTAATCGTTTTAGAATCTGTTCCTGTACCGGAAGTGTAGGCAACGCCAATACTATCGATTTTCGTGCCTCCTACTTCAATTTTTATGCCGCCATTTCCTTTGCTCGCGTTTGTACAATATGTAACTTCTACTGAATCTACCTTATTGTATGATGCTTTGGTCGTGGCATGTGCGACGTTTCCGCTTGTAACTTGTACACCGCTATTCAGGTAACCATTTCCTGCAGCTCCCGATGTCCATAAGCTATTCTCATCTGCCCATGAGGAACTTGTGAACTCAGAAGTTAAATTCGTCGGAGTCTCGCTTTCTGTGTCAACGCTTGCAAACACTGCATGGAAGGTCTTATCTTCGTCAATCTTCGGAGCACCGCTAGCAGTGGTGAACAAGTCTGCCGGTGCACTCTTGCCTTCTCCTGTTAAGATGCTCTCACTCCAACCCATAAACTTAGTCGCACAATCTAATGCATTATCATCCGGATCGTCAGGCAACTCTTCAATACCCGTACAAGTGGTCGTGTTATCCGTCGGAGTTCCACTTGCTTCATCGTTACCTACTTTCCAAACTATATCATACGTAAGACAATTCGGCTCTGTAGCATACTCGGCACTTTGACGCTTATAAATATAGCAACTGGAATAACCATCATGATCGTCGTCAACAGACCACTTATTACCGTTATACATATATAAGAAATAGGAAGTTTGCGTAGTAGAAGCTATATTAAATAACTCGCTATCAAACTTTGTGAACTTTAGGTAATCTGATGTACTTGATTGTAATATTGTTGCACTGTTACTTGACAAATCAAGATATTTTGATGCGGCTTCGTTATATAATCTTCCAGAAGAAGTAGTACCGGTAAATTTCCAAATGACAGAAACAGGAGGATTATAAAGATACCAACCATCAGCATTCTCTTTTAAATCACTTGTAATATCAACAGACGTCGCATAATAAGTATCTGTCGTAGTGTTCGACATTGCATATTCATTGCTATTCAGTGCGCTTAAAACGTAATATTCATTTGCTTCTAAATCTGACAAATCGGATATCAATTTATACTCCGCTTTACCAAACACCGCATACAACGTATCCGGTTCTCCAAATGTATGTGTCGCACCGGAAGCATAGTCAATACCACTATCTTCTTCCGGGTCTTCACTCCATCCTGCGAATGCCCAGCAGTTACCGCATTCCGTAGGCACATCAACATCTCCACTTCCAGGCATCTCAGCTCCATCATCAATTGTTAACTCGGGTACAATATCACCATTCACCGAGAAGTACGTCAGCGCCTGCCAACGGGCATACAACGTCTGATCAGCACTCCAGCGTGCTTGTTTCTTGGCGCTCGTACCATCATCATTGTAGTATTTATCTCCTGTTGTTTTTCCGGCCCAGAAACCTAAAAAACGGTAGCCTTCTCTTGTTGGCAAGTTAGCCGTTGCAATAGTCGGCATGTCTTGATCAAAAGTAGCAGTCACGCTCGTCGTCTCACCAAGTGTACCTTCATTTGCGTCCAACGTTATCGTATATACATTCGCTTCCCAACGACCAAACAAGTTAGTGTCGCTTGTTTTATCCCAGTTGCGTGCACTTCCTAAGGCTGCAGGAGTTCCGGAGTAACTATAGTACTGCTTTCCTCCTGTGGACGCACTGGTATCCCAATATCCCTTGAAAGTGTAACCGTTTTGAGTAGGAACGGTTATCGCGGTATTACCGGCAGGTTTAATGGTATCCGGCATAGCGGAACCATAAGTAACTCGAACTACTTGGTCGGCTGCGGCTGTTTTGCCGTTCTTTTTCAACGTAACATCATACTTGCTCGGAGCCCATTTGGCATACAGCGTGAACGCAGCCGTCACGGCTGTTGCTCCAATAGAAGCACCGGCACTTATTGTACAATCGTCATCGGTGTACCAACCAAGAAAATCGTACCCGGATTTCGCTCCGTTTACCAATGCCGTTGCGCTTCCATACGTGTGGGTGGAAGGCAATGAACCGCTGTTATTTCCGGAGTAGGCAACATCGCCTTCATCCTTGTATGTGATGGCGTATTGGTTTGCCGTGTAGTTCGCTGTTATGGTTTTACTGTCAGCGGTTGCATTGATAGTGATGGTTCGTGTCGTCAAAGGCGTTGTGCTGGTTGTTACACCGCTTGGCATAGCCGACCATGTGCTCCATGTGTAACCGGTAATGTCATTCGGTGCAGTTGTGCTTCCTGTAGTAACTACACCGACGTTTTCAATGGTGGTGGATGCTTTAACCGTTGTCGAACCGCATTTGTATTCTACTGTTACATCGTGCAAGGTTTCTGTCCAATTGGCATAATAGGTCACGTCGTCAGTGATGGTACTGGAGAAATCTACACTTGACTCGAACGTACCATCATCGGTGTACCAATCATCAAAATCGTAATTGGACTTTGTCGGATCACTTGGCTTGCTAACTGTTCCACCATTGTTCACATACTTCGTCGTTACACTACTACCGCCATTACTGTTGAATGTCACGCTCTGCGGCGTTACCTGCAATGCGGTTGAACTGACGTTATTACCCGCGCTATTATGCGCATATGCCTTGATATGATAAGTCGTACCCGTTGTAACCGAAATACTCAATCCGTCGCTATATGCGGAGGATTGGTTGTTGGTGCCAGTTTGTTCTTTTCCATCATAAGAAGCCATCGTAGGAGCGCTACCGGCTTTCCAGATAAATCCATAGTCATCAACGTCGCAGTTAGTACCGCCGCTGATGGTCGGACAACTAACCGTTATCGTGCTACTGGTGATACTCGTCAACGTCGGATTCCCAATTGTCGGCACAGAACATGCCGCACTAACTGTACCTGTTATAGATACAGATGAGTTAACAGCTGCCGCTCCGCCGCCGCTGATAGTGACATATGTGGTCGCTCCTCCGTAGGTGCCTTCTGACAAACCGCTTACAAGACGTACCTTAATCTCCGTAGAGGATAATGCGCCATCTACTGCAAGTGTCTGTGAATCACCGCTTGTGCCCCAATTAGTGCCTCCGTCTGTACTTACTTGGAAATTCGTTGGAGCAGTTATTGTTAAATTACCGGCTTCCAAACCAGTACCGGTGAGATAGAAACTCTGTGCGGTTCCAGGGCCGCTGCCTGCCGCATAGTCCGATCCGCTCAATGCTACCGGCGCACTTGTAACCGTTATCTTCGGTGCAGTAGCAGTCATTACCGAATCCTTGTCACAATATACTGTAGGACTTGTTTTTCCTGTGATGAGTATCTTGAAATCATATTCAGTACCTGCAGTCAAACTGGGGATAGCACATGTCTTTTTGTTGGTAAGTGTATCATTGATGGAACTAACGTTTGTTGTCGCGTATGTACCTTCCGCACCAGCATGCGTTTTCCATTTGACCACGTATCCGGTTGCATTTGCATCCTTATCCCATACTAACGTCGCCTTCGATCCATTGGTCCACGAAACCGACCCATTTATTGAACCAAGTTCAGTGCAGCAAGAAGTAGTATAGTTGGAGTACGATATAGACGAATAGGTAATGGAAATAGATTTTATTTGTGTAGAACTTGCAGCACCATTGATTCCTACACATGTGTAATTGTTTGCCAGTTGCGCGGATGTTAGGTTATAAGTTGCGCCGCTGGTGGTCGCAGAAAGAGACCCCAAAGAGGTAGAACTTGCAGCAGCAGAATATTTACTGGTAGAACCATATAAGTTTATACTCTTTGTGTCAGACAAAGTGCTTGCAGTAATACTCTTAAGTTTTAGTCCAGCCGAGGGAGCAGAACTACAGTACAAATAACCACTTGAGTTCCATTGGAGTGCATAGGTTGACGCTCCATTAATACCCATTGAGTATATTTTGTATTTTGCTCCTGATGTGAGAGCACTTGTTTCCCATGCACTCACCCAAGTACTTGTAGTAGAGCCTCCCAATTTTGAACTTGTGACACTATTGTTTATTACATCTACTACGTCATCTCCGGCAGAAGCTGTAGCAAACACCGCATAGAATGTAGTATTATTAGTGATTGCAGGCGAACCTGCAACCGTCGTAAACAGAGTCGCGGGAGCAGAAGAGGCGTGGCTATACTCGGCATTTGTCCAACCAACAAACACTTTACTATTGTCACACAAGGCTTTTCCCGGTGCTGTAGGCAACGTACTTACTTTTGTATTATGTGTACCAATGTATGTAGTTGGCGAACCGGTCGTATATGCGTCATTGCTATTCACGCTCCACTTGACTTGGTAACGTACAGTAAATGTAATTTCTACATCTTTGGCGCAATATCCTCCAGTTGCGGCAAATGAAGCTGTAATCGTTGCAGTTCCTGCTTGACCGGCAGTTACAACACCGGTAGATGAATTGACACTTGCTACGGTTGAGTTGCTAGAAGAATAAGAAACAGATGCGCTACCTGTATTACCAGTGATATTAGATACACTCGCAGTCGCTCCTTTGTATAAGGTTGTTGCAGTATATGTAACTGAAGGCGAAATATCAGTACAAGAAGAAGAGTAAGTTACAGTTATGGTGTTTATTTGGACAGTGCCACTCGCTGTAAAAGTGACAGAAGTAGCCGTTCCGCTCCAACTGCCAGTAGAATAAGTTCCTTTATTAGCGCTAAAATTTGCCAAACCACTTCCTGTAATACTGATGCCAGATATAGAATAACCACTGGCTGCCGTAAAGGTTAGGGAACCTCCTGAAGTATAAACGCGCAAGTCTAGAATTCCTGGATTTTTTCCACCGGTTCTCCAAATACGAGTATTAGTACTTCCATGTGTTACTGTCATTGTTATATTTCCACGCACATAATTGGCAGATGTGCTAAGATTTGTTCCAGATCCATCACTTGAAGGTTTGGTTATTCCCAATTCTGTAAGTCCCGCAGCAGTATTGAATGTAAAGGTTGCTGTTGTTCCCCAAACATTTCCAACACCGAATAGTAATAAGAGGAATAATATAGAAGCAAAAAGTTTCTTCGAGATGGCCGATTCGTCTCCGATGCAATCCCGATCCATTCCCGATCCATTCCCGTTAGATAACGACTTTTTTGATAAACAAGTAAACAAGTTTGTCATACTATTTTAGTTTTAATAATATCGTTTGAGTTATCTACATTCGATTCTATAGCCGCGGACTTACCCGCAAAGCGAACATTGACGTATTGAAAAAGACTGATAATTTGCATTTTTATCCCCAAACACTTGCATATGTCAAAAATTTGTTGTACCTTTGCAGCCAGAAATTCTAATTTTTTTGGAATCATATGACGGCAACTATTGACCAATTATGGAATGATTTGAGAGGAGCCTTGCGTGAAGTAAAGGATCATCGTGAGGGAAGACAACAGATGCAGAACGCTTATAATCTTCTTAGCGAACTTTGATGCTTAACGTCTCTAAAATTTGGTTGACCGACACGGGAGTATGGATACGTACTGCTGATGGTCGTGAAGCATGTGAGCCTTTTGCTCGCTATCCGCGCTTATTGCATGCAAGTGAGAAACAGAGAGCCGACTATCAATGTTCGCCCTATGGTATTCATTGGCCTCAGATTGATGAGGACCTCTGCTTTGATGGGTTCTTGAAGCAATAAGGAATCTCTTTCCGATTGAGTAACATCTTATATCAGTCTGGCATGGAACGGAAGTTCCGTGTCAGTTTTGTTTTTCAGTCTTTTCAATATGTCAAAGATCGTCATTGATTTGTGATTAAGGGCTCAGCCAAGAGCCGCTAACCGATATAAATCCCTTACGGGTACCCCCAAAAAAAGGGGCGCATAACATAGATAACTAAAAATACAAGATATTATGACAACCAATCATTTTATTAATCAACGAGTATTGTGGATTCTCATCCCTCTACTCACATTGTTTAACCATAATGCGTGGGGAACAACATCAACATCCATTACATCCTATGCAGATGGATCGTATTATATCATTGATGTGTTTACTAACCAATCATCGGAAGTCAAGTATTACGCGCTGAATAGTTTCATCACGGGCTCTAATAATATCACTGGTGTTGATGTGACGTCATATGTTACAATCAATCTGGATGGGACACTAACATTGGATTTATCCACAATTACACCCAAAGAATACACGCTCTCACATTCTAGCGATACATATTATATTCAAGCATATGATGGAACACCTGCAACATTGAAATACATTAAACAAGCTTCTAGTAGCAACAATCTCGCTCAGACAGGAAATAACTGGTCGTTAGTGACTGACGCCGTTTCGTATCCCGGACGATTTCGATTTGCCAGCAGTTTCACCAAGAGTAATAAAACGACAAATACGTGTTTGTTACTTCAAGGTACTACTTGGAGCGGAAGTGCACATGTGGTTAGTGGAGTTTTTAAAGGATATGCGCAAAGCAATGCAAATGCTACACCGGCTAAAAATGCCTGGTATGGTGCTGGTTATTTGTATTTAGTGCCCGTACCGCCCTCCTGCACTTCACTTGGTTCAATAAATGGGTCTTTTTTTTTGATCCATCTTTCGGGGATCATTTTGGCCCATTTTGAACTAACCAACAAGCTTAATAACCGTGGATGTCTTTTTTTAGTTATCTACATTATGTCAATGTTCGCTTGCCGTTGTTTTCAGTGCCCGGCTGGCACTATACTGTCTTGTCATTCTGCATATAGCGTCGTAAGGTGTTGGGGCTGCATCTAAGCGCTTTGGCTATTGACCTTTGCGACTTGCCGGCCAGCAATGCTCTGCGGATGTACTCCGATTTGCCGTACAAGGGATGCAACTCGGGGCTGTTCTTTCTTCCTTTCGGTCTTCCCACATGTTTTCCTTCTGCCCGCAGCCGTGCCAAGGCTTCCCGTGTCCGCTGACTAATCAGGTTTCGCTCTATCTCTGCGCTCAACCCAAACGCAAATGCCAGTACCTTACTTTGTATATCATCTCCAAGACGATAGCCGTCTTTGATGGTCCACACCGCGCACTCGCGACGCATACAATAACTCAATATTTCCATAATCATGTAGAGACTTCTTCCCAAGCGGCTCAATTCGCTGCATATAATCAAATCTCCTTTCCCTACATGTTTCATCAAATTTCCTAAACGTCTTTTGGTATAGGCTTTTGTTCCTGAGACCGTCTCTTCAATCCAATCTTCGACCTCCAGCCCCTCTTTCGCGCAAAACAGACTAATCTCATATCGCTGATTCTCCACCGTCTGCTTATCACTACTCACGCGAATGTACCCATACGTCATAATTTTTCATATCTCGTTTGTTATATTATCGTTTTGTTTGTATTGACTTTGACATATAGGACTACCAATTTACTTTTGAAAAAGTGAATATTTACGTTAAAATTACTTTTCTGGAATAAAAAATCATGCAAAAATTTGCTTTTTCAAAATAAAAGTTGTACCTTTGCAGCGTTTTTTAATAAATACATACAACTATGTTACAGGAAATTCAATTCAGACAGCTGCAAAATGACTATCAGCGTCGTATAAACGAGACAACGCAAACGCACAAGAGGTATCTGTACAATCAGATCAACTGGGATGCGCGTCTTATTTGTATCCGCGGAGCACGTGGTACGGGTAAAACGACCATGTTGCTACAATACATCAAAGAGCACTATCCGGATCAAAGCAAAGCATTGTACATTTCATTGGACAGTTTCAGTTTCCAGCTGTTCACGCTTTATGATGTCGCCGAATATGCTTATACCCATGGGATAGAGGCATTGTTCGTTGATGAAATACACTATGCACAGAACTGGGGGCAGATGCTCAAAAACGTCTTTGACTCTTTTGCGGGGCTGAAGATAGTTTATACCGGATCTTCCATACTGCAATTGGACGAGGCGCAAACGGATTTGTCTCGCAGACAAACAGTTTATGACTTGCAGGGCTTCTCGTTCAGAGAGTATCTTCTATTCAAAGGTCTGTACGATCACGAGCCTGTTGATTTAGAGTATGTGCTGCAACATCACACAGCGTTGGCAAGCGAAATTACTTCTGCTATTAAGCCGTTGATGTACTTTAATGAGTACCTTCACCAGGGTTACTATCCGTTTACGTTGGAAGCGAAACAAGACTATCTCCGTCGGTTGGAACAGTTGATGTTACTGATCATCTATCAGGACATTCCCCGAGTCGAGGATATCAGTTTGCAGACGCTTCAGAAGGCACAGAAATTACTGATGATTCTTGCAACGCAAGTTCCGTTAGAACCTAATATCAGCATTTTATGCCGTGAGATAGGTGCTACGCGTGATATTGTCATCAAGTTGCTGTATCTTATGGAGAAAGCAGGATTGCTGATGCTTGTTAACAAAGAGAGCAATAGTTATAAAACGCTTTCTCGTCCTGACAAGATCTATCTTAACAACGGAAACCAAATGCACGCGCTTACCAACATGGTGAACGAAGGTACGCTACGTGAGACGTTCTTTGTGAACCAAATGCGTCAGGCACATAATGTAGTTCTGCCGGTTCATGGCGATTATTTGGTGGATGACTGTTATACCTTCGAGGTCGGAGGCGCAAGCAAGTCATTTGACCAAATAAAAGATGTTCCAAATAGTTACTTGGCGTTGGATGAGATAGAATACGGAATAGGAAATTCTATTCCTTTGTATCTCTTCGGTTTCTTGTACTAATCAACCACATCACATTCTATCAAGCGGTAATCCATTATGTCAAAGATCGATATTTTTTTGGTGATTTTCTAAAATCACGCCATAATATACTATTGTATATTATAAGGTGGGGTGGGATAGTACTAAACCAGTACGAGACCAGTACCCGCCTCCTTTGCGCCTCCGTACCGCCTGTTTGGGCTGTTCCATCGGTTTCTAAAACCACAATTCTGCCGGATGGCAGGTTTCATGGGATTAGGTAAGATTACTACTTTAAAAGAAAACAAAATCGCGTAGCGATTCTGCCAGAGTTAGTTAAGGTGAACCCTAAATGTTGAAGGATTCGGTGTAACTGTCTGAATGTTATTTGTTTTCGCTTTACTCATACAAAAGTAGTGTCTTAACCGTTGGTACTTTGTTTTTCAAAAGCGGTGCAAAATTACTACTTTTTTTTAAAATATGCAATAATTTTTTTTAAAAAATCGGGAATGCAAAGTGTACCTATCAAACAGCGATTTTTGGTTAGAATCTCAACACGAAAATGTTGCACCTTTAACCTCTTTTGACCCTACAATTTTGCCCTCAAAAGCACGTGAATATCTGTTTTTGTGGGAGTTCGGCCTGTTTGGTCGGCAAAGACCGATTTGGGGTGTTTCTCGATATACCAATCTCGTGCATAGATGGTCTCACTTACCCGCAAATACAGCGCTAACCGCTTGATTATCTGCCATTTCAGGCACAAATAAGCCCTTCCGCCTAAACCGTACGTTGCCGGAATAGAAAATGCATATAAAACGTCATGTTCGTACAAATAGATGCGATTTTCCCAATTTCGGGCATCAAAACCCTGGAGGCGGAGACGGAGACTCAATGGTGTATGGTGTAAGGTGTATGGTGTAAAGTTGTAGGCTATGTCCTGGGCGAGGCTGAGGCCGTAAGGGGTTAGTGGATTAGTGGTTAGTGGGTTAGTGGTGATATTGGCGTCGGCAGTAGTTCTCAAGCTCCAGCCTCCTTGAGACCAATCGAATTGGAAGCGTGCAGAATACGTGGAGACATTGCCTTTCTTGCGTGCGCGGAAACGGGTGTCAATCCGCCAATCATGGCGGATGTATTGTATGTCCGCAAGGGCATCATAGCCGAGCGTGCAGGTGTCGGTGCCCAAACCGTACTTGTAGCCTTCGAAGAAGAACACATCGCCGTACCCGCTGAACCGCCAGTGATTGAGGCGCGTGATGTCAAACCCCAGATACCCGCCATGCTCGTCGTTGATACGCGAACTCTCCGAGAAGCCGTATCCGTACTCATTGTCAAACCAAGGGGAGTAATACCGGTAGAGCGCAATCAGACTCACGCCGTCCGTCGGATAAAACCGGCTACCCGCAATCGTACCGAAACCCCATTCTTGGTTCTGCGACGTGGCTACCTCGCCGAACAGGTCGAACCAACCGTAGTTGTACCGTACACTCGCACCCAACACCGCTTGGCGGTAACCCCGGAAATAATGGCGGTTGTATTTGGCATTCCGGTAGGGGTGAATACTATCCGAATAGATATGCTCCACTCCCGTCAACTGCACCTCCAGTTTCTTATGGCGCAGTGTGATATTCGCTCCCACCGCATGGTGCCAGGTCGTGTCCTTGTATCGGTTCATGGAGTAGAGGGCCGATACGTCCAAGCGCGTTGTCTTGTTCCATTCCCACCGAAAGGTTGCACCTGCACCATGCATGCCGTTGCCGTCCGCGGACGAGTAATAGCGGAGTCCGTTATTCTGCTGACCTGCCGAAGCGACGTACATCGACTTGCCGCCGTGAAAGACCGGTGCCAGCACCAATCCTTGACCGAAAGACGCTTGGTAATTGCCGGCTACGATGGTATGTATATGTTTGCTGATGTCCCGCAACTGCATATACAAGCCGTACTCCAGATCTTTGGCTTTACCGCCCACCGGTCGGCGCAACTGTCCGCCGAAAATCACCTTCCGCTGGTAGTCAAAGCGGTACCGCAGTTGTGCAAAAGCAGGATCCGGACCTTCGTACTGCTCGATATTCCGCGCGTCCGCTCGCGCGATGATCTCGTGCGAAGCGTTCGTAAACACCTCACGCGCGTACATTGTTTTATCAGGCGCACTCGCGCTTACGCGTACGAAAGGCAACAGGTTTCGAATCTCGTAGTCGGTCAGTTCCGGAATCAGTTTTAGTTCATAGATTTCCTCGAACGGGTGCTTGTCCGCGTACGCCAGGATGGCATCAATCTGGTGTGGAGATAAGAAGTAGAGTTGCTTCAACTCCTCGTCACTCGTGTGATTCAGGTCTATCGGATTCTCGTGCAGGGCGTACAGATCCGTCTGCATCTGCTCCAAGTCCGAATCACCGAACTCCGAAGCGGTGTTATAGATATCGAGGATGATGTCATCCAGCGACAGGTTCGCAACCAGTAATATGAGGGCGAATAGCGATTCCACGGTGCAAAAGTACAAAAAAAAATTGAAAATTGAAAATTGAAAATTTGCGTAATTCGTGATTTTTTTGTAATTTTGCAGCGGATTTATGACTAAAAAGCAGATTTATCATATTATCGAATGGATTGTGGCACTTGCTGCCTGCGGCTACCTGATCTATCGCTTGGCGATATATGATGATTATCCGGCGCTGTGGGCTACGCTCCGCGGCATGGAGATGTCGCATATAGGCGCCTTGCTGCTATGCGTGGCGCTGATGCCGGTGAATATGAGTCTCGAAGCCTGGCGGTGGAGGACTTTGATAAATGGTGACGCTTCGCTTAATGGTGCAAATGGTGCAATGATGAATTGGCGGGAGGTGCATAGGCAGGTGTACTACTCCAAACTCGCAGGACTCATTACGCCGTGGAGGCTTGGCGAATACCCGTCCCGTGCCATTTTAATGGCACAGGAAATGGAAAATGGAAAATGGACAATGGACAATGTGTGGTCACGCGTGTTGTCGATGGGCGCGGTCGGATCGGCTACGATGACGATAGCCATCATCGCTACCGGAATGATAGCGATGATAATGGACAATGGACAATGGACAATGGACAATTATTACCTTCTTGTCGGAGGGGTGTTGCTCCTTCTCATCCTTGTGCTCTATTTCGCGCCGCGACTCTTGCGTCGTTGGGCGACGGTGTCGCACCGGTTGGTACTGATCTCCACCGCCCAGAGTTTTGTGCGCCTTGCCTGCTGGTGCGTACAGCTGGCGTTGGTTCTATGGGCATTAGGCGGAGACGAGATCTCGTTATCAGGAGATCACGTGATCACGAAATCATTCATCTACTATCTCCTCGTCACCATCACGCCGAATGTGCCGATTGCGGAAGTAGGCGTACGCGGGGCATGGGCGATTTGGGTCTTCGGATCCATGAACGCAGCTCTCGCAGGCGTGCTCCTTTGGGTTATCAATACCCTCCTTCCATGTCTAATTTGGCCTTTTTTAAGAAAAAAAGAATAAAAATCTTGCATATATGCAAAATATTTTGTATCTTTGCACCCGAATTCGAAATACTTAATAAAACACAATATCATGAACATCAATTTTCAGATTCATTATCGCACCGAGTATGGGCAGTGTCTCTGCATCATTGAGACACAAAAACCGGTTGTAGGTTGGACAGAGAAAGAACCCCTGATGTTGGTTTGTCAGGGCACCGATTTCTGGCAGGTTAACGCTGACCTCAAGGACTTTACAGGTACGATTCAGTACAAGTATGCCATCCGTCTGCAAGGCGGCGGTTACATCTACGAGACCGGAGAACCGCGTACACTGACGCTCAAAGCGACCGACAAGAAAGTCATCGTTCGTGACGCTTGGCAGGCAAGTACTTACGAGGATTCGTTCTACACCACCGCCTTCCTTAAGTCGCTCTTTATGCGCCACAACGCTGCGAAAATCAAGGCTCCGAAGGGTGCTATCCGTTTCTCGATCGACCTGCCGCAGATCCTGCCGACGCAAGGCGTGGCGATCATCGGTAACTGTGCCGAATTAGGAAACTGGGATCCTGCCGGCAAGCTCGTTATGTCCGACGCTGAGTTCCCGATCTGGCGTGCAGACATGAACGTCAAAGGACAGAGTATCATCGAATATAAATACGTGGTGTATGACCTCGCGACGGGTGCTATAGTGGACACCGAGTGGGGTGAGAACCGCCAGATATGGGGTGTGGAGAAAGGTCAGGTCATCTGTCAGAACGACCGCTCTTTCCGTCGTACCCAACCGCGTTGGAAAGGATCGGGTGTAGCCGTTCCGGTCTTCTCGCTGCGTAGCGCTGAAGGCTTCGGTATCGGTGAGTTCCAGGACCTCAAGAAGATGGCCGATTGGGCAGTTGCAACGGGTCAGAAGATGATCCAGACCCTGCCGATCAACGATACCACGCTGCGTCATAATAACCTCGACTCCTATCCGTACAACGCCGTGTCCGTCTTTGCCCTCCATCCGATATATATCAATATCGAGAAGATGGGTAAACTGACGCCTGCGATGAAGAAGAAATACGAGGAGCAGAAGGCGCAATTCAATGCCCTCAACTTTGCGGACTACCAGAACGTCTATGACGCGAAGATGGTGTTCTTTAAGGCACTGTACAAGCAAGATAAAGATGCGCTCTTTGCTACCCCCGAATACAAGGCCTTCATAGCGAAGAATAAGGAGTGGTTGGAACCCTATGCTGCGTTCCTCGCCAAGCGTGACGGTCAACCGAAAGACTTCTACAAATACCTGCAGTTCCACGCGGACAAGCAGTTGGCTGATGCGGTTGCTTATGCCCATAATATCGGCGTAGCGATGAAGGGTGATATACCTATTGGTATATCTCCGGACTCCGTGGATGCATCGGTGTATCCGAACCTCTTTAACCTCGATGCTTCGGCAGGTGCTCCGCCCGATGACTTCTCGATCAGCGGTCAGAACTGGGGCTTCCCGACTTACAACTGGGATGAGATGGCGAAGGATAACTTCGGCTGGTGGCAGGCACGTTTCCGCAAGATGCAGGACTATTTCGATGCATACCGTGTGGACCATATCCTCGGTTTCTTCCGTATCTGGCAGATGCGTAAGAGTGACGTTTGGGGACTGTGCGGACATTTCGTTCCGGCGCTGCCGTACAGTTACGACGACCTCTGCGCACAAGGCGTATGCCTCGATTGGGACCGTATGACCAAGCCCTATATCCGTGCGAATTTCCTCGGTAGCGTATTAGGTTATGACACCGAGTGGGCGAAGAAACATGCGCTCCAGACGCGTGATAACTATGTTTACTGGTTCCGTCCGGAGTTCGACACCCAGGCGAAAGTGCAAGAATGGGCCGATCGTCTGCTGGGCGATGAGAAACAACTGAAAGCAAGCGGTCTGAGTGAGAAAGCCGTGCATAATATCTGCAACGGACTGATCTACCTGCATTGCGAAGTACTGTTCGTCGAAGACCAGCGTCGTCCGGGATGGTTGCATCCGCGTATCTCTATTTATCAGAGCCACTCGTTCAATGAGCTCTATTCCGACCAGAAAGAGGTACTCATGCGTATCTATAACGACTATTTCTACCGTCGTCATACGTCCTTCTGGCGTGACTCGGCAATGCGTAAACTGCCGACGCTCATCGGCGCAACACATATGCTCTGCTGCGGTGAGGACCTCGGAATGGTTCCGGCTTGTGTACCTGACGTGATGCACGAGCTGCAGATCCTCAGTCTGGAGATCCAGCGTATGCCGAAAGATCCGACGGTTAAGTTTGCTCACCCGGCTGACGCACCGTATCAGTCTGTCTGCACCACCGGTACGCACGACATGAACCCGCTGCGCGCATGGTGGGAAGAAGACCGTGCCGTGACGCAACGTTTCTACAACGAGCAGATGGGTTGGTGGGGTGAAGCACCTCAACAGATGACGCCGGAGATCGCGGAGTTCATCATCAACCAGCATATGTACAGTCCGGCAATGTGGACCATCCTGCCGTTACAGGATTGGCTGGCTATTGACGGCGACGTACGGATCAAAGACCAGTTCGCTGATCGTATCAACGTACCGGCTAACCCGCGCCATTTCTGGAACTACCGCATGCATATCAGCCTCGAGGACTTGATGCAATGCAAGAACCTGAATGAGAAAATCAAGAAGCTGACAAGCGTTCGCTAACCGCTTCCATTAACCAAAGCGGCGTGCTTGTCGCACCACAGATCCCGACTTTTGCGTCGGGATTTGTGATTTTAGATAGATCGACTTCGTCGGGAGATGAGACAAAAAACGTGTTTTCGTTCGCCTCTTTGCAGTGATTGTATAGCACTTTCGCATTGCTGCTCTTCGTGCCGCCGACGAAAAACACGATGTCATTCGCCCGCGCGAAGGCTTGTAACTCTTTCACGCGATTAGCCACGCTGCGGCAGATGGTATCATGCGCTTCCAGCGCAATTTGTGATTTGTGATTTGTGATTTCTTTTCTCGCTTCGTTCGAACGATTATTCGCTCGCGAATTTTGTGATTTTATCTTTTCGACGAGCGCCTGAAAACCCTCGACGGATTTGGTGGTTTGCGAGAAGAGGTAGATCGGGCGTGTGAAATCGATACGGTCGAGTTGTTCGACGGACTCGATGACAATTGCGGTGTTGTTCGTCTGACCTTGCAAACCGATGACTTCTGCGTGACCGGGCTTACCGTAGATGACGATCTGCGGCGGTAAGGTCTCATCGTTCTTATGGCTCTCGTAGCATGCCCGGATACGGTCTTGCAGTTTTTTTACTACCGGACAGGTCGCATCGATGATCTCTATGCCGCGTTGTTGGGCGATCCAATAGGTGGAAGGCGGTTCACCGTGTGCCCGTAACAGCACCCGCGAATGACTCGGCAGCGTACGCAGGTCATCGTAGTCGATGGTTGCCAGGCCTTTCATCTCCAGCCGTGCCACCTCCTGACCGTTATGCACGATGTCTCCCAAGCAATAAAGCGAACCTTTTTCCAGTTCGCTCTCTGCCGCTTTGATGGCGCGTGTGACGCCGAAGCAAAAACCACTATTGGAATCGATCGAAATAACCATAGATGACTTCCATCTGTTCGTATTTGGTCATGTTGCTGTTATCCACCACGATCGCGTCCGGGGCCTGTCGTAACGGACTCTCCGCCCGGTGCGTGTCGCGGTAATCGCGTTCATTGACATCTTTGAGTACGGTCTCGAAATCCGGGTGCTCCCCCTTATCTACCAACTCTTTATACCGTCTTTCTGCCCGTACTTCCGGGGAGGCGGTAAGGAACAACTTCAGCTCTGCATTCGGAAAAACCACCGTACCGATGTCGCGACCGTCCATGACGATACCTTTCGCTTCGCCCATCTTCTGCTGCTGCGCCACGAGGAAGGCCCGTACCTCTTTGATCTGCGAGACCTCGCTCGCGCGGTTACCCACCTGCAACGTACGGATCTGTCCCTCTACGTCTTCGCCGTTGAGCGTCACGTGCTGCTCGTCGTTGATACGCACAAAACCCACCTCGATCTGGGGCAGCGCCGCGATGACAGCTGCGGGTTCTGCCAGTTCGTGACGTAAGGTATAGAGCGCGATCGCGCGGTACATAGCGCCCGTGTCCACGTACGTGTATCCCGCATGCTGCGCCAGCGCTTTCGCCATAGTCGATTTGCCGCAAGACGAATAACCGTCTATCGCTACGATGATTTTATTGGTCATTTTAGTAAGGAATTAATGTCTAAGGTTACACCTGCCTGGTAGGAGAAGAAGGACTTGGTCATCTGGCTGATGGCAAAATCCACCCGTGCCTGCTTGATGCGGACACCCGCTCCTAACGCAAGACCCGCCAACGACCGCTGGTCGAGTAAGTGCAGTTCCGCCCTGCGGCGGTGGTTATAACTGAGCACCACATAGAACTTATCGCTCTTCGGCGCTATCTCCACCGCGAAGATCGTATGACGGAATAGCGTGTCGTACCATTTGACGTCATGGGAGATATAATCACCCGTCGTGAGGCTCTTGTCGCGGCTGGTCCATTCGTAGTTCAGTTTCCAGGTCTGCATGTTGTGTATCTGCATATGCAGACGCAGCGGGGCTTTGGGGATGCGGTAACTCAGACCTAACTGCAGGTTCAGCGGCAGCATCTCGCGTGCCGTGCCGTCTTCCGAGGAATAGAAACCCTTCAACTGCCATCCGATATTCTGCAATACCAGACCCATCTGGAAGGTGGAGTCTTTGGTCTGGAAATGTGCACCGACATCTGCACCTAACGCAAAGGACGAGTAATGCTCGTAGATAGAATAGACCGGCTTGAGCGTCACGCCTACCTTGAACATCGGTCCCAACTGGCGCGCGTACATGATATCGATTAATATGTCGCGCGCGCCGAACGAACCGCCGGTCAGGTTTCCGTCCTGATCCGCATATTTCATTTTGCCGTAGTCCAGATAATGGAAACCGACTGCGAAATAATTGGGCTTGTCGGGTTCGCCGTCCCCTTCATACGGTTTCTCGATCTTCGACCGACCGAAGTTATGACCGTACAGGGCGGAACCGAACATCGTTCCCGGCAGGTAATAGGAGAAGTTCATCTGCAGCGTCATGTGACTATTGGCATGCAGCAACGCAGGGTTGCACATTCCTAAGGCGATATCTCCGTCGCTGAGGCTCACACTGCTTCCACCTAAGGCGTTGAGACGCGCCGAAACCGGCAGACTCATGAACGAGAAAACCGACCGCCCCGCATTCGATACCTGCGCCATCAATGGAGTACAGAGTACAGAATACAGAATACAGATAATCACTATGTTTTTACGTAATGCCACACTACCGCACTTTAAAATCGGGTGCAAAGGTACGAAAAATTTTGCATATATGCAAGTTTTTTAGTCAAAAGTCGAAAGAAAAAAGTTGAAAGCAACAAAAAAGAGACCCGAAAGTCTCTTTCTGTGGTGCCACCGAGAATCTCGCTTGCATCATCCTCATAAGCGCGTCAAAACTATGTTTTAACGGTAGTTATTCGGATGAGCTGCGCTCTCCCCACAAATTAAAATTTGCGGGGACCCATATTAAATAGTTCGATTCTGTTATGGACACACACAAAAAAGTCCCTCAAATGAGAGACTTTTCTGTGGTGCCACCGAGAATCGAACTAGGGACACAAGGATTTTCAGTCCTTTGCTCTACCAACTGAGCTATGGCACCTCGCTGACGCTACGTGTTGCGCTGCGCTCTCCCCAAAAATTAAAATTTTCGGGGGCCCCGAAGGACTCCGCCCAACTTTATTTTTGAAAAGCGGCTGCAAAAGTACTGCTTTTTTTTGACATGTGCAAATTTTTTGCAAAAAAAATGTAAAAAACTTGTATTTTTGCTCAAAAAGCAGTACTTTTGCATCAAATTTGTGCGAATTATGGACCTAAAAGTGATTGCATACGCCCGCAACGGGCACTCGGATAAGTTCGGTATTCCTCGTCAGAGTAGGGACGAAAGTCCGATCGTCACCCGTATCGTTTTTGAACCCGAATACCGTATCCATGAAGCCCTTCGCGGCATCGAAGGATATAGCCATCTTTGGCTCATCTGGGGCTTTGATAAAGTCGAAAGAGAAAAGTCGAAAGTCGAAAGCAAGTGGAGCCCGACGGTGCGGCCTCCGCGCTTAGGCGGAAACACCCGAATGGGCGTGTTCGCTACCCGTTCTCCTTTCCGACCTAATCCGCTGGGATTGAGCAGTGTACGGTTGATCAAAGTAGTCAAAAGTCAAAAGTCGAAAGTCGAAAGCGGTTCTCTTGAACTGATTGTCAGCGGAGCCGACCTGCTGGACGGTACGCCGATTTATGATATCAAACCCTATCTCAGTTTTTCGGATAGCCATGAAGATGCGAAGAACGGGTTTGCGGAAGAAAGTAAAGATTATCGGTTAACGGTTAGCGGTAAACGATTAGCGGATGAGAACCTATGGCGTGATATCGAGTATATCCTGTCGCAGGATCCGCGTCCGGCGTACCAGAATGACCCGGATCGGGAGTACAAATTGGACTATGCCGGATATACCGTGTCTTTTTCCGTAAATATGCAAACGGTGGAAGTGAAAAAGATCGAAAAAAGCCAAAAATAACACTTTTTTTATAAAAAAAAGCGCGCGCGCTTGCATATATGCGAAATTTTTTGTACATTTGCACCCGCTTTTAATAATATGAGCCATGAAAAAATTAATTCTTACTATTCTTTCTATGGGGTTGCTCGTGAACACGAGTGTTATTTCTGCAGCCAATATCGGCGTTCCTTCCGAGTGCGAGGGCGTGATGTTGCAGGGTTTCTACTGGGATAGTTATAAGTTGGATAAATACGGTCGTACGTTGTGGGTGAACCTGACTAAAGATACGGCTGCTATCAATGCGAGTTTTGACATGATCTGGTTGCCGCCCAGCGCTTCGTCGTCGGGTGGAGTGGGGTATATCCCGGCTAAGATGAATAATCAGAATAGCGATTGGGGTCAGAAGAGTTCGCTGGTGGCGTTGATCAAGGCGCTGCATGACGGCGGAACGAAAGTGATTGCGGATATCGTGATTAACCATCGTGGAAACGACTCCTCTTGGTGCACCTTCTATGCCGATGACTTCACGCCGATGTACGGAGGTAAGTTCCAATTGACCCGTTCTCATATCTGCAAAGGCGATGAGGCCTTCACCAATCCGGAGTCGGGGTGCTACGGCAGCACGGAACGCGGAGCGGCGGATACCGGTACGGATTTTGCGGGTGCGCGGGACTTGGATCATACCAGTTCCTATGTGCAGGAATGGGCGAAGTCCTACCTGCAGTGGATGATCGGAGCGATGAAATATGACGGTTTTCGCTACGATATGACCCTGGGTTATGCCGGTAAGTATCTAAGTCTGTATAACCAGGCTGCTAAGCCCTATCTCTCCGTATCGGAGTTATGGGAAAGCATCGATAAGCAGGTGAGCCACCTTAAGGCAACGGACTATAACACGATGATCTTCGATTTTCCGCTGAAGTACGTGTTGGGAAATACCTTAGGCAAGTCTTCGCCTAACTACAGTCTGCTGATCAAACCCGGTACCTCGTTACGCGGTAAGGGATATAAGAAATACGCCGTTACGTTCATCGATAATCATGACACCTTCGAGCGCTCGGATGCGCAGAGTCAGGAGTTCATCGGTTATAATGTGGACCTGACTGATGCAGCGGTGAAGAATAAGATCCTGCAGGCGAACGCCTATATCCTGCTGTTGCCGGGTGTGCCCTGTGTCTTCTGGCCGCATTGGAAGAGTTATCAGGCGGAGATAGATGCACTCATCGCGGTGCGTAAACAGGCGGGTATTCATTCGGAATCGGAGATAACCGAGAAAGCGGATGCTACGTATTATCAGGCTACCGTGCAGGGTCACCGCGGATCGGTGATCTTGCGTCTGGGACCGGGCCGCTCGACGGAAGTTCCGGAAGGATATGAACTGGCGATCGAGGGTGGTGAGACCGCTGCGTATACCGTGTTTGTTGCGATGTATCCGGAAGGACTGCAAACGGTGAACGGTGCGGCGGTACAGGGACAGAAGTTCATCAAGGACGGACAACTGTTCATTCGCATCAATGAAGATGTATATACAATTTTAGGAGAAAAGATACAATGAGAAAAACACTATTGGCCATTATGGCCCTGTGCTGTGCACTCTATGCTACAGCAGGTAATTACGGAATATTGGTGAACGGTAAGACGTATTTCGCAGGTACGCACATCGATGAACCTGATGCACAAGGTCGCGACCAGTTTTGCGCACATGTGAAAGTGAAGAGCGGAGATTATCTGCAGTTGTATGATGCGGAGTATAAATCTAAATGGGTCGTGCCATTGGACACTTGGTCGGTGGCGGGTTTCACGAAAGGTGAAGACCGCTATACCGCAAGCGTCACCGGTTGCTATGATTTCTATATCAAGCTCAAATACGAGGACGATCAGGTCTATGTCGGAGCAGGTTCCAACTGCGGTGACGGAGAAGATGTGGATGATATCTACACCGGTTCCGTGCCTCACCAGTGTGAAGCTGTACTGATGCAGGCGTTCTACAACGAGTCGTATGATGCGGCATCTCCGGGTGTGAGTGAGTACGGCGATACCAAATGGAAGACGCTGACGCCGCAGGCTGCTGAGATAGGTGCGTATTTCGACTATGTATGGTTGCCACCGAGTGCATACGGAGACGGTGCCGGATACCATCCCAAGCAGTACAGCAACCAGAACTCCAACTGGGGAACGCGTGCGGAACTGGAGGCGCTGATCAGTGCGTTGCATAACGCAGGCAGTAAGGTGGTGGCGGACATCGTGATCAACCACTGCGCCGGTTATACAACCTGGTGCGACTTCCCGGAGATGGACTTCGGAGAGTACGGTAAGTTCTATCCGGACGCATCGTATATCTGCAATAACGACGAGGTGAATGCCGAGTGGAACAAGCCGAGTAAGGAGAGCGAAGGATCGGGTGCGTGCTGGGGTACTGCAACCGGTAATGCAGATGACGGCGAGAACTGGGACGGAGCACGCGATTGGGCACACGACATGCCGAAAGTGCAGAAGATGTTCATCGCTTACCTCAAGTGGATGCGTAACGTCATGAAATACGACGGATTCCGCTATGACAAGGGTGACGGATTCAATAACTGGCATCATCATAACTACAATAAAGAAGCGCGTCCGGAGATCGCGTTCATGGAGTGCTATTCCGGAACAGAGGAGATTTGGGGTCGCATTCAGGCTTCTGAATACGACATCATGGGTCTGGACTTCTGCGTGAAATGGGATGTGTTTGATAAGTTCGCCGGTTGGGACTACGGTCATGGTCGTGGTAACAGTCTTATTGCTCAAGGGAATGGTCGTTATGCGGTGACGTTCATGGAGAGTCATGACTGGTTCTTGCGCGACAATGGCTTTGAGTTCGGCGGTCGTGGTAACTCGATGAAAGCGGAACTGAAGGCTCGTCTGATGCAGGCGAATGCGTTCCTGCTGTCGATGCCGGGTGTGCCTTGCATCTTCTATCCGCATTGGAAGAAATACAAAGAGGATCTCAAGCCGATGATTTTGGCGCGTAAATGGGCAGGCGTACATAGCGAGAGTGCGGTAGAGAATGAGTACTCGACGGCAACCGGTTATCAGGCTACGATCGTCGGACATAACGGCTGGCTTATCCTCTGCTTGGGTGACAAAGCGAACAAACAGGGCTTCGGTCCGGATTATAAGTTGGCCGCCAGCAACTATAGCACCAAGGAAGGACACAACGAGAGTTTTGAGATCTGGGTGAATAGCTCCAAACCCATGCCGACAGGCCTGGAAGCGGTGAACGGTGAGCGGTTCGCGGAGAAGGCACAGAAGTTCCTTCAGGATGGCAAACTGTTCATCCGCATGGGTGACAAGACCTATGATATGATGGGTAATGCAATATACTAAAAATTTAATACAATGCGAAAAATGATGTTATGTTTCTGCGTACTTCTTGCAGCGGCGCTGCAAGCGCAGAATTATGGAATTCTGGTGAACGGTAAGACCTATTTTCAGGCTACAAAGACCGGAGAACCGGATTATCAGGGACGTGAACAGTATCTGGCGCACGTGCAAGTGAGTCAAGGCGATTATTGCCAACTCTATGACTACACCAACAAAGCCGCGTGGGCAGTACCTCTGGATCCGTACGGAGCGTATCAGAACTTTGAGTTGAGTGGTGACCGTTACACGGTTAACAAAAGTGGATGTTATAACTTCTACATCAAACTTAAATACGATGATGACCTGTTGTATGTAGAAGAAGGATCGGGTTGCGGTTCCGGTCAGGATATACCCGGCGGTGGAGATGATCCTACGCCTCCTTCGCCCGGTTACACCTCTTCCGTACCGGAGAAATGTCCGGACGTGCTCCTTCAGGCTTTCTATTGGGATAGTTATAACACACAGATCACCGAAGAGTACGGTCGTACCAAATGGGTGGATTTCCTCAATAAAGAGGGCGACGGAGGTCTGAAGATGGGTGAAGAGATCGGCCAGTGGTTTGACCTGGTTTGGTTACCGCCGTTTAATAACTCCACCGGCGGAACGGGTTATCTGCCTGTATGTTACAGTAACCTCACCAGCGATTGGGGACAGCAGAGTAACCTCACCAAACTGATCAAGGTGCTCCATGAGAACGGTGCACGTGTCGTAGCCGATGTGGTGGTGAACCATGCAGTGGCACAAGAAGGATGGTGTAAGTTCGCTTCGATGAACTTCGGTAAGTACGGTTATTTCAAACCCGATGCATCGTGGATATGCCAAACCGATGAGATGAACTCCGATCCGAAAGCAGGGGACTGCCTGGGTACCGCAACCGGTGCCAACGATGACGGATACGGCAGTGAGGCCAACTATGACTCCGGACGTGATTGGGATCATCAGAATGCGAAAGTACGGGAGATGTGCTGCGCCTACGCCAAATGGTTGCGTAATACGATCAAGGTAGACGGTTTCCGCTATGACTACTGCAAGGGTTTCCATAACAGTCATATCAATGAGTATAACCGCGCCGGTGAGGCTTATTTCTCCGTGATGGAGATGTGGGACGGTGATGTAAATGCACTGCAGTCTCACCTCAACGATGCGGGATGGAACACCCTTACCTTCGACTTCGCAACGAAATATCAGGCGTTCAACAATGGTATCGCTTCGGACTATTATCAGGGTCTCAAGGGTGCAGGTCTGCTGGGTGCAGGTAAGTCCCGTTATGCAGTGACCTTCCTCGATAGCCACGACTCGTTCCAACGTGACGGTAACGAGTTCTGCGGATTGGGTAACTCGATGACTGTATGCAAGGATAAGATCCTGCAATGCTATGCATACCTGCTCTCTATGCCGGGTGTTCCTCTGGTGTTCTATCCGCATTGGGTGACGTTCAAAGATCCGCTCAAGAAGATGATCAACGCACGTTATAAAACCGGCGTACACAGCGAGAGTGCAGTTACCGATGATGCCGGAGAGGGTTTCTATACGGCTACTATCACCGGTACAAACGGACAGATCAAGATCTTCATCGGCCCGAACTCCGGTTATAACAACACGCCGAGCGGCTTTACCTTGGCTGTCAAAGGCACGAACTACGGTGTATATTACAAGACCAACAGTCCGCGTGGCGATAAGAATACGGAGCGTACACCGGTGGTACAGGGCGTAGAGACGGTGAACAGTCAACAGAACGTACTCAAGGGTGAGAAATTCATCCAAAACGGTCAACTGTTTATCCGCGTAGGCGAGAAGGTCTATAACGTACAGGGACAGCAGATTAAGTGATGCGAAGATTGATCCTTTGTATAGTGGGTGTGTGGAGTGGTTTGGCCTTGATGGCCGAACCCTTCTACGTGCGTATCAACGGTACGCGTGACGTGCCGGCTACGAACACCGGTGTCAAGGATTATCAAGAGCGTACGCAGTATGCAGCGATGAATGTGTCGCTTGCCAAGAACGACCGGCTCACCTGCTACGATGCCGGTTCCGGTGCGGCATGGAACATAGCGGTTATCGACCCCTATGGGGCCTATGCTAATTTCTCTACGGGTTCGTCAGCCCTCACCTGTAATGTGGCCGGGACGTACGATATCTATATCAAGATGAAGATGAACGATGACATGTGGTTCATTCAATCGTCCGACGGTACGTCTCCCGAACCCTATTCACCCAAAGACTATGAGGTAGCGGTGCCTGCGCAATGCGAAGATATTATGCTGCAAGCTTTCTATTGGGATAGTCCGTGGGATAAGGAATACGGGAATACGCGGTGGGCTACCCTCACCGGACAAGCCGCAGAGATAGGTTCGTACTTCTCGCTCGTATGGCTTCCTCCCAGTTCTGCACCCAAGAGTGACGGTCTTGGCTATATCGCTTCCTGTTACAGCAATCAGAATAGTAGCTTGGGAAGTGAGAGCGAACTGCGCACCCTGTTGGCAACGCTCCATGCTCATGATGTGAAGGTCCTGGCAGACATCGTTATCAACCACTGCGGAAACAAAGGTTCGTGGTGTGACTTCAACGAACTGAATTTCGGTCAATACGGTACGTTCAGACCCGATGCGTCCTGGATCACCTCCGATGACGAAGGCGGTTGCAACCCCTCCGGTAATGCCGATGACGGACAACACGAGGCGAACTATGAAGCTGCACGCGATTGGGACCATACTGACGAGAACGTGCAGAACATGTGCAAGGCCTATACGAAGTGGATGAAGAAGGTGATGCTGTACGACGGATTCCGCTATGACTACTGCGGAGGATTCCATACCAAGCATATCAACGCGTATAACGCAGCCGCCAAACCTTATTTCTCCGTCATGGAGTACTGGTATGGTGATGCTGCGACACTCAAATCGCGTATCGACAATGCCGTTAAGAATAGCCTTGCCTTCGATTTTGCACTCAAATACAACACCTTCCGGGACGGTATCTTCAAGAAGAGTTATACCAAATGTATCAATGGTGGGCTGCGCGGCAAAGGATATGAGAAATATGCTGTTACCTTCATTGATAACCATGACACCTTCAATCGCGGTAACGGAAATGAACCGAACGGCAAAGGGGATGGATCCAGTATCAATGACAAGAGTCTGATGATGCGTTGTAACGCCTATCTGCTCTCCATGCCGGGTGTGCCTTGCGTCTTCTATCCGCATTGGATCAAGTACAAAGCGGAGATCAAGAAGATGATCGAAGCCCGCCGGGCAGCCGGTATTCATTCGCAGAGTTTGGTCGATGAGTCAGCCGATACCGGTTGGTACCGTGCTACAGTGCACGGTAAGAAAGGTGCCATCAAACTGATGCTCGGTACGGCAGCGGAAGATGAGGCTCCTGCCGGATACACCCTGGTGCTCAAAGGCACCGATTATGCGCTTTATTATATCCTCGGTGAAGATACGATGCAGGCATTACAAACCGTGCCGGCACTCGATCGCACGCAACCGGTCTATAATATCATGGGACAGCGCGTTGATGCATCCTTCCGGGGACTCGTCATTCAGAACGGAAATAAATATTATAACCAATAAAAATTATAACCAATAAAAATGTAGTATTATGAAAAAGATTTTTACATGTGTGATGATGCTGGTTATGGGATTGACAGTAGCCAGTGCAGAATGTCAGGACGGCCCTTACGGCCTTCAGATCAACGGCAGCAAAGTAGTGGATGCCCCCAAGTTCGGTGACCCGGATACCGAGGGCCGTATTCAGTACAAAGCGTCCTGCGTGAAACTTGAGGTAGGCGATGAGGTCAAACTGATCAACCAGAGTTGCGGTGAGACATGGATGATCAATCTGGATCCGTATGGTGATTATGCCAATTTCGATGGCGGCAAGGAAGCCGGCAAACTGACCTGCAAGACGGCCGGTTCGTATGATTTCTATATCAAGCTGAGTATGGAAAAGGGCGACCTTATCTATGTGGAGTTGGGCAAAGACTGCGGCGGCGGTTCCAATCCCGGTGGTGGAGGCGGTGGCTCTACAATACCCGGTAACCCGCGTTTTATGTGGAAAGCGGAGCTGGACGGTGATTGGCAGGAACCCCGTGATGCCACTACCTTCGTGAATGGTGAGTGCAGTATTATGTTCTATACGTCTTGCTATCTCTTCCTTATCTATCAGGTGGACGGTTCGGCAGGTGTAGAGTATATGCTGGATGCTTATTCGACCGACACCCATGTGCGTTTCCGTCAAGGCGCTGGCGAGAAATGGGGTGTACCGGTAGGAACAACCAATCTCTATCTCTATGATAACGGAGACGGATCGGTGGAGTTGTCTAACCAACCCATGCCCGGCAAGAAACCGTGGGGCGCAACCGAAAGCATCGACAACACCTTCGTCACCGAAAAAGCCCAAAAGGTGTTCATCGATGGTCAACTGCGTATCGTACGCGGAGATAAAGTGTTCGACGCAACCGGCCGTCAGTTATAATATATAATAAGGAATAATTATGCGTAAGTTTTGGATAAGTTTGTTGGGACTGTGTGCGTTCTTGAGTGCGCAGGCAGCCAACTGGAATGATGTGAAGGATGTGACGCCGATAGAGAAAGCGCGTCCGGCGGGTGTGTCTAACGGTATCTACTACGGTGAAGACGGCACGTCCGTCACCCTCTGTACCTATGCTGCCAGCAAAACGGCATCTGCCAAACGGGTGTTCCTCTTGGGCGATATGACCGATTGGAAACTCAGTGCAGACTACCAACTGTTCAAAGACGGCAACTATTTCTGGATCACCCTCACGGGACTCGAGTCCGGAAAAGAGTACCGCTTCCAGTATGCTATTGAACGCGCGGATGGAGCCAAGAAACAGATTTCCGACCTCTATTCGGAGAAAGTCATTCACCCCGATGATCAGTACGAACCCAAGACCGTGGATCCGGACCTGACCGATTATCCGACCGGTAAAGGTGCAGACGGATACGTGACGGTGATTCAACCCGGCAAACCGGAGTTCCAATGGTCGGATGCCACCCTCAACTTCAAGCGCCCGAATAAGAACAACCTCGTCATCTATGAGCTTTGGGTCTATGATTATACCACCGACCGTTCGCTCAATGGCCTGATGGAGCGTCTGGATTATATCCAGAACTTAGGCGTCAATGCGATCGAACTGATGCCGATATGCGAGTTCGATGGTAATAAGAACTGGGGTTACTCACCCAACCACTATTTTGCACCGGATCGTGCGTACGGTTCGGAAGAGATGTACAAGACTTTCATCGATGAGTGCCACAAACGTGGAATGGCGGTCATCCTTGATATGGTCTTCAACCATGCTACAGGTCTCAACCCGATGAATAAACTCTATCCCTATGGTTCGGAACTGGCGCAGAATCCCTGGTTCAACGTCACCGCACCGCATAGCGATAATGTGTACGAAGACTGGAACCACGGTTTCGAACCTGCCCACGAGATGTTCATCCGTGCCCTGCAGTATTGGCTTAAGGAGTACAAAGTGGACGGATATCGTCTGGACCTGAGTCACGGTCTGTGTTCCGACCAACCCAATACCTCGGTGGCTAACCTCAAAGATTATTACACCAAAGGAGTCAAGGCGGTGTCGCCTACTGCTTATATGATCCTGGAGCATTGGGGAGGAAACATGGGATCGGAACGTCCGGAACTGGTGAATGCCGGCATGCAGTGCTGGTCGAATACCACCAATGCCTATTGCCAGACAGCTATGGGATGGCTTAAAGACGGTGATGCGTTCGATGACGCCAGCCAGGACGGATATGTGTCCTACTGCGAGTCGCACGACGAAGAGCGTATGCAGTATAAGGCTAAGAAATACGGTAACGGTAACCTCCAGACCAGTGAGTCTACACGCCTCAAACGCGTAGCGGAGAATGTGGCATTCAACGTGCTGCTCAATGGTTCGCATATGTTGTGGATGTGGGAGGAAGTAGGATATGACTACTCAATCAACAGCAGTATAGACGGCCCCAATAGCACCAGCGAGTCGAATCGTTGCGAACCCAAGCCGCGTCCGGAGAAACCGGGCTATTTCTCGCTGCCCGACCGAACCAGTGCCTTCAAGGCTTGCGCGCAGGTGATAGCCCTCCGTACACAATTGATACCGAAAGTGTTCGAAGGTAACCCGACGAAGATAAACGTAGGTTCCGGCAAAGCCTTACGAACCATCCAATGGGGACTGAACGTGTTTGCGGCGGCTAACTTCGGCGTCGAAGGAAACCAGACCGTTTCCATCCCTTCGGTAGGAACGTGGTATGACTATCTTGGTAATGCCAGCGAAGTAAGCGGTACTGTCACCCTCAAACCCGGTGAGTTGAAGATATACACCGGTTCGCCGCTGATCAAACCGACGTTCAAGGATATCAACAAACGCGACCATACCCCCATCGAGATGGTGCAGGAGACCAACGCCCCGAAAGCGTATAAGTTCCTCCGCAACGGACAAGTGCTCATCTCCCGCGGTGATAAGGTATATAACCTTCAAGGACAATTGGTTGAGTAATGTACATTGCGATCGCAGGAAATATAGGTGCAGGCAAGACCACGCTGACCAAGATGTTAGCGCGGTATTACGGGTGGGAACCGCGCTTTGAGAGCGTCAGTTTCAACCCCTACCTCGAGGACTACTACGGCGATATACAGCGGTGGGCGTTCTGCCTCGAGACCTATTTCCTCAAGGAGCGTTTCAAGGACATGCTGGCGGTGCAGAAAGCTACCCACACCATCGTCCAGGACCGCTCGATCTTCGAAGGAGTATACGTCTTCGTCCGCAATAACTACGAGCGTGGAGACCTCTCGCAACGCGATTTCGAGACCTTCATGGAACTGTTCGACCTGATGAAGTCTCAGATGAAGATGCCCGACATGATGATCTATCTCCGTAAAACCGTGCCGGCACTCATCGCGCAGATCCAGAAACGCGGACGCGAATACGAGCAGACCATGCAGATCGACTATCTCACCGGACTCAACGACAAGTACGAAGACTTCATCTTCCGTAAGTACGAAGGACGCGTGCTTGTCATCGAGTCCGACGGGATGGACTTTGAGAATAACCCCGCCGATTTCCGGAAAGTCATCGATAAGGTCGATGCCGAGCTGTTCGGCTTATTCAGCGAGAATAATTGGTCCAAAGAATAATTTTTAATTCTTAATTTTTAATTTTTAATTAAGATATGCACATAGCAGTAGCAGGTAACATCGGGTGCGGAAAAACCACCCTCACCAACATGTTAGCCAAACATTATGGCTGGGAACCGCGCTTTGAGAGCGTGGAATATAACCCCTATCTGGCGGATTTCTATGCCGATATGGCACGCTGGTCCTTCAATCTCCAGGTCTATTTCCTCAACAAACGTTTCAAAGACGTGGTCGAGATCGGGAAGTCCGACAAGTATATCATTCAGGACCGCACCATCTATGAGGATGCGCGTATCTTTGCGCCGAACCTTCACGACCAGGGGATGATGTCCGACCGTGACTTCGATAACTACCAGGACCTGTTCGAACTCATGACCACCCTCGTCAAGATGCCCGACCTGCTTATCTATGTCCGTGCATCCGTGCCTACTCTCGTGGCACAGATCCAGAAACGCGCACGCGGCTACGAGCAGCAGATGAAACTGGACTACCTCCAGGGACTCAACGACAAGTACGAGAACTGGATCAAGGATTACAAAGGTAATCTGCTCATCATCGAAGGTGACCGGATCAAGTTCGGCGAGAACCCCGAGGACTTCCGCTGGGTAACCGACCATATCGATGCCCAACTCTTCGGTCTCTTCCCCTTCGAGAGTGAGGAAAAGACAGGAAAAGAAATCTAACAGTTTAACGTTTCGATGTAATCGAAACCATTTTAACTATTTAACCATTTAACGTTTAAAAATGTTGATCCAACATTTTTTAAACTATATTGCTGTAGAAAAGAAATATTCTGATAAAACGGTAGAAGCCTATCGCGATGACTTGCGTGACTTCTGCCGTTTTCTCGGCTGGGAACCCGAGGACTTCAATCCCGATGATATCGACGAGACGGATGTCAAGTCGTGGATGTTGGATATGATCGAGGAGCAACACCAATCGCCCCGTTCGGTCAAACGACGCCTCTCTGCCCTCCGCTCTTTTTATAAGTTCCTGCTCCGGCAAGGCAAAGTGAAACGCGACATCACCGCCCGTATCGTCCCGCCCAAAGCCGACAAACCCCTTCCCGTCTTCTTCCGCGAAGAAGAGATGACCCGTGCGTTATCTAACAGCGAAGCGGTCTTACAGTGTAACGGTCCTACAACGAAGCGGTCTAACAGTGAAACGGTCCAGCGAGATGATCTCATCATCTCGCTATTATACCAGACGGGAATGCGTCAAGCTGAACTGCTCAACCTTACCGATGCCGACTTTGATCTCACGCAAGGCCAAGTCCGTATCTTCGGTAAGCGCCGCAAGGAGCGCATCGTCCCCATCGGTCCGGGGCTCATCGAACAGATCAAAGCCTATAAGGAGATTCGAGATACCGAGATACCGGGATGCCGGGATACCGACCGTTTCTTCCCAAAACTGACAAAGTACACCTTATATACTATCGTGCGCACGCGTATGGGCGCGGTGTCGACGCTCAAGAAACACTCCCCGCACGTCCTGCGTCATACGTTTGCAACCGCCATGCTCGATAACGGAGCCGACATCCGAACCATCCAAACCCTTCTCGGACACGCCTCGCTCTCTACCACCCAAGTCTATACCCATACCACCTTCGACCAGATAAAACGGGTCTATAACGCTACTCATCCTCGTGCAAAAGGTCAAAATGCGGACTCAAAATGACAAAAATGCATTTTTTTTTCATTTTTTTGCCAAAATATTTTGCCATGTCAAAAAAAAGCAGTACCTTTGCACCCGCTTTCGACCGGAAGGTAAAAAGTCAAGCATCGTGATGCTCAGTTCGTGCACAACGAGATTGCACACGATCTGCCTCTATAGCTCAGTTGGTAGAGCACTAGATTTGTAATCCAGCGGTCGTTGGTTCGAGTCCGACTAGAGGCTCCAAGATCTTTGAAATTTGGGTGTGTTCCAGAGTGGCCAAATGGGGCAGACTGTAAATCTGCTGTCTTCGACTTCGGTGGTTCGAATCCATCCGCACCCACACAATCGAGAGCTTACCTCTCGTTAACGCGAAAGTAGCTCAGTCGATAGAGCACTAGCCTTCCAAGCTGGGGGTCGCGGGTTTGAGTCCCGTCTTTCGCTCTTATGCTGCTTTAGCTCAGTGGTAGAGCGCATCCTTGGTAAGGATGAGGTCCCGAGTTCAACTCTCGGAAGCAGCTCTTTTATTATGTAAAGACGAAAACAAAAAACAATTTATTGTTTAATAACGTTATTAAAATTAAAGAATTACTATGGCAAAAGAAAAATTTGACCGTTCGAAACCGCACGTTAACATCGGTACCATCGGTCACGTTGACCACGGAAAAACGACTCTGACCGCTGCTATTACCCAGGTATTGGCAAAGAAAGGTCTGTCTGAGATCCGTTCGTTCGACTCTATCGACAATGCTCCGGAAGAGAAGGAGCGTGGTATTACCATTAACACCGCTCACGTAGAGTATCAGACGGCTAACCGTCACTACGCTCACGTTGACTGTCCGGGTCACGCTGACTATGTGAAGAACATGGTTACCGGTGCTGCTCAGATGGATGGTGCTATCATCGTTGTAGCTGCTACTGACGGTCCGATGCCTCAGACTCGTGAGCACATCCTGTTGGCTCGCCAAGTGAACGTACCGCGCCTGGTTGTATTCATGAACAAGTGCGATATGGTTGACGATCCTGAGATGCTTGACCTCGTTGAGATGGAGATGCGTGAGCTTCTCTCGTTCTACGAGTTTGATGGTGACAACACTCCGGTTATCCGCGGTTCTGCACTGGGTGCATTGAACGGTGTTCCTGAGTGGGAGGAGAAGGTTATGGAGCTCATGGACGCTTGCGACAACTGGATTCCGCTGCCGACTCGTGACAAAGATAAACCGTTCCTGATGCCGGTTGAGGATGTATTCTCGATCACCGGTCGTGGTACTGTTGCAACAGGTCGTATCGAGACCGGTGTCATCAAAGTTGGTGACGAGGTTCAGTTGATCGGTCTGGGTGCAGAGGGCAAGAAGAGCGTTGTAACCGGCGTTGAGATGTTCCGCAAATTGCTGGACGAAGGTGAAGCTGGTGATAACGTAGGTCTGCTGCTCCGTGGTATCGACAAAGATGAGGTGAAACGTGGTATGGTATTGACTCACCCG
Organism: Paludibacteraceae bacterium; assembly: GCA_017447875.1. Lineage (GTDB taxonomy): Bacteria > Bacteroidota > Bacteroidia > Bacteroidales > Paludibacteraceae > Colicola. The sequence continues at coordinate 2,115 of JAFSMP010000021.1, read as the reverse complement.
GGCTGCGTTAAACCGTACAGTGAGTTCAAGGCTTCCGTTTATATCTTGAAGAAAGAGGAAGGTGGCCGTCACACTCCGTTCCACAACCACTATCGTCCGCAGTTCTATATCCGTACGATGGATGTTACCGGTGAGATCACTCTGCCGGAAGGAACTGAGATGGTAATGCCGGGTGATAACCTCGAGATCACCGTTAAGTTGATCTATCCGGTTGCTTGCTCTGAGGGTCTGCGTTTCGCAATCCGTGAGGGTGGCCGTACGGTAGGTTCCGGTCAGATCACCAAACTCATCGACTAATTCGTCGGCAATAGGATCGCATAGGTCCATACCGCTCCGCTAAATGGAGGGGCGACCTAAGCCTCCGAATTTCCCCAAAAAACGTGCATTTTCTTAGCAAAGCACGATTTTTCCGGGGACCCCGAAAGGGAAAACACTTAGGGCTTCGGCCCTAAGTAATACGGAAGTCCTCCAATGGTAGGAGAGCGGTCTCCAAAACCGTTAATGTGGGTTCGATTCCTGCCTTCCGTGCAACGAGGTGTTACGACCTCAAAAAAATGTTACTGAAAATAGCTTCCGATTCGACTTTGGCGTATGCTGGAGCCGGATTTGGTTGCGCTTAAAGAGATAATTAAAAATCTACTGATATGGCTTTTGTAGAAAACGTAAAAGAATCGTACAACGAATTGGTTCACAAAGTAAGCTGGCCTACCCGTAAAGAGTTGGCACAAAGCGCGGTGATCGTATTGATTGCTTCCATCATCCTGGCGCTCATCGTGTGGCTTATGGACTGGTGCTTTGAGTCTATCATGACCTTTGTTTACGGACTCTTCTAAATCGCAAGATCATGGCTGAGAACAAGAAACAATGGTATGTACTGCGCGCTATTAGCGGCAAGGAGAACAAGGTAGAGGAGTACATCAATAATGCACTCGTCTCTTCGTCCCTCTTCCGCGAGTATGTATCGCAAGTGCTCATTCCTCGGGAGAAAGTGGTGACGCTCAAGAACGGTAAACGTGTGGAGAAGGAGAAAAACCTGCTTCCGGGTTATCTGCTCGTAGAGTGCTACCTGTGCGACGAGAGCTTCCCGCTCTTGCGTAACATCCCGAACGTATTGGGTTTCCTGAGCGGCGGTAAGACGACTGTTAAACCGGAACCGGTTTCGCAGGCTGAGGTCAACAAACTCGTTGGTCTGGCTTCCGAATCCGAAGTTCGTGCGGCAAGTGAGATTGAATTCCTTGTCGGCGAGAGCGTGAAGGTGGTAGACGGTCCGTTCAATGGCTTCAAGGGTACGATCCAAGAGGTGGCTGAGGATAAGCACAAACTCAAAGTGGTTGTTACGATCTTCGATCGCCAGACTCCGCTGGAGCTGGGCTACAACCAGGTAGAAAAAGAGTAGGAGACTCCGTTACAAGTCGTTAGTTACTACTCGGTAGTTTCAAAATTATTAACAGACTGAGGATAAAATCGTAATCACGAGATCACGTGACCACGAGATCACGAGAATTTATCCGTTACTAAGTCAAAAACTATTAACAAACGTAAAACTATGGCTAAAGAAATTGCTGGTTTTATCAAACTCCAAATCAAGGGTGGCGCAGCCAACCCTGCACCTCCGGTAGGCCCGGCGCTGGGTTCGAAGGGTGTGAACATCATGGAGTTCTGCAAACAGTTCAATGCCAGAACGCAAGACAAAGCAGGAAAAGTTCTTCCTGTAGTAATTACCGTTTATGCAGACAAGTCGTTTGACTTCATCGTTAAGACTCCTCCTGTAGCTATCCAGCTCCTCGAGGCAGCTAAGGTGAAGAGCGGTTCTGATCAGCCTAACCGTAACAAGGTGGCTACTATCACCGAGGAGCAGGCTCAACAGATCGCGCAAGACAAAATGGTGGACCTCAACTGCTTCACCGTGGAGTCCGCTCTTAAGATGGTCAAAGGTACTGCACGTAGCATGGGTATCGTAGTAAAGTAATCTAATTCAATCAATCAACAATTATGGCAAAACTGACAAAAAAACAGAAGCTTGCTGCTGAGAAGATTGAAGCAGGTAAGCTGTACACGATCGAAGAGGCAGCGGCTCTTGTAAAAGAGATCACTACCACCAAGTTCGATGCAAGT
>JAFSMP010000020.1 GCA_017447875.1 Paludibacteraceae bacterium | reverse complement strand
ATGCGATGGTAGCGCATGAATATGCAAATGTGCACGTCAATTATGCAGCGTCAGCAGGCACCCAAATCTTCAAAATGCCGCTACTATTCAGACCTGCAAATTGGCAGTAGTCTGCATCCTCTTGGAACGATATTTGTAGCAGATTTGACGAGTCAGTACCGTGCGTTCCGTTGAGTATTTGGGCGTTCTGAACATAGGCAGAAACGGTGCTGCCGCCAGGAACTTCCACGTATTGAACGCCGTTGTGAACAGTGATATAGCGGCAGTTGTTCCCGAATGTGTTATCATGGACATTGTTCCCGAATGTGTTGCTGTAACAGTAGTTCCCGAACGTGTTCTCATAACAGTCGTTCCCGAATGTATTCCAAGAACAACCGTTCCCGAATGTGTTATAGCAACAGTCGTTCCCGAATGTGTTGTAGTAGCAGTTGTTCCCGAACGTATTCCATGAACAACCGTTCCCGAATGTGTTATTGTAGCAATCGTTCCCGAACGTGTTATACCAACAACCGTTCCCGAACGTATTCCATGAACAACCGTTCCCGAACGTGTTACCACCACAACCGTTCCCGAATGTGTTATATTGGAAACTGTTCCCGAATGTGTTATCAGAACAACCGTTCCCGAACGTATTACACTGGAAGTAGTTCCCGAATGTGTTGCGGTAACAACCGTTCCCGAATGTGTTGCCATACGAGCCAACAATGTTATTGTAACATTTATTGCCAAAGATGTTTTTCTCTGGATTATCTTTGACGGTCATGTTATAGTTACCGGAACCGAACTCGTTCAGTTGCATTTCTCCGGATAATCCGTATTCATCATCAATAGTTGCAATAAGTACGATATTGTTCAGCATCAATGTACGGTAGCACTCTTCATCAACGGTGACTGCCGTATAACAGTGCCTGATGCTGTTATACTCACAACGTCCTTTCTTGAACTGCTGGAGATAACCAAAATCCGCTTCTGGATCTAATGCACCATCCTTCTTGATGGAATAGTCCACCCAATCCTCATTCTCATCAATCAGTGTGAATGTGTATGCCCAAACAAAATCTTCTTCATCCTCAATTTCCACATTCATCATATCGCCATTGTAGGCATAATACTGCCCATCAATAGCTTCTTCGAGAACCTCGCTCAGAGCAGTAGCTTTGTAGCGTTTGTACTGCACATTTTTGAAGTCATAAGGGCAATCATTCTGCCACTCGTCAATCATGCGCCAGATGACACCCTTTCCGTTCTCTGTGTCAGCCCATTGAAAACGTGTAGGGTCATTATCCAAACAATACCATACCTTCCATGCGTTCAGATTGGCATCGGCAAAATAGTCGTTGCTGTCTCTGGAACTCTTGACGGCCTTGGCTTCCTCGGAAAGAGTGTTTGCGCTTGTGGCCATAACCAACAAATCAAACGGATGCCCTGCGCTGCGTGCCTCGGTGTCATTTGCAACGGTTGTCATATAGTCGGTGATGCGGTACCACTGACCGGCAACCAGTCCGCTATTGTTCTTAAGCGTAACCAGTTGCGCATAGGTGACATGCTGAATGCCTTTGAGGTAGTCTGCAAACTTATTCCACAGCTCATTGATAGCGCCAGCAATCGTCTTGACCGTTGTCAGCAGAGAATTGTCAGTTTTATCCTGTTTGTCACTGATGTCTTGGTGCTGCGTCAGGTAGTTTCCCACAGGTTGGTACACTCCATCGTGATTGTGCCCCAATGGTGCATAGGCAGCATCGTGGTTGTGGTTGGCTGGTGCATAGCTTCCGGCAGGCTGATATACTCCATCATGATTGTGCCCCAATGGTGCATAGGCAGCATCGTGGTTGTGGTTGGCTGGTGCATAGTTTCCGGCAGGCTGATATACTCCATCATGATTGTGCCCCAATGGTGCATAGACCGAATCGTGGTTGTGGTTGACAGGTGCTTTATTGTTGAGTTCTCCTGTCACAACAGAGTTTTTGACTGCGTTTTCGGAGTTTGCATCCAGTTCGTCATCATAGGTCGGCGGTATGTATCCATCAATTTCAGAAAATTCGTGCCTATGTAAAATCGGAGCTTTCCCGTCAAGAGCTGCCTTGACTATTTTGTTTTGTAATGGGTTCGTGGATGAGTCACTAAGCGCGTCATCAATAGAGATTGTGCGCCTGTTCAATGCATCATTCAGTCCCTCCACTGAAGACATAGGAATTGCATCGTTCTTGTGCCAGAACGAATCTATCCAGGATGCGAATTGCGCCTCCAAAGGCTTCAGTCCTATCCGGAACCATGCCTTAAGTTGTGTTCTTGATACAATAGCCATGTTATTTGAGTTTTATGATATAGTTCAAAACAATGTACGGAGGACGGTTCTCATGGGAAAGTGTTGGCCTGCTGGAAACACTATTATCACCGCCTGCATAATCTGAATACAGAGAATTTCTATATGTAGTCCCTCCAAAGCCGTCTCCAGCAGCACCATGACGAAGAGATGTGTCTGTGCCGTTATACGCTTTCGTTCCAAAACTTGCCGTATGGAGATGCCTATGGCTTGGCATTTCTTTTATATCAAGAGCCACCTTGTTTTGACCTCCCTTCTTGTTCAAGGTGTCATAATCTTCATAGCCTCCTTGTGATGTTGGTTTCCCCTTTCCAACAACAAAACGCTCCATCAGATCCGGGATATTAAAACTGGAGTCGTCATTTGCTCCATATGTCGTTCTGATAACGTCAAATAGTTCCGAATATTCACTCCTGCTATATGATGATCCGTCACACAATGCCCATCCGGTCGGAATGGTATTCGACGGCCACATCATAATAGATCCAACTGGAGCCGGTTGAATTGAAGCTATCTGCGCTCGGAGAGTTTGGATCTCAACCAATAGTTGACGGTTTGTCTTGTCTGAAAGAGGAGCAAAATCGCTCCAGTTGAATTGTTCTGCTCCAGAAACGGCTAAACCGGCTTTGAGTATCCGTTGAGTGTATGCGTTCGGGTACGGATCTGCATTGGCCGTGACAGAGATAGCCGTCTTTTCCAGATACATAGTCGTATGAGCAGCATCACCACCCATAAAGTGAAGCACCTCACCTTCAGGGAAATCATCTGTCATCAGGAATACATATCCCTTTTCTCTCCATGATCCGGAGACACCACATCCGGAGAGGATAATCTTGTCACCGGCAATGGCACCAAGCATCTCTGCCATGTGGATGTTCTTCTGAAGATAGTCTAAAGTCTCGCAATCAAGCGGGAAATCATTGTTCGGTTGGGCAAGGAAGTTGCCAAGTATCTTTTCCATATCATCTATAGGTTATAGTGTAACGTTTTGAAGCCAGTTTGTATGTATCCACCAGAGCTTGCATCTGTGCCTCTACGAAGGTGCTATGCAGATCTGACGGGACTATCACAGTGAAGTCCACTGAATTGCTGCCTGAGAAGGCACGTTTGTTGACAATAAGTGCATGCCCTGTTGAGCGAGCAGGTGCCTTTAGGAACTGGGAAAGAGAACGCTGGTATAGAATGGTTCCCTCTTCTTCAGCCACATCCTCAATCTCGATCCGTCTCTGTGACCAGTCGAAACGGTCATTGAGCACAGCACGCAGATAGCAGACTTGACCATTGTGTGTCAGCCGATAGTCCGTGTCCTCTCGATAGGAACCAAAAACAGCCGATGCTTTCCTCACTCCCGTCAGCAGCACATAGAGAAAGTTCATCAGAAGTGGTTGACGAAGTTTGAGTGGCACAATAGCGAGTGCCAATCGGTTGAAGTTTATATCATAGCGAATCATAAATGTGCGTGCATATTGAGTGTTGTACTTGCCACATGAAAATATCCGGCGGTCGGTATGACATACGCATTGATGGGCGAAAATGTGGTTGTGGCTGCCGGTGCACTCTCACTGGAACGTAGTTCTGCCAGACGAACACCATCAACCGATTGAATCGTATCTATCAATGCCATATTGCTGAACTCTCCATTGAAAGGTAAGTTTTCTACATAGTCTTTGATGGCTGCCTCACAATCACTTTCCACAGTCAGCGGATCCTTTGTCGGATCATAGAAAATGTCTATCTCACAGCTAAACTCATCCGGCTCCTCATTCACCAACGATATACGCACACCTGCATCCTTTATCTCCTGAAGGTATACTTCCAGTTGTATTGCTTCAGCGGGATCAATAGGTGCGCGTTTGTTCGGATCGTTCGGATCCACACCGGCAACCTTGATGACGAGCAACGAAGCCTGGTTGGACTCATTGGCAGTTGCATGTTTGACTACACGCTTGGCATTGATGTCGTCCTCACTCATGCCAGTAGTGTCATAGCGGTCGGTGTCCTGGATCAGCGTTGTGTCCTTCATAAACGCCAGCGTCTTGTCGCGGTACCATTTAGGACGATGCGGGATCATCTCATCAATGGCCGCATTGACCTCTTTGCGGTACTCATCCCAGAGGGATTCATGCACATAAATAGCAAATGCCACCACATAGAAGAGCAGCCTCCAGATAGCCGTTGCCGAAGACGAGGTGAGCGAACTGAGAGCCGGTGTGCTGTTCTTCTGTTCCAGCATCTCACTGAAAATTGCATTGATTGTTCTTGCCATGGTTATGATACTATAAAATCATATTCGATGCCCCAGTATTCGATACCCTCGAAAGAGGCGATTGTTTCATTCTCTTTGGTCACACCTGTTGCCGGGTGCAGATTGCGCTCCCGATAGAAGGCGCGTACATTGGCATCACCGGGAATGTCTTCCGGAATGGTGACTGGTTGCCCCACTTCCAGATCTTCCGTCAGGCACAGTCCGTTGGAAATCGCGATGGCGAGTGCTTCAGCGGCATCGCCTGTTGCCTGAATAGCTATGTCGAGCAGGTTCTGCCCGTTCATTGTCATTTCCATTCTGCTTCCACTTCAAGGGTTGTACCTTTAATCTTGACGCTGCTGACCTTCATACCGTCACGCGAGAACTGTTCCCGGATCTCACGGCTCAGTTGTCCGGCTGCTGCCGTCTCCAGATAGTTTGTGACACCGACGCCCATTGTCGGGTGCTGCTTCCATTCGCCTTTGTTGGTGCCCAAAAGGAGCTGCTGCGCCTGTTTGAGATTTTCTTCGACTGCCAGATCACCATTGGCGACCTTCAGTTCCAATTCTGATGTCAGTGCTATGTCGGTCATTTAATCGGTCTTTGAAAGGTGTTTAATCAGTGTTTGAGTGTGTCATCGGCGAAGTCGGATAGTTGGGGTGAGGGTGTCTGTGGCGAGAATACGATTGCCAACGGTGCCCCGTTACCTGCAACAGCAGATGTAGAAAGTAGTGTCGTGAGCGTTTGCAGATCTGAATAGACCTTTGTCATCCACTCCACCATTTTGTCTGCTTTGACGCTTCCGATGGTGCCGCCGTTGAAGACAAAGCCGTTGCTATCTACTTCCAGACTTTTGTTCTGGATCTTTATCTCCAGTTTGTCCACCTCTGAAGTATGCACTACGGCATAGCAGTCGCTTTCCTCGATACGGACGCAGAGCACTTGACTGTTCACCTTCGGATAAACGACAATGCCGGTGCTGCCATTGGTGATGCACTGGAGTCTGATGCCGAACATCTCCACACCGTCATCGTCAATGTCACATGTCCTGGCGTTGGTGTCCACCGTCTTGACTTTGGCAAGAACAGTGACCGGTTTGCCTTTGAATGCTTCAGCCAAATCCCTGCGTATATCCTCATCCGTTTTTGCCATAGTAGCGCAATTTGACTTTTCTTCTGAAGCCACCTTCTCCGTATTCGCCTTCTATATCCTCAGCAAAATAGTTTCCGGAACGCTCCGGGAACCGGTCATCGGTGACAATGATTTTGTCGCTTTTCCACACATGCGGTTCGCCAAACAGGACAATACTCCCTTCGTACCCTTCAAAATCCTTCTCCTGTTGGCGTTCCTGAACAGCTTTCTGAAGAAAGTTTGCCGGCAAACCTGCACGGACTTTGACTTCCTTCACATTGCTGTACTTCTTGCTTTCCGGCTTTGTTTTTTTCGTTGTGCCGGCAGGATCCTTTTCAACGATATTGATTTCAACCTCTTCCGCCTGTTGCTTCTTGAGGTCATCGGCGCTCACGGTGTTCCAGCCGATTTTCACCTTCACATCCGTTGCCGGGCGTGAAGGGTTCGGACTGACGAACTTGGATGCACCGGCATAGAGATATTCCCCATCAAACCACATACGGCAGCACAGTTCCTTCTGCACCCACTCCAGCACCTTATGACCGGGTGCGTTCTTGAACCATACTTCCTGAAGCGGAATGTCATCACACACCGGCGACAGTTTGATGTCCGTGCCGCTGATGAGATCCATGAGTATCTTCCTGAGCGTGGTCTGCTTGTAGGATTTGCTGAAGTATTTATTGCGCAACTGGTAGCTGTAGCCCTCACACTCTACGATGAGCTGGTTCGTGTAGTTAATGACATTGACAAAGCCCCGGAACACTTCTTTGTTCCTTCCGTCGTAGCCAAGGCAGACAGTCACTTTGTCACCTTTCCTGAACGGTGCTTCTTTGAAGTTCCGGACTACTGCTCCGGATGCGGTCTCGGCAACACCGTCAGCGTGATCCGTCATGGACTGCTCTCTCCTGACAAACGGAGAAAGCGGCAAAGTGATCTGACAGGTGTCAGTGAACGAACCTGTGCTGGATCTCCATGAAACAGCAGAAGGCTTGACCTTATACTGTCCGATCTGTATGTCAGAAGTGAGCGTGAACATATTATTCCATGATGAGTTTGGTGACGCTATCCGATTCGCAAGTAAGCGTGAACGGACGGCAGCGCAGTTCTTTGCCTTCGACCTCAGGAAGTTCAAAATCCGTGATGCAGACATTCCTCGTGTCATCCATGAAAAGGTCGCTGATGGCATTGATGAGCTGCACCGGTGCCGTGCTCTCGAAGAGTTGGCGCAAACTGTATATGTCATCATCCGGAGCGACTTTGCCTGTAGGTGCAATCAGCACACCTTTGACGGCAAACTGGTAGTCTCCGACATTGAACATCTCCTTGACGGTTCCGATGCGCTCTGCCACGGGCGTTCTGACTATGGTCTTCTGTCCTGTCACCCGTATAGTAGCACACGGGATATTGACTTCATAATCGCCGTTTGTCAGCTTAATAGGGAGAAACACATCACGCCCCCGGAACTGCTCTTTGTACGGAGCATCGAAACGGGTACCGGAGAAGTCCTGTTCTGTCTTCGGTTCAAACACATACGGACCTTGAAAATAGGTCTTGTATAGTTCCAATAGGTCAGTGACGATGTGTGCCATAGTTATGTTGCGCTTGCGCCCTGGACGAGCACACGGCTCAGTACCTCCAGAACTGTTTCTTCAATCTTAGCGGAACTCTCTTGCAGCGAAGTCGTGTTGAAGTTGATGCTGTCAAAAAACTTCTGCACATTGATATTGACTACTTTCGGACCGGAACCGGCAATGGCTTTTCCTGAAGCAGCACCGGCAGCCGCATTGGCTTTAGTGTTTCGTGCTATCTGTTCCAGTTTCTTTCCTGTCTCTCTCTGCTCTTCGGTTTTTTTGCCGGTCGGGGAGTCCGTGATGGCCTTATTGGTGCCACCTTTCATCTCCGTTCCTTTTATCCAGCGATAGGCCTTCTCAATGCCGTTGAGGATAGGCATGACGACATTGTTCCATACCCACTTCAGACCGTCCACGAGATAGCCGATGACATCATACAAGCCGCCGGCTATCTTGCCGATGAAGCTGAAGATGTCCTTCAGCAGTTCGGAATTGGCGACGAACTCCACGAAGTCACCGACCATGCCGGCCACCGTCTCCCAGCACTTTTGAAAGAGCGGATAGATATGGTCTGCTATGAGTGCCCGCACCGGCTCCAGATAGTCCGTCAGTCCGGACAGACTTCCTCGCACCCGTTGGATCATGTTCATGATCGGCTGCGCCAATGTCATGACATACCCTTGTATGGATAAAATCTTGCCGATGACGAAATCAATGCCGCGAGAGGCGAGGTCAAGCACTTTCTCTACATAAGGCATGATTTTGTTCACGGCAGGAAGCAGTGCCACACCTACCTTTGTCAGCTCTGAGCCGACACGCTCTTTGAGGTCTCCAAGCGTGTTGCTCAGTTGCTTCATCCGGCCCTCCGGTGTTTGTGCCAGTGCTTCATTCATGCCGCCGACACTCTCACCGATGACCTCTGCCAGCGTTGCCACCTTCTCGGCTTCAGTACCATACTTCAGAATGTGCTCTTGAACTTCATCGAACTTGTACCCGTAACGGGAAAGTGCACCCACCTGACCTTCCATGACCTTGCCCATCATGGTGGCGATGTTCACGGCAGATTCCTGTGTGGCATTGAAGCCATATTGTTGCGCCACCATGTCATTCATCACCGGGATGAGTTTCTTCAGGGAGTCAGTTTGTTCCAGATAGGTGCCCAATTCCTGCGCGCCGGCAAGCTGCACTTCGTCACCGACGACACCCAAAGCCTGCTGTGCGGCGGTCAGGTCTTTGATAGACTGGATCTCCGCATCGCTGGCGTCCATCGTGTTACGCATCACCTGTGCGAGTTTGGCTTCGGCTTCCTGCTGTGCCTGATTCGCATCGGTAAACTCCTTGATGGCACCAATAGCGCCCTGCACTGCTCCCACGATGTTCATCACGCCGAAGGCACCGGCAGAGAGTGTGGAAAAGAGAGAGGCAGACTTCCGTGCTCTTTCGGCTTCCTCACCGGTCTTTGTGAAAGCACCGGCAATCTTGCCTAATGGCCCGGAAGCCATATCCTTCATCTTATATGCGTATTCGACAATGTTCATAAGTGTTTTACGATACCGTGGCTTGCCAGATTGATAGCAACCCCAGTTCTATAGGCGAGCGTTTCAAGATCCCAGTTCTCCGCTTGTGCACCATAAGAGTACATCGCAAAGCAAAGGTGATACTCAAGACTTGACTCGTCATTCTGGGCTTCGCTTAATACTTGCCAAAAGCACTTTTTTTTACCTCTATGAGATTCTGAATCTCTGTCATGGCACTAATGAAGTATTCTTCATTTTCGCGGATCTCTTCATCACCACCAAGCCATAATTCATTCATCAGTTGCTTGACAGCCTCATCAAGCCCCCCTTCTGGATCAATCATCATGCGTGTGTAGTTGCTCAGAGCCTTTGCTGTAAGCGGCATAAGGACGCAGATCTTGTCTTCCACTACGATGATGTTGAGTTGGCGTCCGGGGAACTTTGCTTTGAGTTCCGCCAGTTTCTCCTTGCCGAATTTGAGTTCCGCCATTTCAGCAACGGTCTTCTGGATTTGTTCTTTAGATGTTTTCGACATAGTTCTGAGAATTAGAGGGAAATTGTTTTCTTATCCAAATTCATGCAGGTAAACGGAAGCGGACAATCGCGCTTGCTGGCGCCCTGCTGCATCGCGTCAGTTGTCTCTTTGAAAGCGACACCTGTAGCTACGATTGTAGTGATTGGATCCTTGGCAAGTTTGCGTGCCGTGACCACAATAGAAATCAGTTCGTGCGGCACATCAAGAATGCTGTCATAGCCTGCTGCTTGCGCTGCTTGATCCAGACGATCCATCTCAAAGCCGAACAGAGTGAGACTTCCGGAGAAGGAAATGTTGCCCTTCTGAATGTCAATCGGATACTGACCTGCACCGCGAAGTTCTTCCACCTCCTGAGTTCTCTTGAACTCCCAGGCGGTGATGCCGGTGATGATTTTGCCTGCCAGTTTCATCTCCGTATGGTGCCAGGCATATTCACTTGATTTAATATGTACGTTTGGCATATTCGTTTATGTGTTAGAGGTTAGCTGCCAAGCCAAGGTTCACGGTTATCCATGAGAGATAGCCCAGCGGCATGATTTTTACTTCGATCGTCAGTGTGGATGTATTGATGACATCCTGATCTAACGGTACATTGACTTTCACTTGAGAGATTTGGTCACTCATGGCGGCTTTGATGGCACTCTCCAGAGTAGCCTCGATGTCCTTTGCTTCGGTAGCATTGATGCTGCCATCGGCTTCCATTCTGATGCCGGTCTCTACATAGGGCTGATATGCAGCGGCGGCAATACGTTGTGCTTTGTCGATGACGCGACCATGTACAAGAATATGATCATCCGCTTTAGAGCACATATTGTCCACTCCGAAATAGTAACCGGCACTTCCGGGACGGTGCATGAAGGTAATGAAGCCTGCATCGTGCAGAGTCTCCATATCCACACGGTCTTCAAATTTGTCGGTACCTACATAGATTTGGTTAATGGACAAAGCGCCATTCTCTCCGTTGCCAAGTTTGATGTGTGCACCGTACTTGCAAGCACGAGCCAAAGCAACGGCCACGGCAGCACTTCCGTCATTGGTCGTACCACCGAGCACGACACCGGTGAAACCATTGGTGGCTTCATTGGGTTTATACGTGTTCGTTTTGCTGGCGTCAGCAACACGACCTTCGATGAACATACGCACCGGAGTATTTGCACGCTGCATGGATTCACCTACTGTTTTCGAAGCGGTAACAGCAGCTATCACATCAGCATCTAAGAAGCCATTTCCGGGGTCGTAGTTGGCTGCCGGTTTACGAACGATACCAATCAGATTGATGTCGCCAAGACCGGCACGGAGCAGTTTGCTCACTCCGTTTGCCTCGGAATAGGTGAGTGCTTCTGCCATCGTCATTGACTCCGGTGTTCCGAAGAGGAAGAGGCGTTGCTTGCCTCCCAATTCGTTGTAGTACTCGGACAACTGCTTGTGCGCAAACGGTTCAGCAACCGCCGTGAATCCTTTGGACTCAGCATCCGGCAGGCTGTACACTTCAACAACTGCGGCCACAAGAGCCGGTGTGCTGACAGTAACCATCAAAGCTGGAACTGCATCCAGTACAGCAATCGACTGAAGTAGATTGCCGTTCGATACATTTACGTTTATACCAGGATATGCCATATCTTAGTCCTCCTTTTTAGCCACAGCAAGCAGTGCTGCACGCAGTGTTTCTTTGTTCTGGTTTCCTACTTTGAGACCACGCTCTTTGACGGCTGCTTTCATCTCGTTGTAGTCCATTGCATTGACTTGCTCCGGAGTGAGGGCTTGAATGCCTTTTGAAGGATCATTGAGAGGCTTTTCTTCCGGATCCAACTTCTCCACAGCGGCGCGTGTGATTTTCGTTACAGGACCTTTGCCGTAACTCTCGGCTGCACTTTCAGTCAAGAAAATGATTCCGCCTGATACGTATGCCACATCGGCGTTCTTATAGCGTGCGAAGTGGTCTTTGAGTTTCTCTTTCATCGTTTCATCGGATAAATAGTTTTGCAATAAAAATGATAACAATCAGAGCCAGCAGGCCCATCAATATATAGCCACAGACGATGCAGAAGGAGTCCCATTTGTTGAGATGTTTTTCGACCTCCAGTGTCTGAATAGTCGTGCGCTGTTCTTCGATGATTTTGTCACGAAGTTCAATCTCCAGTTTCAGACTATCCTCTTTGCAATCGAATCGGGCAAGCATTGATCCGTCTTCCTTCGGGCTGACCGTGATGGAAGGTTTGAGGCGTTCCCCCTGTAGTTCCTCAATATCCTTCAGCACGACGCGGTTGAGGCTGTCACACTCGAATAGGGCACGGATGGTTGCACTGTCCGGCTCGACAACAATGTCGGTGTCTCGGACGATCTCGCGTTCAGTCCTGACTACTTCCTTCGTCTGTACTATCGGCTGCCGACTTGCGCAGCTCACTGCTGACAGGGCACAGATGATGACGAGCATAGTCACAATCAGGTATTTTCTCGATAGCCCGTGAGAGCCGGTCCAGTTTGCGATTGGTTCTTTCATATAGTTTTGTCCTTTCTTTTTCTCTCTCTTCGGATGCTTCCCGCGCTTTCCGTGACGCTTCCAGTTCAGCGCGAAGCCCAGCAAGTTCCTGGCGGTACTCCTCTCTTTCTTTGCGGAGTTCTTCAAGCTCTTTCTTGTTAGCTTCCCTTTCGGCGCGGAGCTCTTTGAGTTCACCGAGAATCGGGTTCAGAATATGTTCTTCGTAACTCTTCATGAGTTTGTCGTTGGCATCGGTTCCCTTTTCCTGGGCGTTTGCTTTGGCAGTCTTGATGGTACTCCGAATTGTCACCAACATGACGAATACTCCGGAAACGAAGAGCACATCAATCACATAGCGAATGATTTCTGCTGTTGTCATAGTTGTACCTCCTGTTTCCATGCCTGTACATCAAACGAAGGACAGGCTTTGTTAGCAAATTCGCGGTGTCCGTAGATATGCGATGACAGTATCCGATGGGCAGCCTGAAGTTGTTTGACCAGCACCAGTAGCGATGCTTTCTGCGCATCTGTCCTTGTGTCCTTCGGTGTCTTGCCGTCGGCAGCGACACCGCCGATATAGCACACTCCAATGCTCTTCTGGTTGTGTCCGGTGCAATGCGCTCCGGGCTGCTCCACCGGTCTTCCCTGTTCCACCGTGCCGTCGAGACGGATGATGAAGTGATAGCCGATGTCATTCCATCCTTTGGCTTTGTGCCATTGTCGGATAGTGGCTGCACTTACATCGCGTCCTTCGGGCGTAGCGGAGCAGTGGATGATGATACTGTCAATCTTTCTCATCAGGCAGCAGCGTCTTGAACGATTGCAATGACACCTTTCCAGTCTTGACGACGGCAACGGCCACCGGCTTTCACGGCTGCGCTGAAGATGTCTCCGTAATACAGCGGGTTGTCATCATCCTGGAACGGTTTAATTTCACCGAGAGCCAGAGCGACACTATCTTTCTGCCAGCACAGAGCACCTATGTTAGATGCCGCCTGCAAGGCAGTGCCCGGAGCAATAGGGGTGTTGGCATTGAAAGCAAGTACAGTGGAGCGTTCCATGATGTTGAAACCGGCGAGCTTACCAACGACACCATTTGCAAGGTCGGCGGACTGCTGGAATGCTGCCATCTGATTGTTTGACAAACTATCGATCAACTGCTTGTACTGGTAACTTTCCAGAAGTGCATAGCGTTCTGTCTTCGGTACATCCATTTTATTCATCAAGCTTTGTGCCTTGGACAAATCGTCATAAGTGAACGCCTTGCGGTTGCCGGTTTGACCTTCTTCTGTCGCCGCGACAGCAGATCCGGTTGTCTTGATGATATTGGCTGCCGGAATAACATCGGCGGTACCATCGGACTTGATACCGGTCACCCACTTGTAGAGAATATCGTCACCGACGGCTTCCAGTAGTGTCAGCACATGATCATTCAGAACGGAGTCTGTTTTGTCATAGGATATTTCATTCTCCTCATGCCATGTGACGAATGTCGGAGTGGTCGTGAACACATCCAGCGCGTAGGTCACAAAACTATCCGTGCGTTGAACGGCTGATGCCGGGAAGGAAGAACGGTTCTTCACAACGGTAGGTGATGCACCGGCATTGGGAATGTGCACAACTGCACCACCCAAAACGAAGGCGGTCTCAATGATTGCGAACGCCAGGAAAGGATTCGCTTTGCGAAGTTTCTCGATAATGTAATCGCGAAACACTTGAACAGGAATTGGACTCATGTTGTAAAATGTTTATAGGTTGAACATACGGGGGATCATTTTTCGTTGGCTTCCTTCAGTGTTTTGTAGAAGTCCGGATAGTTCTTCTTAATGTCAGCAAGATCGCCAGACATATAGAGTTCTTTCCAGGTCTTACCATGATACTTCTCGGGCACCTCTGCTTTCAGTTGTGAACTGATAGTGTTCTGCGCAGGCATAGCGTCAACCAAAGTCTGGAGACCCTCGACATTGGACTTGTAGTCGGCTTTCAGTTTGTTGGCTGTTGCCTGATTGATTTTGTGGTCGGCAAGTGCCTTCTCCACGATAGCGTTGATTTTCTCCGAGTTGGTTTTTTCCTTCAGGTTTTCCAACTCTGCTTTGAGGTCTTTCACTTCGGTTTCTAAACCGGTGACCTTTGCGGCCTTTGCAGCCAGATCACGAATAACCTCCAATACTTGCTCCGGTGTCGAATCGGCAACAAGGTTCGGAAGACTCAATGCAAGCAGAGCCTCCACTGGGATTGCAATTTGCTTCATAAATGATGGGTTTATTAAGTTAGCAGATAAGTCGAAAAGGACATTGCCGCCCTCATCGAACAGTTTATTTTGAGCCACAGCATTGTAGTTGCCTGGGATGTCCACGATGGAACATTCACGAGGGAACCACTTCGTAACTGTCGGACCTGTTTGCCCTTCAAGTTTCAGTTCAGGTTCATCGCTCCACTCCAGAGCTACAATATGACCAACAGATGCAGCAGCATAGAAGCCGTCTATAATCTGCTGTGCCAGATCCGGGAAACGGGTCTCATCTACAACCGGCTTGCCATACAAAGCACCGTCACGGACAACGAGGTCATCCCATTTGACGGCCACGCCCTGTTCCCTGTCGTGCATGAAGAAACCGATGGGCGGTTCAAAGCGGTCAAGAAGCAGTCCCGATGTCAGAAGACGGTAGCCATAGCAATTCACCGTCTCGTCAGTCAACAGAAATTCTTTGTCAACTTTAATCATCGTTCAAAAGTCGTTTATTTAGTTTTTAGGTGTGCAATTATGAGTGCAGGATGGTGAGCCTCTTCAGATTGCCTTCTCCATCGCGCTGCACATCAAAACGAGGGCGGTCCCACAGCATACGGTCTTTCATCGGAACATCTTTGACGAAGACCAGTCTGCCAATAATGCGGCAGTATAATATACCATTGATCGTGCGCGTCTCGTGGAAATGGTGCTTCTTCCGGAAGTCTTTCGTCCTGTCATAAAACAGATACCATGTTCCACCGCCTATCGCCAGTTGGATGCCGTCTTTTTTCTCGTAGTTTAGTCCACTAATCATGTCGGGGTGTGATTGAAATTGTCCGCAAAAGTACTGCCTTTTTGATATTCGGCAAACTATCACTGCCATTCTGGCATAAGTATTTCAAAATAAGTTGAAAAGGTAGTAATTTTGCAGCCGATTTTCAGTGTTTTGCTATGGATAAGACCAACAAAAGAGAAATCGCCCAGATACTTTTTCTTCAGGGCGGACTACAAAAAAAGGACATAGCCCAGAAGGTGGGTGTGTCCGTTCAGACTATTACGAACTGGGCGAGAGAAGACCACTGGGATTCTCTGAAGAAGAACCTGCTGACAGGAAAGAAGCAGCGCCTTTCGGAGTTGTATGACGAATTGGAAGAGTTCAACCGGATGATCCGGGAGAAAGAGGGCTACAAGATAGCCACCTCCAGAGAAGCGGACGCCAGACGCAAACTCATCCATGACATTCAGGATCTGGAATCGCGCTACAACATAGCTCAGATCACTCAGGTTGCTATGGACTTTTGCGACTTCCTAAAACCTCTTGATCCGACGCTGGCACAGACAGTTGTCGAATACTTCAGTGCATTTGTCAATGAACAAATAGAGAAGCAAAAATGGCAAGAATAATCGGAAAAGCGACGGACCGTGACTATTTGGAAGTGTTTCAACGGTATTGCGACAACTTCCGAAATGCCACGCCTATCAATATCAACGAGAAGCAATGGCAGCGTCTCGCCAGGAAAACCAAACTGGAGAAAGACGAAGAAGCGTGGTTCAAGTACTATTTCCCGAACTACTGCACTTCAGAACCGGCAGCCTTCCACAAAGCAGCTACACGCCGCCTGTTTGCTCATGCGGAATGGTTTGAGGTCAGAGCATGGTCACGTGAGCTGGCCAAGACTGCCCGCGCGATGATGGAGATTTGTAAACTGGCATTGACCGGGCAGATCCACAATGTGCTTGTGGTGTCCAACACGCATGACAATGCCGTGCTGCTTATGGCACCATTCAAAGCGTTCTTTGAGGCAAACAACCGCGTCGAGCAGGACTATGGCATCCAGAAGAATCTCGGACAATGGACGGAAGACAAATTCGTGCTCCGGAACGGCTGTTCTTTCCGGGCTCTCGGTTGGGGAGAGTCGCCGCGTGGTACCCGAAACAATGAGAAGCGTCCCGACTTCATTCTGATTGATGACTTCGACACGGACGAAGAGTGCCGGAACGAAGACACCATGAAGAAGAAAATCGCATGGATGGAGCAGGCTCTTATTCCCACGCGTTCCATTTCATGCCCTACGCGCATACTCGTGAACGGCAACATCATCCACGAAAATTGCATGGTGAAGTACTTGGGAGAAGCCAAGTTCTGCGATAAGTTTGACATCGTGAACATCCGGAACAAAGACGGCAAATCGTCATGGCCGGAAAAGAACAGTGAAGAAGACATCGACCGTGTGCTGAGCACTATATCCTATGCCTCCGCACAAAAGGAGTACTTCAACAATCCCATGGACGAAGGCGGAGTGTTCACCGACTTGAAAGAAGGGAAAGTGCCCTCTCTGAAGCGCGGTTTGTGTCTCATCTATGCCGACCCCGCCACAAGCAACAAAGATGTGTCACAAGGTTCCTACAAGGCAATAGGTGTGCTTCTGAATATAGGTTTGGAGTTCTACATCGCCAAAGTGAAAGTGGATACCATGTCCACACAGCATTTCGTCGATGCACTGTTTGACTTGTACCAATGGGCAAAGTACCACGGTGCTGAAGATGTCCATGTGTACATCGAAAACAACTCCCTTCAGGCACCGTTCTATGAGCAAGTACTTCAGCCAGCCATCTTCAAAGAATCACAACGGCGCGGCGTTTTGCTGCCTGTCATTCCGGACACCCGTGACAAAAAAGACAAATACACCCGTATCGAAGGCACACTGGAACCAATCAACCGCGCCGGTCTGCTCATCTTCAACGAAGCAGAAGCGACGGATCCGGACATGAAACGACTGAAGAGCCAGTTCAAAGCCTTCTCTCCGAAACAGAAACGTATGGACGGACCGGACATGGTGGAAGGCGGTGTGTTCATTCTGAATCAGAAAGCCAGCGTCCTTGCTTCAGCCGGCATCATAACCATTCCACGCACCAACCGAAAAAAGATATGATAATCACTGTTCAACAACTTCAGCAGAGCACCTTGTATAAGGAAATCTGCGACCTCATCACCCGTGATGATGACAACATCGTTGCCTTGCAGATCCAGGCAGCACAGTCGTTGTGTGCCACCTACCTTTTCAAGTACAATCTGAAAGAGGTATTCGGCGATGACTCCACGGAGCCGGCGACCGCTCCGAGCGTCAAATGTCCGGCACTGGAGAACATCATCACCATCATTGCCTGCTACTACCTCGTTCGCAAAGCCAGCCCGAATGTGGATGTGGAACTGTACCGCGACGACTACATGCAAGCCATCAAACTGCTTGAAGACATCCGGGACGGTCACAATAACCTGACGGAACTTCACTATAGACAAGACGATCCGGAGACACCTGGAGACGAGTCACAAGCCAATGGCGTCACCTGGTCTTCCAATCCCAAACGCCAAAACTTCTTCTGATATGAGCAAGAAAAAAGAGAATACCCCTTCCAATCCGGAAGGCAAGCCCAGCATTGTAGTGCAGGAAATAAAACTTGTGGCACCTGACAGAAGCCGCAAGGATGTGGGCAAACTGAAAAAAGCCATAGAGAGTGCGGAGTCGGTCTATCTTCCGAACCGATACCAACTGATGGACCTCTACCATGATGTGGTCACTATCGACGGGCATTTGTCCGGCTTGCTGGAGAAACGCACCAAAGCCGTGACCAACAAGAAACTGACCTTCATTGACGCTTCAGGCAAGAAAGTGGATGAGATGGACAAACTCATCGGCACAACCAAGTTCGAGCGTCTGCTGGAGATATTCATGGACCGACTCTATTACGGATGCGCTGCCGTGGAGTTTATCGTGGGCGCAAAGTTCGACTTCGCAGAGATAGACCGGCGACACATACGACCGGAGAAGCGAGAGATAGCCATCAGCCAGTTCGACACGAAGGGTGTGAGTGTTGACGAACTGCCGAGCGTGCTGCTCATCGGCGAACCTTACGAACTCGGTAAACTCCTTCAGTGCTCCATGTACGCACTCTATAAGCGGAGCGGTTTTGGTGACTTTGCCCAATATGTGGAGATATTCGGCCAGCCTGTGCGCGTGGTCAAATATGACGCCTACGACCAGAAGACGCAAGAAGATCTCCGGAAGGTACTGAACGAGTCCGGTTCGTCGCTAGTGATGATGATTCCCAAACAGGCGGACTTCGAGATGCTGGACGGCAAGACTTCCAACGGTACCGGCGAGCTACAGGAACGGCTCATCAACTGCTGCAATCAGGAAATGTCGGTTGCCATCCTCGGCAACTCCGAAACGACCACCAGCAGCAAGTCATCCGGATACGCACAAGCAGAGGTGCATGCTGACCAGCAGATGGAGATCACTGCAAGCGATTTGCGCTATGTGGAGAACCTGCTGAATGACGAGTTCATGCTGAACATCCTCGCCGGGTACGGCTATCCGGTAGAAGGCGGCCACTTCGAGTTCGAGAAAGAGAAAAATCCCTATGAACTCCAGGCGCGTCTGAATATGGACATGCAGCTTGCCGGCCGTGTGCCCATTGACGATGACTATTTCTATGAGACCTACGGCATACCAAAACCGAAAAACTATGACCAGCTGAAGAAGGAACAGGAAGCACGTCGTCAAGCAACGCTGGACGCGCTCAGAAACGCCCAGAAAGGGAACGGCAAGGATGAGGATGAAGACGAGCCCAGAGACAAGAAAAAGCCCAAAGGAAAGAAACCTGAAGACAAAGAGAGCAAACTGTTCCAGGCGCTATCTGATTTTTTCGGATTCGCCCCGTGGTAATAAGGGGCGAGAAGTTAGACCGGGACTATTTCGCTGACGGCACTCCGGAGCTCACGGAGCATCAAGCGTCGTATGGTGTGGAAGCCATCGCTCATGCGCTGCTGAACATCTACCATGAGAATGTAGATGTGGACAGCGACCTCGAGGAGAACCTATTCCAAGAGACACGCCGGCTGTTTGACGAGGCGGTGTCTGAAGGGTATGCTGAAGCATCGCAGAAAGATGTGCCGCTTCCGGATGAGACCTTCCGTGAGGCGTTCCTGCACAGTGCCGATGTATTCTCCGCCTTCCGGGTCCACAAGATGCAGAATGACATAGCCGCTCAAATGCTCGACGAGAAAGGTCAGGTGAAGCCGTTCCGCCAGTTCGTGAAGGATGTGTCACCGTACATCGAGCACAGGAACCGGGCATGGCTGAAGACAGAATATGACACCGCCATCCTCCGGGCACAGAACGCCGCCGAGTGGCAACAGTTCCAGGACGAAAAGGATGTCTATCCGAACCTGGAGTGGATCCAATCGACATCCCCCAATCCGGGTGCAGATCACATGGTGTTCTGGGGAACAGTGCTGCCGGTAGATGACCCGTTCTGGGACGAGCACAAACCGGGCGACCGTTGGAACTGCAAATGTGAGCTCCGCCAGACAGACAGAGGTGCGACACCCGTGCCTGTGAGTGACGGCAAGTCCGATGCAGCACCGGGACTGGAGAGCAATCCGGCGAAAGCCAAAGAGGTCTTCAGTGACAGTCATCCATACTATCCGGATAGCTGCTCCGCATGTCCGTTCGCAGGTGGCAAACTGATGGCGCTGGCGCATAATCTGGTGAGTGGCAAAGACTGTCACCATTGTAGGAGAGTAAACAAGTGCATTGAGCGTTCAGAAAGACGCATTGCAAAGAAGGAGAGATTGGAAGCACTCAATCCAGAAACAAACCATAAGGAGTTCAAGGCAGCACAACGCGATATGGTTGCAGAACTCCGTCGGCACGGAGAACTGGAAAGAGATAGCAGAAAACTCTATACTGGTCACCTTTTCTTTGGTCGGCGCGAGTTCAAACGCATCAAAGAACACTGCTTCACCGGCATGGAACTGGAAACTGCCAGACATTTGCACACACTGATTCCCAAACTCAGCAATGGAAGATATATTCCGATTGACATGAGCAGAAAGAATTACAGGCTGAAAATACAAGAAGGTGTGCTGAACTATGTCGCCTACGATGTAGAATACAAGGGCAATCTTTATGTGTTAAAATGCCAAGTAAGAAGGCACGGGCACAATGTCTGTGAATATCCCTACAGTATAAAACGAAAAGAGTGAATCAAGTGGAACAATTGGGTAGCCTCCCATGCGCTCGAACACTCTCATCACTCTTTTCGGCTGCAAAATTACAACTTTTTTTTGATATAGCAAAATTTTTTGGTAAAAAAAAATGACTCCGGAGCAATTTTCTCAACAGATTAAGGGTCAGCAAGAAGCATTGAAGCACGCTTTTGCACGGACATTGCCGGTGAAGATAGGAACCGAGGCAGTGAAGTTCGCCCGTGACAACTTCCGCCAGGAAGGCTTCATGGGTGCCAATCTGGAGAAGTGGCAACCGTCCAAACGGAAGTCAGATCCGAAGCATCCTAATAGAGCCTACAACACCCTGATGTCACGGCGCAATAACCTGTACAAGTCCATTCAGAAGCGTGTTCAACCGGGCGTGGCGATTGTATATACCAATGTGCCATACGCCCAGGCGCACAACGAAGGAACACGGAACGCCGGCAGAAGTCATCGCGTAGTATTGCCCAAACGCCAGTTTCTTGGCTCGTCACAGACTTTTGACGGCATAGCAAGGAATATCATTGAAGATGAGTTAAAACGTATTCTAAACCCCAATTAAACGCCATTTAATATGTTATCAAGTCCATTTGCCCAGATCATGCTCGACATGCAGGACCGTATTGCCGCACAAGTGCCGGGCATCCGAATGATTGACCGTTACATCGGCCAAGACCAAACCGCACTGAAGCCGGCGCTTGACTATCCGGCTGTGCTCATCGATGTGGAGAACTGCGACTATGAAGAAGCCGGACAGGGCAGCCAGTTTGCCCGGGCCACCTTCAGCGTCAAAATCTTCCATGCTGACTTCTCCAGGTGCATACAGAAAAGCCCCTCAAAGGTCAGAGAGAACGCCTTGAAGGACTTTGAACTGGAACACGCGGTGATGAGTGCCCTTCACGGATGGGCGCCCACGGCAGAAGTGGAAAACGAGTTGCACCAGTATGCAGAACCGCTCATCCGTACAGGCGACCGGAGCGAGAACAGGAACGACATCGGCCTGCGCATCCGGACTATTCTCTTCACCACCGCTTGGGAAGAACGGATGCCGGAAGGTGACATTGCTCATCCAGATCCGGAGTTCTGTCCGTTCTTCATATAAATGAAAGAAGCCCTCATTTGGGGGCTTCCTTCGTTGAAAACGGGTTGATCTCTTTGAGCCAGTCAAACAGACTGTCAAAAACGAGAACCAGCAAATAGCCTATTCCGACAAACGGCAGTGCCGCAAGAAGGAGTGTGGCAAACAAGATCACACTCACGATGGTCAGCAGGATCCATCCTGCTTTTTTAGTGATGTTTCGCATGCGTCAAAATCAATTTTTAGTTGTTTATTATCTTCAGGCTCTTGGTCGTGCAAATCGTCCAAATAACGGAAAAAAGTGCGCTCTCCTATACCGAGCAATGGGCGCACCTTATTTCGGTACACCCATAGTTTGCAACGGTCTTGTCGGCCTTCTTCATAGTATTTTGCCACAAAATCGCGAACAATTTGCGCTTTTTTCCTTGTAGATTTGTACATTCCAAAAAAAAGTTGTATCTTTGCAGCCGGTTTGGTCACCATGGCTCTTGCTTTCTTTGGAATGCGGAGCCGTTTTTGTTATTCAGGGGGCAGACTTTCGACGGTCAGCACACCCTCGACGGTCTTCTTGACCAGCCTCTTTCCGTCACACACCGGGCACTGATATCCTTGCTCATCGACTCCGGTTCCGTGACAGTGGCGACACACATCCATCCGGACTGATTTGAAATCGGTTGTCTTATAGGTCGGCATATCTTCAGCAGTTAGTTGCGTTCAACGGAATGACGGTCCAGGAACCGTTCTCGTCTCGTACCTCCACGCGGATGTAGTCTTTGCTTCGCATGGGTTTGTAGGCGTCAGAGATGATCTTCACACCGCGCTTGAACTCTTCATTGGTACTTCTGTCTGCTTCGTTGCGCAGGCGCAGCACATTCTCCGCCTTCAGTTGTCCGTTCTTCCAACGGTCATTGAGCAGCGTCTTCAGCATGTTCACCAGTTGGGCGGTGTTGTCATCTACTGCCAGACTGTCGATGTAGGCGTTCACGATGCTCACACCCTCGTTCACGGTGTCATCGAAGTTGTCGGTGACGCGATAGCCCAACTCAATCCGGGCTGTCTGGTCTGTATTGGTGAAGGTGTTGCTTCGGCGTTCGCCTTTCGTCTTCAGCAGTTCCTCTTTCTTGGCGATGGCGTCTTTGAACATATCCATCACCTCTGTCTTTGTCTGAAGAAGTGTCTCACTTGCCTTCCGACACTTGCGGACGGCTTTGTCAATGAGTTTGTCCACTGTGCGACGATACTTTTCAAGTTCATTCGCCTGGCGTGCCTCTGCTTCACGCTTCTCCTGTTCTGCGCGGAACTTGGCGAACTGCGCAGCTTGCTCTTCGGTCATTTGGACCGATACTGTTTTCTCTGTCTTTGCCATAGGTCTGTTTGTTTTAGAATGATTATTGATTATGCTTCGCCTCTCACCATTGAAAGTGGGATGGCCATTGTTATGGGTTGCGCATGGCGCACCTCGTCCAGTTCTTGCGCCATTTTGTTGAAGGTATTGTATTTCCTCATCAGCTCCGCTTCGCTCATCCGGTTGAAGTGTTCACCTCCGCGCTGGATGATCTGAAGCAGATAGAAGTTGTCCGTCTGATAGCCCATCGCCTGGCAGTACCGGCGGACGGCTCCGAGGACACGCTTGCGCAGGCGGTCCATGCGCTGCTCATGCTCCGGGATGGCATGGTCTTTGAGAGAGTCGCACAGGCTGTTTAGTTGAGCCGGTGACAACTCATTCGTGTGGGTCTTGCCATAGGCGCTGAAGATGGTAGCGTGCACATCATCGCTGCTCATGTGGCACTTGCTGGCGAGTACGTAGAAACGCCTGTTCGCCTTCTTCCAATCACTGCTGTGGATTTCCATGTTTCACTTCATTTAGTTGGTTGTGATATTCCGGCCAGATGTCAAAGGTATGTTTGCCACTGTACCGACTGACGATAGTCGCGAGGTAGTTCCTGACGCGGATTTTGATGTTACTGTTGAACAAAACTTTCTTCGCCACCTGTCCATCCGGTTTGCTGCCGCTTTCGTGACTGATCCAGATGAACAGTTTCTTCGGAAAAGTCTCGACCAGCCTCTTGTACTCGTCATAGTTGATGTTCATGTACTGGAGAGAGTCTATCACTATCACATTGGCACTGCGCTTCTTCCTGAGTGTTTCAGTCATCTTCTCGTAGTCGTAGCGGTCCCAGAACTCGAAGTGTCCGTGCTGCTCCGTCTGCAAGCCGGTGTCTATAATAGCACGCCGATAGGTCTCGCTCACGCCTTCTTCCAGCCCGTCATACGCGATGCGCACACCTTTGAAACTCATCAGGTATTTGGTCAACTGGAGTGTGAAGCGTGTCTTTCCTTGTCCGCTTTCTCCATAGATGATCCAACTGCCGAAAGGCTCCGGGTCGCCCAGCTGCTCCAGCCAGGCACCCGTGAAGCCCATCGTCTTCGGCTTGTAGTCGATGAGGTTCTGAATAGTCAGTGCTCTTCTTGCCATCTCTTACCCTCTTTGCTGTTTCTTCAGGTAGGCGTGCACTTTGCGCTGCACGCGTCTCAGATCACCTTCGCAGTCGTTGATGATATTGTCTATTTCCTTCGGGTCTTCTACACCGTTGGCACGGCATATCTCCACAATGTCTTCTTGGGTGACTCCCTTCAGCGGAACGCACTTGCGACCGATGCGGCTCCAGAGCTCGTTGAAGCCTTGTTTGTTGTAGCGCACACCGGCATCGAAACGCTTGAAAAGGAATTCGGTTGCAATCATGATCACACTGCAATCATACTGAATATCGTTGTAGAGGGTGATGAAGGAGTTCAGCACTTTATCACTCATTTTGTCTGCTTCGTCAAGAATGATGATTGGGCAGTCCAGACAGTGCATCTGAAGCACCAGTTTCTGCTTCATCTGGATGAGCGTCAGTCCGGACGGCTCTTTGCCTATCTTGCGCAGAAGAACGGCGAAGAACTCACGTTTGTTCCAGTCCGGGTCACAAGACACATAGAACACGTTTTGATGGTCACGGCTGTACTGCTTGCAGGCGAAGGTCTTTCCACTGCCTGCGCTGCCGGTAATAGCCATCCAAAGAGTGTTCTCCTGGGCATCACTCAGGACTTGCATCAGCCGGGCATAGTTCTGCGTCTCGACGGCGTTCCATTTGTCCGCTTCGAGACCTATCTGACTGGCTACCTTACGCCACATCTCGTCACTAATGTTCTCCCAGTTGCCGTTCACCATCTGGCTTATGGTACCACTGGAAACTCCGTCCAGGATCTTGGACGCTTTGCTTTGTCCACCATAGCGGGCGCAGTAGTCGGCAAGGGCGTTCTGAATGTCGCGCTTGCGGATCTCGGTCACACGTGTTTCCATACTCATGCCTCCTTCTTCTCTTCGTTGATACTCTGTGCCTGCTTCGCCTGAAAACTTATGTAGGACTGACTGGCAGTTACTACTACATCGGCAAAGCCTTTGATGTGCTCCATTGCGGAGACCATCATCTTGAAGAGGTCCATCTTATCGCCTCTCACATTGGTCTTCACTTGGTCGCCATCCAAACAAAGGTTGATGATGGCTTGGTGTTTCTTGTTGCTCATAATTTTACTGATTTTAATTGATTATTGATTAGTATTTATTTGGTGTTTTAGTACTCGTCATAGATGCTGCCTTCGGTCTTCGGTGCCGCCTCGAAAGCGTCCACTGGTGCAATGGCCAGACGCGCACCTGCTTTGACGCTCTTGTGCTGTCCGCGGCTGTCCGTGATGAGGGCTTTGCTCAGCAGCTCATAGTCCCGGCGCTCACGCTGGATCTGCTCCAGTGCACCTTGCTGATGGTCACAGATGGCGCGTGCCACATAGTTTTCCATTTCGCGGTTGAATTTCCAAATGGCAGCCAGTTTCTCATAGTCGCCCGGCTTGCGATCCTTCAGTGCCATCGGCTGCTCGTCCTTCAGCGTCAGAAGGAACTGCTCTGTCTGGTTCGCGTTCTCGACCAGGATGAAGTTCTTATCCAGCGGATCCAGTTTGACATTCCACTTCTCCCAGCACTTTTCACGGAACCTGATTGCCTCTTGGATGTCCGCTTCACTGTCGGAAGCCGGCAACATGTCATATTGGTGTTTTTGTCCGAGGATGCGGACATTGATACCGGTGCTTTGCAGTTGGTAGGTCTGACCGGTGGACTGACCGAATAGACTCAGGTATTGCTTCATGTCAAGTGCCACTCTGTCACTTTCCGGAAGTGCCTTCATTGCTTCCATATAGGCGGGCAGTGCCTCGGCGCGATACTGACCGATGACCAGACTTATTTCCTCAATCAGCTCTTCCAGCGTTGGGAAGCTGCTCTTGTTCTTCAGGGTGATGTCAAGGTTCGGCTGGTTACTCTTCTTAGCTGTTACGCCGTGACCGGTCCAGTTGAACGCATACTTGCATTTTTTGTCGTTGAACTGACGGAACCACGGCTCGATGATCTTACTCTTGGCGTTGCCTACGCGGGCAGGAGTGACAGCCAACAGTGCCAGTTCTGTGTAGGTCTCCCACATTGCCTTCTTCGCAAAGTTGTCGCATTGCAACTGATGAGGACGGAGCATCGTGCCGGTCAGTTCCTCCACATGGCGTTCTGCATTGCGCAGTGCTTCTTTGATGAGGTCGGCGGACTCTGCCTCGCCTACTGCCCAGCCGATGGGGTATTTCGTGGCTGCATCCAGAATAACCTCCAGCGTCAGACGGTTGTGGTAGGTGGT
Source organism: Paludibacteraceae bacterium (assembly GCA_017447875.1). GTDB lineage: Bacteria > Bacteroidota > Bacteroidia > Bacteroidales > Paludibacteraceae > Colicola. Next base: position 33,524 of record JAFSMP010000020.1, on the reverse strand, counting down.
ACGGCCGTTCTTGCCCTTCTGCTGATATGCGAGCTCTGCATCCCATCCGTCGAACACCCACATGAACATAGCTGCTGTAGGTGCTTTGCGCTTTACAGTGTAGCTCATACGGTTCCGGAACGCCTCTGCTCCGTGCTTGCTGGCCTCCGTGATGAAGCGGTGGTCGTTAGCCCACTTCTGAACAGTGCTCCGGGTGATAGTCTTCCAGCCGTGAGCCGTTGCCCATTGGTTGTAGAGGTTCGCTATCTCTTGGCAATCGAAGTTCCGGTGCTCGCTGATGAGAGCAATGAGCATGTCGGCCTGTTCGCCTTCAAAGACCTTCGTCGCGTTCTGATTGCCGTTCCGGTAGTTCTTGTGAATGAGACATTCCAAACCATACTTTTGATACTCATTGACCTTGGAACGGAGCTTGCGATGGTTCTCCGGAAGACTGAACGGATAGTCCAGACGGTCAAGAGTGCTCACATACTCTGCTATCTGTTCCCATGACACTTTGTCGCCGCGAAGCTCAATGTCTTTCACCAGACGGATGACCGCTTCAAGAATGATGGCATTGTAATAGTACGTATTGCGCACCGGATTGGCTTGCGAGTTAGGCAGGTGCGCACCTTTCGCGGTGCGGTACTCATCAAAGTACTGACGGAACTCTGCACTGTGCTCGATCCGTGCTTCCAGCAGGTTCTTCTTCGCTGCTTCATAGACATTCAGCTGGGCGTCCACTTTGCGCTTCAGCTCTTCCGGCATACTGCGATACTCATAGATTTTGTGTACACCACGACCGCCACGGGTCAGAGGAATGAGCTTCATCCGATGCTCCTTCTGACGCAAGGAAGGCAGGGTGGCTATACCACACGCTTCCATCCATTGGGCACTGATACCCACACGGCCATTGATGATTTGTGTTGCTAATTCTGGCATATTATTTTTTGTTTGGTCACTTGTTTGGTCCCACGACCGGAATCGAACCGGTGTCTCTCTCTCATGTTGACGGTGCACCGAGTGGCTTGACCATTTCGCCCACGTGGGAAGGCTACTCACAGCGCTTTCGTCTGCTGTTTTTGCCTGTATTCTATCATTCTCAACTTGCGACTGATGTTCCAGCGTCGGCATAGCAGCCATGCGCTGATCCAGCAGTTAAACGCGAACACTATCTGACATGCAAAGGTCACCATCCATGTGCTTGCCTTCAGACTCTCGACTGGTTCACCGCTCAATGCGATGAGACCAAGCACAGCCAGTGTGCCGATAGCACCCATTTGGCTGAAGAACTTAATCCGATGTTTTTTCATAGCTTTCATATTAGTTTATCAATTCAAATTCGTATGCGTAAACGGTTGGATTGCTTTCCCATGTGCCTTTCCCTTCTACTTTGTCAATCAGGAAGGCAAATGCCTCTTGAGGAGTTGCAAACATTCTGCACGTTCCAGGAACTTGATACCGAATGACAGACTCCATTTGACTTGTAATCACATCATCGCGTCGCTCAACTCCTTCTTTCAGACAGTCTTCATCGCTGATGTCTTGCAGTCGTTCTTGTTTGCAGTCGGTGAACTTGATGTGGTGCGGCATGTGGTCGCCGCTGACATACATCTTATTGGTGCAGCCTTTGTGGTTGGCTCTCACCAGACGGCAAACTTCTGTTTCTATCTGCGATGGCAAGTACTCTTCTTCAATGATCTTCTTGTAGCATTGTGCAATACCGACTATCTGCCCGACACGATATTTTGCCTTCTTGCGGCGTGTCATCGTCTTGCGTCTGTCGATGACGGCATCTGTCATGCGGAATTTGTCATTGAACATGATTTTGTCCATGGTAATTGTCATTTTTTGTTCTTTCGTATTGCGTCTGCAATCTCATTCAATCCGAGATAAATGCTGATTGCAATGCAGAATAAAGCTATTGTTTTCATTTTGTTTCCTCCTTGATTGGTTCTTCAGTATTGATCCAGCCAAGAAGACCAGACAGAGGAAGGCCGAAAGCGAACTTCCCTTCAATCGTCTTGACAACAATCATATTGTCATCTTCCTCTATGCTTTTCAAGTATCCTTGGTACAAGTTTCCATCGCGCATGAAAAACACCAGACATGAGTTCTGTGGAGCATCTTCAAGTTCGTTCGCGTCGTGCATAGCGTACTTTGATGACTTCCCTTCTTTGTCGGTAAGGGTGACGATGATCTTCTTCATGTCAGAGAAAAGCATCTCCTGAAGGGCACCTATTTTGGCGCACTCATTCCGTTTAATTTCTATAGTGATTGAGTCTTTCTTCATAGCTGCTCCTCCTTACTTCAAATACGATACATACCGGTTGTTCTGTTCCTCTGTCTCTTTGAGGTAGTGCTTCATGTCTGCTATCTGTTTCTCCAGATGCTCGATGTGACCTTCGTACTGGTCGCGCTTGGTCATCATCTTGGCAATCTCGTTGGATTGCGCAAGCAGGTGATCCACCTCATCATCAGTATGCAGACACGCACGCATCAGACACACAGCTTTTGTGTGTGTCTCTACGTTCAGCAGAAGCCCGATCTGAAAATCTACGCTCTGGTGGTTGAAGCAATCTTGGATGTCAGCAATGTCCTCGTTGCTGGTCGGGATGAAGCCGCTCATCACGAAAGCGCGGCACTCTTGTTCTGTCATTGTTTTCATACTTTTATTATTTTTGATTAGTTATTATTTGGCACTTCCACGCCTCCGTTGCGGAGAGCATAAAGACGGATCTTCCGTGCAATGGTGGTTTCACTTCTACCTGCCAATGCTTCATTGATGGTCGGGCGACTGTACCCCAAAACCATGTGAATTTTCATCTTTAGACCGTGTTCTACAAGAATTTTGCTCATTTTTTTGGCTATGTCATTTTTTTTTTGTAATTTTGTCGCCGAATTTTACATTTGTAAATTCGAGTGCAAAGATACGGAATTTTTTCCATACGACAAAATTTTTCGTGGAAAAAAATCAAAAAAGTTTCATTTTTGTGGAAATTTATAGGTAAAATGAACGATAGACTACGGAAATTTCTCGATTCTAAGGGCATAAGTGTCCGGCAATTTGAACAGATGATAGGGTCATCCGATGGCAAGATTGCTAAGTTTATGGCTACAAACTCATCTCTCAAGAGTGATACATTGAGTAAGATAATGGAAGTTTTTCCACAACTATCCATTGAATGGCTCATAACAGGTGAAGGAGAGATGCTGAAAACGGCTGATGATTCGTCTTCTGTTCCACCGAGCGATGACCGAGAGAAGACCGAGAGAAGACCGAGAGAAGAAGCACCGATAATGAAGCCGGTTGCCTCCGGGGGCATTCCGCTCGTTCCCATTGACGCCGTCGCCGGCTTCAACGGATGGGATGAAAGCGGTATCGCTGAACTCGACTGCACACGCTATGATGTGCCTGACTTTGCTGCCGTGCATGCTGACTTCCTCATTCGGGTCAGTGGATCCAGCATGTACCCGAAGTATTCAAGCGGTGACATCCTCGCATGCAGAAAGATAGTCGAGGTCACTTTCATTCAGTGGGGAAAGATATATGTCATCGACTCCCAGCAGGGTGCCATGGTCAAACGCCTCTTTGAGATAGAAGGTGACGCTGATCACATCCTCTGCAAGTCCGATAATGAGAACTATCCACCGTTCAAATTGCCCAAAGATGAAATCCGTTCACTCTCAATCGTGGTCGGTGCTATCCGTCTGGAGTAAATAAACACGGTGTGGATCCACACGCACTTTTTTGTGCGCATATTTATATAGATTAGGTGCCCGTATTTAGGCACCTTTCTTTTTATATAGAAAATGCTCTCAAAACACCCAAAATAAAAATGTGAGAGGCACAAAACACCTTAAATCGTTTATTTACAGGCGTTTAATTCATTTTTTCGTGCAAAAAAAGGTACTTATCGGGGGTGATTCGCGCATATTTTGGTACAATATACCCCCTTTTATCTTGCAAAAAAAGTGCATTATAGGGTGTGATTCGCGTCATTTTGGGGACTTATCGGGGTGTATTCGGGGGGGGGATTTTCACCGTTTTGTCACTCCATTTGTCACTCCAATCGTCACCCCAAACACAAAAAAAAAGGGCATTTTGCCCCTCTGAAGTACTGCCTTTCGAAGACCGTTCAAAGGGTGTTTGAACACCTCTTTTATACCTCTTCCGTACCTCTCTTCAGACCATTGTCCTGAGTACTCACACAGCAGTCGTCTGGGCGCTCCGGTTATCCTCGGCTGCCGTTTATGTGTCTGCGCACTCAAAAGCCTCTCAAAGCAAGCAAATACAAGCCTTTGAGGGCTACTATCGCGAGCGCGTAGCGCGAGCGTATGCGGCGCGTCTGTAAATAAGGTGCAGCCGACCTTTGATGCCGTCCTGATGACCACCTCCAGCCCAAAACCGAACCTTCCGCACCTATGGATGAAAGAGAATGAAAAAAACCGCTTTAAGTAGCGGTCTCGAATTAAAGCAGAATGAAAGCAAATTAAAGCGTTTCTGCACCTTTCTTTTTATCTCCAAATCTCTCTAAACCCTTATAAATAAAGGCATTGACGCATTTTTATCCGTGCACCTTTCTTTTTACTGGCCATACATTACTACAGAATTTTAACAATATGCCTACTCTTTATCGGATTTTCGGCTTACTCCGTGCTTATATATACGAAAAACGTGAGGCTTGTTAGCTTCAATCTGGAATTTCGAGGAAATCTGGACTACCTTCTATAACCAAATATCTACTGAACAAGGCTCACGCTTACGCATGAGCACTCAAAAGCCTTGTTCTTGGTTATAGAATTAATCGAAAGTGTCCAGTTTTCGAAATTCCAAGCTCTTAGCTGAATGCTTTATTATTTATTTATGTATGTTATTTGTTGTTTTATGCCATAGGCGGTGGTTGTTTGTTTTTATCGGTCAAGCTTGGCCGATAGATTATTTATATATTTTCGTCTCGGAGAGGGACGATTATTTATTTTGCTCCAAGTAGTTTTCTATATCTTGTTCTGTGGGTAGTTGGAGACGGTATTTGCTAACAAAGACACTATCTGCCAAGCCTTCTGTTGCGTATTGTACCGTGGTCTTTCCGTAGTCAGAACAGAGCAACAAGCCAATTGGGGATTGTCATCCGGTTGCATCACTTCGTGACGATAGTAATTGAGATACATATTCAGTTGTGAAGCATACTCATGGCGAAAACGATCGGTCTTTAGTTCGACAATCAAATGGCACTTGAGAATACGGTGGTAGAAAATTAAATCTGCCTTGAAGTAGTCATTGTCAATCAGTATCCTTTTTTGGCGCGCTTCAAAACAGAAACCATTCCCTAATTCCAATAAGAACTGCTGCAAGTGGTTCAGAATAGCCGTTTCAAGTTTTGTCTCGGTATAAGCAGCTTGTTCCGGCAAGTCCAAGAACTCCAAAGCGACCGGATCGCGGATGATATCTTGCGGACGGATTGCAGGCCCTTTTGTGGCAGTCTTATGAAGGAGTTGCTTGTCTTTTGACAAACCCATCCGTTCATAATAGAGCGATGAGACTTGTCTGTCCAACTCCTTGATTGTCCAGCAACCGGTGATGGCTTCATGCTCATAAAAAGCACGCTTGAGTGGTTCCTTGATATTCGCAAGGTAAACCAAATGTGTGGCTGACAGGCTGTTAAACAGTTTGTCGGCTGGTATTTGCCACGGTTCTATTGTGGTCGGCGAAGAAATTGCGGTTGCTGACCGCAAAATCGTAGTGTCGCCTGTCTTATCAGAAATTGCGGTCAGCAACCGCAAAATGTCTTTCTTGCTGAATTTCAACACAAAAGGCAACACTTGTTCACCTAATTGCGGGTACGCATTGTACATCAAACGGAATTCATACAAGCGCCTTTCTCCAAGTCCACGCATGTGAATACGTTTCGCCAAATTTTTCAAGAGTGCCTCACCATATTGTGCTCTGTCTTCTCCGTTCTGCTCATACTCCACTATATACCAGCCCACCAACCAGTTACGGGCGGTCAAAGACAGATTGACCGCGTGAGCCGCTTGTTGTTGCAAAGCGGTTTGGATGGATTCGATATTTTGGGCTAATAATTCAAAAGTCATAGTGTGATGTGCAAATTCGTTGCAAAGGTACAACTTTTTTGCGAGATATGCAAATTTATTTGCAGAAATCATGTGGGAAAATGGATTTTGATGAGGGTTTCTGCAAAAATGGTAGAATTTTTGGGGATTTATGTTTGTTTATTTGAAAAAAAAGTAGTAATTTTGCACCGGAATTCAAATAATAAGATCATAAATGACCAATAAATTCATATTCTTCTTTTTGCTTGCGGCGGTTATGTTTGCGGCATGCACAAAACCCGAAGGAAAAATGACAAATGACCAATTACAAATGACAAATGCTTTGCTGGTTCGTATTGCGGAGATAGAGGTGAATGAGGGATATTTGGAGGAGTATCTCGCGGCGGCACATAATGTGGGCACAAAGTCCGTGGAGAGTGAGTCGGGTGTGATCTGTATCTTCCCGATGCAGGTCAAGGACTCGCCGAACACGATTCGTATTTTAGAGATTTACCGCGATGATGAGGCTTATCAGGCACATTTGCAGACTCCGCATTTCTTGGAATACAAACAAGGCACGCTGCACATGGTCAAGTCGCTGCAACTCGTAGCCACCGAGCCGCTTGCACCGGAAGCTATGCCGCTGATTTTTAAGAAATATTAACATTAAACATAATACATTATGAACGTATTGATTCTTCAGGCTTCGCCGAGAGCGAAGGGTAACACCGCTTGGATGGCGGAGGAGTACAAGAACGCAGCCGAGGCTGCAGGTCATAACGTGACGCTCGTCAACGTGGCGCACAAACATATCGCAGGCTGTCTGGCGTGCGAGTACTGCCACGGCAAGGGCAACGGCGCGTGCATCCAGAAAGATGACATGCAGGAACTCTATCCGCTGATGGCAGAGGCGGAAGTGCTGGTTTTGGCTGCTCCGATCTATTATTTCACGCTCTGCGCGCAGATTCAGGCACCTATTCAGCGAATGTACTGCGTTAACGCGCCGGCTAAAGTGAAGAAAATGGCATTGCTCTGTTCGTCTTATTCGCCGGGGGTGTATGATGGCGCGACGGCTGAGTTCCGCGACATCTGCCGCTACTGGCACGCTGAGAATATGGGCATTGTAACGGCTAAGATAGACGAGCAAAAGACAGACGCTACAAAACAGAAAATCGTTGAGTTGGTAGCTAAACTGTAAAAATTCAATGAAATCTGCATCCAAAGTGCAGATTTTTTTGTATATATCAATTATTTTTCGTAACTTTGCAGCCGAAAGTTGCAAAGGCATGAACGAGAAACGGTTAATCTATAAAGGATAAGATACAGAAAAAAATCCCGCTAATGGCAGACAAAAAAGTAAATATACAAGCCTCAACACCTGTAGAAAAAGACTTTCAGCAGGTGCATGATATTGTCGTTTTTCATCATTCCGAAGTGGCCCGGAAAGTGAATACCGAGATGCTGCAAATGGCGTGGGAAATCGGACAATATATCTCAACTTGTATCAAGTCTGCCGGTTGGGGAGCTAAGGTGGTAGATGAACTATCGGAATACCTGCAGCAGCAAGAACCCGGTTCCAGAGGATTTGGAAGGCGCAACTTGTATAACATGGTGACTTTCTATGACAAATACAGCACGCCGGAGTTCTGTGAGATAGCCAAATCGTTAGCCAACAGTCTTTTCGTGCAGCGCAAGACGAAATCAGAATTTGTGCAAATGCCGTCTGCACAAATAGAGAATTCAGAAATTGTGCAGATGCCGTCTGCACAAATAGAATTCGCTCCGTTACCATCTATCCTTACCATCACCACTTTCTCTAACCATTTGGAAATACTCAACCGCACACATAGTTACCAAGAGGCTGTGTTCTATATGCTTTATGCCGCTCAGCAGCAGTTGACGACTAATGAGTTACGACGCTCTATTGTCTCACAGACTTACGGCAGTATTATGAGCAAAGAGAAACAGTTTACGCCTGCTATGTTGTCGCAATATCCAGGTGCATCGTTCATGTTGAAGGACAGACTGATTCTTGATTTCCTGAACCTACCGCAAAACTTCATAGAACCTCAGTTGCACGAAGGAATTCTGAAACACATGAGGGATTTTATCTTGGAACTGGGCAAAGACTACGTGTTCATCGGTAGCGAGTATCCCGTCAAGGTAGGAGGTAGTACCAAACGCATAGACTTGTTGTTCTACAACAGGGCTTTACATTGCTTGGCGGCAATAGAACTGAAATCGGTTGATTTCCAAGCTGAGTTTATCAGTAAAATGGACATGTATCTGGAGGCGTTAGACAGAGATGTGAAAAAGGCAGACGAGAACCCAAGTATAGGTATTATCCTATGCCCATCGATAGACAAAACGATGGCAGAATACACATTGAGCCGTTCTCTCAGCCCGACGATGGTGTCGGAATACCAACGCAAACTCATCCCTCGCGACGTCCTTGTCAAATCATTACACGACTATTGTCGTTTCTTAGATCAAGAAATAAGCAATAATATGATTGATAAAGAATAAAATAAATCGTCCCTCTCCGAGACGTAAAAGATGGAGAATGACAAGCGCAAAGCGTTGCGCACAAAACATATAATTAATAATTCGCTATTATTCCAAAATTGTCAACTACCACAAACGACTAAATGAAACGGAATAAGTTGTGAAGCACTCTTTGAGTGTGGATAACTTGTGTTTCATTAGGTGTGGTAGCCTGACAATTTGCAAGGAGTCCGCACTTTTTGTATATATCAATAAACTAACTATAATCCGTTAAAACCGATGCTCGATGGGATATAAGTGAGCAACTAATAAAATGAAAACAAAATATTTAATTGTAGCAGCGCTATGTTGCATCGTAATGGTTGCATGCCAGAGTAATGACCCAGATAACAATTCGGGTAATGACAACAAGACGAATAATGAAGTGATAGAAGGATTAAATGATTTAGTAGATGGAATAGGAAATGTTGTTGATACCAAAACTTTAGAGGATGGTTCAACCGTTATGACAGATGATAAAGGAAACATCATTACTAGAGATAAAGATGGTAATATTACTATTGTCACCAAAGAAGGTGAGACCATTCTCATTGACAATTCTATCAAAGAAGATCCTTCGGCAGCAAAAGATAAATGGTATAATTCTACTTGGCGTAATAATAACAATCATCCCGAATCTCCCGAAATGTATGAAGAAATTCCTGAATTCATTTCTCGTATACAGACGTTAGGATTCCATGTAGAACAAAAGGAAAATCCGAAAGATACAACTATTATTGAGCAAGAAAATGAGAACAATTATATCATACATTTCCGTAATACGACCGCATCTTTGCAACAGATTGATACGGTGCGAGAATATACTTATACGCGCAGAATTCAATATCTAAAAATAACTTTATTCCCGGAAGAAATAGGAAATGAAGAGCATCGTTACGAATTAGTCATAGAAAATAATCATGCAGTACTCTACGAGAAATACTATTACTACGACAATTCAACTGAAACTTATGTGTTAGATGGTGAGAGGATCATTGATGGTATGTGGCAATATGCGTTAAACGATGATAATTCGTTCACTTTCTATCAAGGAACTACCACTTTGAACCCAACAGAAAGAATCGTATCTACAAATAATCAAACGACATACTTTAACTATCGCCGTTTGAGTGAGACGCAAATCGCCGCAAGTAACAATTCTGTATCGTATATAATAAATGAAAGAACTGATCAAGGTACTCCAAAATTGGAAGTAAATGATTTACAGGGAAATAAACTGATATCATTAGAATTGGTTTCATTATAAAATGGTTCAAATATATGCAAAAGCAGGTGGTCCAAATGATCATCTGCTTTTGGTATATGGTTTCTTACAATCATACACCTTTCAACTACCTTCTAAAAACCTTCCAAACAGCATATCTCGCGCCACTCTCGCGCGTCTATTAGGTAGATGTTGGTATTACACCTAATTCTTAATAATCGGACATTTTTCCACTTGTGTAATAATTTGCACTGGCATAAACGGCATAAGTGGCATAATTTCCCGATTTTATGCCGTTTCTGCAAAAATGGTAGATATTAGAGCGATTTGTGTTTGTGTATATTAGGAAAAAGCAGTAATTTTGCACTCGCTTACGAAATGATCAAATATGAAAATGAGTAAATGTAAAAAACTATTTATCTTTTTGCTGGCGGCGGTTACTTTTGCTGCTTGCACAAATACAAATGAGAAAATGAGTAAATGTGAAAATGACAAGATGGAGCTCAGTTTTTCGGCTGAGCAGGCAGTGTGGATGAGTGCTATCGCTTGCGATGAGGCAAAAGGAGACCTGGTGGCGTTGGAGTCAACTATTCATAACGGATTAGAAGCAGAATTGACGGTTAGTCAGATCAAGGAAGCCCTCTCGCAGCTGTATGCCTATACGGGTTTTCCGCGGAGTCTGAATGCGCTGGGCGTGTTGCAGCGTGTTATCGGAGATCGTCAAGCGAAAGGTGTGAAGGTTATTATGGGCGAGGACGCAAATCCGCTCAGCGAGGAATACGATGCACTTAAAGAAGGTACGCGCGTGCAGACGCAACTGGTCGGCAAGGCTTTTGAGTATGAGTTTGCGGAAGCGACGGATTATTACCTGAAGGCGCACTTGTTCGGGGATATTTTTGCCCGCGATAACTTGACTTATGCCGACCGCGAGTTGGTAACCGTCTCTGCGTTGAGCGGTCTTGAAGGCGTGGAGCCGCAACTGAAAGCACACATCGCCGGCGCACGCAATATGGGCGTGAGTGAAGAACAGTTGCAAGGTATCGTAGTTGCTCTCGCGGCAAATGGTCTTTTGAACGAGGCAGGACGGCTGGCAGGATTGCTTCAAACGGAATGGCCGCAAGGCAAATCGAATGATGCTTATGCCCAGTATTTTGTGGGCCAGAGTTTTCTGCAACCGTATTTCGGCGGTGTGGCGAATGTGACATTCGAACCGCGTTGCCGCAATAACTGGCATGTTCACCACGGAGCGGTACAAGTGCTGATCTGCGTGAGCGGCAAGGGTTGGTATCAGGAGTGGAACAAACCCGCTGTTCCGCTTACTCCGGGAACGGTGATTGCCATTCCCGAAGGCGTCAAACACTGGCATGGAGCCACGGCGGACTCATGGATGCAGCACTTAGCGATTCATACCCAAGAACAACCGGACGCCACAAACGAATGGCTTGAGCCCGTGAGCGAAACGCAATACAATAATTTAATAACTCTATCAAAGAAGGTACCAGTCGCAACCATCTGAAAGAGAAGATGGGTAAATAATAGTACTTATTTTAATATTGAGTGTACGTTTTTTAAGAAAATGTACACTTTTTGTATATATCGCTTGCGACATTAAAATATTTGTAGTAATTTTGCATCGCAAACGACATAAACAGCGTTTGTGAGAATTATGAAAAGTTTATTAATGATATTATTTACTATTATGAATATTTATGATTTTACGGTGCTGGACACCAAAAAGAATGAAGTCAAATTGGATGAGTACAAAGGCAAAGTCCTTTTAGTTGTTAATACCGCTACGGGTTGTGGTTTCACTCCGCAGTACGAGGCGCTCGAAATCCTCTACAAGAAATACCAAGACAAGGGCTTGGTTATCTTGGACTTCCCTTGCAACCAGTTCGGTCAGCAGGCTCCGGGCACGGACGAAGAGATCGTTTCTTTCTGCCAACTCAAATACAAAGTATCCTTCCCGCAGTTCTCGAAAATCGAGGTCAACGGAGAGAACGAGAGTCCGCTCTTCACATACCTCAAGGAGAACGGACCGGAGGAGAAATACGAAGGCGTGAAAGCCAAAGCTACCGCTACGATGCTCAAAGGCATCAGCAAGACCTTTAAGAAAGAGAATGACATCCGTTGGAACTTCACCAAGTTCCTTGTCGATCGCGAGGGTAACGTAGTGGGACGCTATGCGCCGACCACCAAACCCGAGGATATCGAGAAAGATGTACTCAAATACTTATAATTCCTGATTAGATTATATGTACGAGCAATTAAAATTAGATAACCAGCTTTGCTTCCGTCTCTACACGGCAGCCAGGCTCGTTACGAACATCTATCAGCCCTATTTTGCGCCGTTAGGAATCACCTATCCGCAATACCTGGTTCTGCTCGTGCTGTGGGAAAAAGACAAGCAACCGGTGTGTGATATCGGAAAGCGTCTGATGCTCGATACCAATACTATCACGCCGCTGCTTCAGCGGATGGAGAAGGCCGGACTGATCGTCCGCACACGCGGTACCGAAGATACACGCCAGCGCATCGTTTCGCTCACTCCCAAAGGAATGGAACTGCGAGAGCAGATGGTGAACATACCGGACTGCCTGAGCGATAAGATTACGGACAAAATAGGATCCGTAGATGAGATCGTTGCGATGATTCCCACACTCGATAAACTGATAGAAGGACTATCTAAAATACAAAAATAACTTAAATTTTTACAATTATGACAAAAGAAGAAGCACTGAAAGGCCTGGCATATCTGGGCGCAGTATGGTTTGGAAACAGTAAACAACATTTCGCTTTCTCGGCGTACGACCGTCTCAACGGTTGGAACAAACTCGCTGACAAATGGAAAGAGGAAGCAGAGGAAGAGTGGGACGAGGCAGAAGAGGTTCTCAACCGCTTGGTAGAACTCGGCTGCAAGCCGGCTGACCTGCAAGAGGCTATGAAGACCATCGAGTTCCCGTTCTATGACGACCCGAAACAGCAGATTGAGACCGACTACAACGAGAACGCCATCAAAGAGCTCAGCGAACTGGCTGCTGCTTTCTCCGATGATTACCCCACCCAGAAACTCATCCAGAAATGGATTGACGGCGAGGTAGAGCACATGGCTTGGGAGAAGCAGTACCTCAACTATATCGACAAACTGGGTTACGAGAACTTCTTAATTGAGATGATGTAATGAAAGAGCAAGTTTTAGCTGCCATGCGTGCAGCAGGCAAGCCGGTTTCGGCTGGCGAGGTAACCACCGCACTCGGCGCAGACCGCAAGGAAGTGGACAAAGCGTTTGCAGAACTCAAGAAAGAAGGCGCCATCGTTTCGCCGGTACGCTGTAAGTGGGCTCCGGCTAACTAAGAACCCTGCGCCACCATCGCAGGCAAATGAATTTCTTTGTCGGGGGAAGGGCTCGGCTCTTCCCCTTATTTAATCTTGCATAATCATTATGGATTTACAAGGATATATGAGCGGAGCCATCCGCCGTATCATGGAGAAAGCCTATCGTAATGTATTAGGCAATCCGCGTGAGGCAAAAACGGTCTTCCGCTTGCAGCAGATTTTCCTCAAATCGGAAAGTCGGCGTAAGAGCGTTGCAAAGGAAACGGGTATTGATGTCCCGCCATTCCTCATTTGCAGTATCTCCACCGAATGTAACCTTTCCTGCAAAGGTTGCTATGCCCGTGCCAATGGTATAGCCGATGACCCCGGTAAGAGCCAGCGTCCTACCCTCACACCGGAACAATGGCGCGACATCTTCACCGAGGCAGCATCGCTGGGTATCAACTTCGCTTTACTGGCGGGAGGAGAACCGATGATGCGCAAGGATATCTTGGAGAAAGTAGCGGAAGTGGAGGACATGATTTTTCCGATCTTCACCAATGGTACGCTCATCGGTCCGGCATATATCGCTTTCCTGAAAGAACATCTCAATCTCATTCCCGTTATCAGCATCGAGGGTGCGGAACATGGCACGGACACACGGCGTGGCGCAGGTATCTACCGTCGCGCGATGATGTCAGTCGAGAGCTTGCACGCGGAGAAACTGTTCTTTGGTGTGAGCATCACCGTGACGACAGAGAACTTCGCGCTGGTCACATCTGACGAGTATGTGGATCACCTGCGCGAACTCGGATGCAAACTCATCATCTATGTCGAGTATGTACCCACCGAACCGGGAACAGAATATCTGGCTTTCGGCGATGCCGATTTGGAACAGATGGAAGCCGTGCAAGCGCATCAGCGTGAGCGTTATCACGATGTGATCATCATCTCTTTCCCCGGTGACGAGAAGCACATGGGCGGTTGCTTGGCCGCAGGACGCGGATTCTTCCATATCGGTCCTGATGGCAGTGCCGAGCCATGCCCGTTCTCGCCCTACAGCGACAGCAACGTGCTCACGCTTGGCGTCAAAGGTGCCCTGCAATCGCCTCTTTTCCAGCGTCTGCGCGAGGTGCATCTGGTAGGCGGCGAACATTCCGGCGGTTGTGCATTGTGGGAGCACCGCGAAGAAGTAGAACAAATGGTAAATAAATAACAATATGAAATACGCAATTCGTTTTTTTAGCAAGTTCGGGCATTCCGAACAGATGGCAAAAGTAGTAGCAGAAGTGGTCAATGCCAAACCGGAGACGGTAGCTGTGCCGTTGTCCGAACCGGTGGATACACTCTATCTCGGAGCCGGTGTCTTCCTTGGCAAAGTCAACGGTGCCATCGGTCAGTTCATCGATACACTCAAGCCGGAGCAGGTTAAGAATGTAGTGTGCTTTGGTTCGTGTGCTATCATCGACTCACCGGTACCGCAGATGCGTAAGATGCTGGAAGCGAAAGGTATCCGCTGCGACGAGCGTTCGTTCACCTGCAAAGGTTCGATGGGACCTCTCCATTCCGGTCATCCAAACCAGCAAGACCTTGCTGACCTCCGGGCGTTTATTGAGAAAACGATAAAATGACCACACTTCTCATTGGATTACTCATCTTTCACGGCTTGATGTCACGACAGCAGGCCGTGTTTGTCTTCTTTCCGCAGCTTGTTGTGGGCTTGCGGTGTAGGCAGATTACCGCGTCACTGTCCTCTCTCCACGTGAGGACGATTCGACCATCGCGTCCGTCATATTAGCGTCATGTTGTGCACAAGGCCGCTAAAGATGCCGCCCTGCCCGCTAGGTCTCAATGCGGGTGTAGTCGATGCCGCGTGTAGTGTTTTTCTTCGCATTCCGCCGATTGGCAATCGGCATAGACGTTTGTTGTTTACGACGGATACCATCCGTCATATTGTCTCTATTTTGCCTGTTTAGTGGGTATCTCCGATGCTTTTCCTTCATGTATCCGCTCAATTTTGGCAGATTTTTTTGCCTTTTTCGCACTTAAAAGTGCACTTTTCATACTAAAAATGCACTTTTATCTTGCATATATCGCAAAAAAGCTGTACCTTTGCAGCCGTAAATCCGCTATATATCACGATATATATACGATAGATATACGTTAGATACACGAAATATATACATTATATTATGCTGCTTTCGTGCTAAGAACGCAATAATGTGACCCCAATTTGTTAGACATATGGCACATGTACAACCCGCCCTTCCGTTTGACCATTTCAGTGGCAAACTCTCACGTAATGAACGCATCGTCATGCGCACCCGCAATGGGCGCACCCACGCTTATGCAATCCAAAACCCTTACACCGGACCTCTCGCCGAGAGCCGCAAACGTGCCATCAGCACGTTCTCTGAAGCCGTGCGCCTCTGTAAAACGGAGATGTCCGATCCGGACCGTCTCGCCTATTGGCAGGATCGTTACATCCAATACCGCAAAGCCGCTAACAAGCATGTCGGTCGCGCCAACACCAAGTTCCTCGGCACAACCTCCGACAAGTTCTATAGCACCCTCCGTGGCTTCATCATCGCCTCCATTTCTGCGCAATTAAAGTCCGCAGAATAGCATTTTCCCTTACAAAATCTACTTTCCCGAACGATTTTCACCAAAATCCTTGCATATATCAAAAAAAATCCGTAACTTTGCAGCCAAAAGTTGCAAAGGTTCATGAAAATGGAGCAGTTACAGATTATACATAGCGAGTATTTTGCTGACTACCAAGCACAGCAACCGATTACGATTGAGAAGCGCGTCAAGAAACTTGCTTCTAAGCCGCTCACGCCACAGAACTTCAAGTTCTACTTGCTCAGTTCGTCCTGTAACTCCAGCCTTATTGAGGGCTCGTCGATGACCGAAGATGATTACATGAAACTCAAAGAGGCGAAAATCATCAGCCGCGACGTGCAAGAGATAGATGACATGATTGCTGCTTATGAGTTTGCCGCCAAAAATGCTATCAATATTGGCTCATTCCTCGAAGCGCACAAGATTCTTTCCAACAGTTCCGGTATTGCAGACAAATACAAAGGCGCTTTCCGTGACATGCCTGTTGGTGTGTTTGGCGGCGGGGTAAAAGTCTATACTGGCGCAGAGCCGAGTATCGTAGCGGGCGAAATGGCCAAACTCATGCATGATATTGACATTCTCGTAAAGACAGACTTGTCCTACGATGAGATTTTCTATTATGCGAGTATGATTCATCTCGTTTGCGTAAGCATCCATCCGTTTGCGGACGGTAACGGACGTACTTCTCGTTTGTTGGAGAAATGGTTCTTAGCGCAGAAACTCGGTCATGTAGCATGGGCCATCCAGTCTGAAAAACTCTATTTCAGGCGCAAGAAATCATACTACGAGAACTTGCACTTCCGCGACAACTACAATTCCATTGACTACGCAAGAAGTGTTCCCTTCCTCTGCATGTTACCGATGGCATTAAACATGAGGTAATCATGCCCTCGTGGCTAAGAAATAACCGTCCCCTCTCCGAGACGTTAAAGCGGAGACGCTGAGATCGGCAGCGTAAAAAAGCGATTACATAAAAGGCGTTTATTGACGCTTGTTTTGGTATCACGAGATCCGGAAAATTTCACCAACCCAAAGCAAGATTGTGCAATAAGCGTCCTCGTGGATATGTTATATTCAGTCCTCGCCCGAACTGGGCGGGAGGGTAATACATATCGGGCGTGGACGTTATTGTTTGTTCTTGTTGGAAGGGTCTTTCCGGAACCTCGTGATAGAGAATAAGCGTGAATAATGTTCGCGCTTTTGTTTTGTATATAAGTAAACCAATAATATCAACCCATTAAAAGTTGCGCCCGACACACTAGGTGTTCCCGTTAATCGGGAAAACCGCTACAGGGAAAAGGCTAAATAAATTAAACAATCAATATAAAACCGATGAGGCGATGGGATATAACCGCCAAAATCATTATGAGGAAATTATTTACTTTATTGTCAGCAGCATGTTGCATCTGTGTGATGTTTGCTACGGAACCGATGCCTGTTGCTAATGCAGGGTTTCAAAAGATGTTACGCCGCACTGCTTCCATTTCGTCACGGAAAGTATCGGTGCATAAAGCAACCAATGAAATACTCTCCGGCTCTTGTGGCACCAACCTTACTTGGTCGTTAGACACTTCTACGGGCGTACTAACGATTACAGGTTCCGGCGCCATGACAGATTTTGAAGACCTTTATGATGCTTCAGAAAACTGGATAGGCTGTTCCACACCGTGGTACGATTACGTGACTTCTATCACTTCGGTTTCTTTACCAAGTGGATTAACCACTATCGGACAAAATGCGTTTAGTGATTGTACTGCACTGACAACAATCTCTATTCCTAATGGCGTCACCAGCATTGGAGGATATGCTTTTTATGGCTGTACTGCGCTGACATCTATCACTCTCCCGAATAGCATTACCTCCATTGGCGAAGGTGCATTTTATACTTCCGGCATCAACACTCCGGTTTACAACAACACTGTCTTTGCCTATTTACCGACATCCTATTCCGGTGAGTATGCAGTCCCCAATGGGATTACAACGATTGCGGGCGGTGCATTTGCCGATTGTACTTCATTAACTGCGGTGGAAATTCCGAGTAGTGTCACAAGTATAGATGCTTATGCGTTCATTGGCTCTACGAATTTACAGTATATTCTTATGTCGTCTGCTATTCCTCCTACATTAGGAGAATTGGCTTTGCTCCTTGATTGGAACAATGGAAATCCAATAATCGTTTTTGTTGTTGTTCCTTGTGGCTCTAAAGACGCATATATTTCAGAATCATCATGGGCTGATTATGTAAACTATATATATGACGAAATGGCCTTATATGGATATGATATTAATATTATGTCATCTAATAAATCTCAAGGAACTGTCGAGTTTACCTATGATTGTGATTCTATTTATATGGAAGCAACTCCAAAATCAGATTATATATTCTGGAAATGGTCTGATGAGTCACAGGAAAATCCTCATTCAGTCGCATTGACCTCAGACACTATCATTGCATATTTCACAAAAATCTATTCCGGCACATGCGGTGCAAACCTCAAATGGTCGCTCAACACGGCTGATAGTACTCTTACCATCACTGGCACAGGAGCGATGAGGGATTATGATTATGATGTACGTTCTCTTAAACTCCCTCCCTGGGATTCATACTTGTCGAAGATCAAATCGGTTATTATCTCCTATGGTTGTACTAGTATTGGAAATCAAGCTTTCATTAATTACAGCAATTTAACCTCTGTGACCATTCCTAACAGCGTCACAAGCATTGGAAATGTTGCTTTCTATGGTTGCAGCAATCTAAATGCTGTGTGTATCTCGGACATAGCTGCTTGGTGCAATATAAATTTCTCTAGTTATGATGCTAACCCTTTATGTTATGCTCATAATATATATCTTAATAACGAATTAGTTACAGATTTGGTTATCCCTGACAGCGTAACAAGCATTGGTTCTTATGCTTTCCGTGGTTGCACTAGTCTGACCTCTATTGAAATTCCCAACAGTGTCACAAGCATTGGCTATGCTGCTTTCGATGGTTGTCGCAGTCTTCCTGTTGAGAATAATCTTCGTTATGCCGATACGTATTTAGTAGAAGCGGTAGATAAGACACTACCTTCTTATGTTATTAAAGAGGATACAAGATGGATTGGAGATGATGCTTTTAGAAATTGCCTTAGCCTGACCTCTGTGACCATTCCCAATAGCGTCACAAGCATTGGAAATGGTGCTTTTAGTAATTGTAGCCTGACCTCTATTGATATTCCCAATAGTGTCACTAGTATTGGATATGCTGCTTTCCGTGGTTGCTCCAGTTTGACCACTATTGATATTCCTAACAGCGTCGAAAGCATTGGCCATGTTGCTTTCTCTGGTTGCATCAGTCTGACAAGTGTAACTATTCCCAACAGCGTTAGGAGCATTGGACATAGTGCTTTCGAGGATTGCAGTAGTCTAACAAGTGTAACTATTCCCAACTGGATCACAACCATTGAAGATGGGGCTTTCTCTGGTTGCACCGGTTTAATCTCTGTGACTATTCCCCCATACGTCACACACATTGGAAGTGGTGCTTTTAAGAATTGCAGCAGTCTAACCTCTGTGACCATTCCCAAATACGTCACAAGCATTGGAAGTAGTGCTTTTGAGGGTTGCCGCAGTCTTACATCCGTCACGCTTAATTCCGATGCTATTGTACGTCAAAATCGTTCTACGGATAGTAATATCAATCATATCTTCGGCTCGCAAGTCAAGGAATATATTCTCGGGAATGATATCACAGGCATTGGTACCAACGCATTCTATGGCTGCTCTAACCTTGAAACCCTTTCTTTAGGTGAGAACATATCTTCCTACGGGAACTACGCTTTTGCTGGTTGCCCTGCGCTTACGTCCATTACTAATTACCGCAAGACGCCTGCCAAATTAGGAACAGATGCCTTCGCTGGTGTGGATTATTTCAACTGCACGCTGTATGTACTTGCCGGCTCTGTAGATATGTACAAGGCTTCCGGTTCGGACTGGAAAGATTTCTATTATATCAAGCCTATCGGCACAACGGAAACAACCGTCACAGAGGACAAGGTGACTGTCAGTCCTGCGGATAACACCGCACTCTTTACATGGCGGATGTCTGAAGACGCGTCCACTTATACCCTGCAAATCACCAAAGACGGTGTCATCTTCTGCACACTTTCTTTCGATGCAGACGGTTCGCTGAAGGGCATTGCTTTTGCGCCGGGCAGAGGCGGTCAGGCACATGCACCGGCAGCCACGTTGACAGCCAACGGCATGCAGTTCACCGTCACCGGTCTGAACGCTGCTAGCAAGTATGCATACCGCCTTGCTGTAACCGATACGTCCGACAACTTGCTGGTTGCTTACAACGGTGAGTTTGCCACTACCGGCTATGAGGGCGAAGTCAATGAAGGTGGTAATCCTGAAGGACTGGACGATGTACAGAGTGAAGTACATAGCACCAAAATCCTTCGCGACGGTAAAATCCTCATCCTCCGTGGAGACAAAATCTATACTCTCCAAGGTCAAGAGGTAAAGTAACCCCTGTCGATCTATCGATAACCCGAAAAACCGATCTATCGGAACTCCTGCCTGCTCCACCACCGAGCAGGCAGGTTCTTTCTTCGTCTGTTTCGTTCGAAACAATCGTTCGAATGCAATGAGATAAGAAATAATCGTACCCTTGCGGCTAAGAATCCTATTCCGACAATCGGTTCTGCTTAGTTCTTCTTTGTATTACAGGTGTCTAGTTGACACCGCTCCGCGCCCTTGTTCGCCGTTACCACATTCGGCGATTGCATCGCCGCTTATCCGGCTTCCTTCTTCGTATTACGTCGTTTAGTTGACGACAACATGTGTCCTGTGCTCACGCTCTCCGTGCGTGAGTTCCACTTCCCGATTTCTCAATACCTTTTGTACAGAGCCCCTCCTTGCCTGCTAAAAAATCAACTCTATTTGAAAAAGTACAAAGATTTTTGTGATTTTTCTTGTGTATTTGAAAAAAATGTAGTACCTTTGCGGCAAATTTTAATCGAGTGCATTTTTTGCACGAGAAAAATACGCATTGAGGAATTTTAATCGAGTGCATATATGTTAGATCAAATTCGCAAGTACAATCTATGGGATGGCAATGTGCCTGAGTTGGGATTTCTGCGTACCCATTACACGGACCGGATACACGCTGCGACAGGCAATAACCTCGTCAAAGTGCTTATAGGGCAACGTCGTGCCGGTAAGAGTTTTGTGCTCCGTCAGTTGGCTAAACGGCTGATGGATGAAGGTATTCCCGCGCAGAATATCTTATATATCAACAAGGAGTATCTGGAGTTTGGCGATGTCAAAACGGCTGAAGATCTACAGCAGTTATACCAAGAATACCGCATTGTGTTTCATCCCCAAGGAAAAGTATATCTTTTCTTGGATGAGGTGCAATTAGTATTGCGTTGGGAGCAGTTCGTCAATTCGCACTCACAGGATTTTGCCGAACCGCAGGAACTGTTTATAAGTGGTTCCAACTCCGATTTGCTATCTGGAGAATTAGCGTCGTTGCTTTCCGGACGGTACGTTGAGTTTGAAATATTGCCGTATAGTTTTCAAGAATACACATCGATGGAGGATTTGCCGATAACGCGAGCCAACTATCTCCAGTTCTTGCAAATGGGTATGCTGCCGGAACTATTCTACCTGAATACGGAGGATCTGCGGCGCAATTATGTGTCAGCTGTCAAAGATACGGTTATGCTGCGGGATATAGTGCGCCGTTACAATGTCAAAGACCCGCAGTTATTGGAAGACCTGTTCCGCTATCTGGTGAATAATGCCGGACACTTGGTATCTGTTTCCAATATCGTCAATTATTTCAAATCGCAGGGACGCAAGACCAACTACGAGACCTTGTCTTCGTATATCTCCTATTTAGGCAAGGCATTTTTGATGCACAAGGCAGAACGGTATCATATAGCAGGGAAAGAACTGCTTGCCGGAAATAGCAAGTACTACAGTAACGATTTGGCTTATTACAACTATCTGTATCGTGGTTTTGCATATGGCATGGGGAGCCTGTTGGAGAATGCGATCTATCTGGATATGCGTCGCAAAGGATGGCTGACGTATGTCGGCGTGCAAGGACAATCGGAAGTGGACTTTGTCGGTATAAAAGGCGAGCAGAAGATATACGTGCAGGTATGTTGGAAGATGGCGAGTGACGAGGAGACAGCCAAACGAGAGTACGCGCCATTATTTAAGATAGCCGACCAGTATCGCAAGGTGGTAGTCACGTTGGATGAAATCCGTTTCCCGAATAACAACGGCATAGAGCACCTCTTCCCATGGGAATTATCCGATATTTTGTAATAGAAACTTTCGATATGACAACGACTCTTTTAATAGGTTTACTCATCCCTCTGTTGGGCACTATGCTCGGGGCATCGTTCGTGTTCTTTATGAAACGCGACATGCCCGAGCGCCTGCAGAAGGCGCTACTCGGCTTTGCATCGGGTGTAATGGTTGCGGCGTCCGTCTGGTCGCTGCTTATCCCGTCTATCGACATGTCTCACGGCGAAGGTGCGATGCAAGTCATACCGGCGGCTGTGGGCTTTTTGTTAGGTATGGGCTTCCTCTTGCTCATCGACGAACTGACGCCGCACTTGCATGTCGGCAGTAACAAGCCCGAAGGTCTCAAAGCCCGCCTCTCACGCACGGCGATGCTTGCCTTAGCGGTCACAATTCACAACCTGCCGGAAGGCATGGCGGTGGGTGTGGTCTTTGCCGGTACACAGGACGGACAAGCCGACATATCCCTCATGGGCGCTCTCGCAATGTCGCTCGGTATAGCCATCCAGAACATCCCCGAAGGAGCCATCATCTCCATGCCCATGCGTGCAGCCGGCAACAGCCGTTGGCGCTCCTTCCTCATCGGCTCGTTAAGCGGTGTGGTCGAACCCGTCGGCGGTTTACTTATCATCCTTTTGGCATCCCTGTTCTTGCCCGCCATGCCCTATCTGCTGGCTTTTGCTGCCGGTGCAATGATGTATGTGGTTGTAGAAGAACTGATCCCCGAAGCCTCTAACGGTACCCACTCCAACCTCTCGACCATCGGTTTCGCCATCGGCTTTGTCCTCATGATGGTCCTCGATGTGGTGTTGGGGTAAACACAAGCAATACAACAAATTGATTGCGTTTTCATCCTTATAAAATCGGCAAATCTATAAGGAGAAACAGGCTGCAAATTAAGAAATAGCGGTCGTTATTAAAGAAAAAACACCTGGCGCTTGTGTACGTCAGGTGTTTTGTGTACCTTTGCAGCATAATTTAATAACTCTATCAAATAAGGTACACAATGTATAGATTAGGTATTGACATAGGCAGCACGACCATTAAGATGGCGCTTATCAAAGTCGAAAGTCAAAAGTCAAAAGACCGTCCTTCGGACTCAAAGCCGGTGGTTCTCGCAACCGATTACCGCCGCCATAATGCGGAGCCGATGAAAGTCGGACAAGAGATGATTGAAGGGATTCTTTCTACTTTGAGTGAACAAAGTGAACGGTCTTTCGACTTTGAGCGAAGCGGTCTCACTATCGGCATCACCGGTTCTGTGGGAATGGGTTGTGCGCAGCGGCTTGGTATCGGTTTTCATCAGGAGGTGATAGCAGCGGCAGAAGTGGTGAAACAACTCTATCCGGATGTACATTGTTTGGTGGATATCGGTGGCGAGGACAGTAAGATGATCTTCTTTGAGGAGGGTTGTGTGCCGGAGATGCGTATGAACGGCAACTGCGCCGGCGGAACAGGTGCGTTTATCGACCAGACAGCCACGTTGCTGGGCGTGGAGACAAGCGAGTTGAATGCGCTTGCATCCAAAGCCGAACATATCTATCCGATTGCGTCCCGTTGCGGCGTTTTCAGCAAGACCGATATACAAAACCTTATTTCCCGTTCGGTAAGCAAAGAGGACATTGCCGCTTCGATGCTTCATGCCGTTTCGATGCAAGTGGTGAGCGCACTTGCACGCGGAACAGAAGTGCACCCGAAGATATTCCTTTGCGGCGGTCCGTTTGCTTATATCCCCGAACTGCGCAAGCACTTGTTGCAGGCACTTGAGATGACGGAGGAAGATTGCATTGTGCCCGAATACACGCAGTTTATTCCCGCTATCGGAACAGCCTTGTTAAGTACCAAGGAACAGAGTACCAAGTACGATCTTGCGCAGGTGCGTTCCCTATTTTCTAACGACCATTGTAGCGTTGCTCCGCTCTCCGGCACTCTGCCTCCGCTCTTTGCAGACGAAGCGGAATACCAGAAATGGCTATCGGAGAAAGAGAAGAAGTATGGAAATCTAACAGGCGAAGCCGGTCTAACAGCAACGCGGTCTAACAGTCCGCAGGACGGTCTAACAGGCATAGCCGGTCCTTTCTATCTCGGTGTCGATTCCGGTAGCACAACAACCAAATTGGTCCTGATTAACGAAAATGGCGAACTGCTTTTCACGGATTACAGCTACAATAACGGCAATTCCTTGCAGGCTTTTCATAGTGCGTTGCAAAGAATGCGAGACGCGCTCGGGCAGGACATAGAGATAGCCGGCAGTTGTTCAACAGGTTACGGCGAGCAGTTGCTCAAGACTGCTTTTCGTTTGGATTACGGCATTGTGGAGACCATGGCGCATTTCATGGCGGCGAAGCACCTGCAACCGAACGTCTCTTTTGTGCTCGACATCGGCGGGCAGGACATGAAAGCCATCTTTGTGGAGAACGGTTCTATCCAAAGGATAGAGATCAACGAAGCCTGCTCGTCCGGTTGTGGCAGTTTTATCATGACTTTTGCGCGGCAGTTGGGCTATGACGTGAGCGATTTTGCACACATGGCGACGCTGGCGCAACACCCGTACGACCTCGGTACACGCTGCACGGTATTCATGAACAGCAAGGTTAAACAAGCCATGCGCGAAGGCGCACAAGTGGACGACATTGCCGCAGGATTCAGTTATTCGGTCATCAAAAACTGCCTATACAAAGTCCTCAAATTGCAATCTTTTGACCAATTAGGCGAACATATCATGGTTCAAGGCGGCACATTCCGCAACCATTCGGTCGTTCGTGCTTTGGAGATCCTCACCGGCAAAGAGGTCGGCTTCGGTCCGATCCCCGAACTAATGGGTGCGTACGGATGTGCGTTGTATGCGAAAGGAGGTCAACGATGAAACTGAACGAGCTGCTGCAATCTGACCATTTCGAGGAGAAAGAAGAGATCTGTCCGGGTTGTCAGAACCATTGCCAGGTGCGCGTCTATTCGTTTGCGAACGGGCGGCAGTATGTGTCGGGTAATAACTGCGAGCGCGTCTATTCCAACGAAGGCGATGGCACGCATAAAGGCGTCAATATGTTTGAGGAGAAATATAAATTACTCTTTGAAAAATCACAAATCACAAATGACAAATCACAAATAACAATCGGTCTTCCCCGCGGCCTCGGCATCTATGAGAACTACCCGTTCTGGCAGACACTTTTCGGGTGTTGCGGGATGCGTGTGCGGCTGAGCGGCATGAGTACGACCAAACTTTTCGACAAAGGTGTGCGGACCATCGTGGCGGACAATATCTGCTATCCCGCCAAACTGATGCACGGACATGTGATGGACCTTATCGAGAAACAAGTGGACCGCATTTTCTATCCGTGGGTGGTGTTCGAACGCAAGGAGGACGAGCAATCCAAGAACAGTTTCAACTGCCCGGTCGTCAGCGGTTATTCGGATGTAATCAAGAGTGCCATCAACCCCGAGAAGAACTACGGCATTCCTTTGGACGCGCCGACCATCTCGTTCAAGGACGAGGAACTTTTGCGGGCGTCATTAGTAGAATACCTCGCTACGCTCAATATCAGCGAATCCGCCGCTCAAACGGCTATCACGCAAGCGATTACAGCGCAGCAGAACTATCTCGACGCATTGGAAAAACGCAATATGCAAGTCTTCAACGAGGCGCGCGCGGCAGGCCGGATGGTTATTCTCTTGGCTGCGCGGCCTTACCATATCGACCCGCTTATTCAGCATAAGATTGCCGACGCGATTGCGGCGATGGGTATTGATGTGATCACGGAGAATGTGGCGGCGCACGAAGGTCAAGGCGTCTATGACGAACTGAACGCGATGGCACAATGGGCGTACCCGAATCGCATTTTCAAGGCTGCCCATTGGGTCGGAAACAACCCGTACAACAACCTGCACATGGTCGAACTGACGTCTTTCGGTTGCGGTCCCGATGCGTTCATCCTGGACGAAGTGCGGGCAATCCTGTCGCGTTACGGCAAGAACCTCACCGTCCTCAAAATCGACGATGTGAACAACATCGGTTCACTCCGTCTCCGCGTCCGTTCGCTTGTAGAAAGTGTCAATGCCGCCCCTCGAAATCCCGAAATATCGAAATCTCGAGATCTCGGAAACAAAGCGCCTTTCACCACAAAGCCATTTGAGGTGGAAGACAAAGACCGCGTCATCTTAACCCCGTATTTCGCAGAGGGTTATAACGAGTTCCTGCCCACTATCTTTGCCTTGGCGGGTTACCGCATCGAGTCCCTTCCGATGGCGACGCAGGCGGATGCCGAAGAAGGGCTGCACGTGGCGAACAACGACATCTGCTATCCGGCTACTATCGTGGTGGGTTCGATCATGCGGGCTTTGAAATCCGGCAAGTACGACCTCTCGAAGACCGCCGTGGCGATCACGCAGACAGGCGGCCAATGCCGTGCGTCGAACTACTATGCGCTCATCAAAAACGCTCTGGTGGCGGCAGGCATGAGCCAAGTGCCGGTGATAGCCGTAGCCATCGGTCCGAGCCTCAAAAACAGCCAACCGGGTTTTGAGATCAACTGGTTGAGACTCATCCGTCCAACGCTTGAGGCGCTGTATTTTGCAGACGCGTTAGCCAAACTCTATTACCCCGCCGTTCCGCGCGAGCGTAAGCCCGGCTCGGCGCGCAAGCTGTACGACCATTACCTCAATGCCGCGCAGCCACTTCTGCTCAAACGCGACTACCGGGGAATCCGCCGGCTCATGAAGGAAGCGGCAGGCGCGTTTACGGAGATGACGGACACCACCAAACAAGTGCCGGTAGTCGGTGTGGTCGGCGAGATATACGTCAAGTACAACTCGTTCTCGAACCACGGCGTCGTCCGCTGGCTCATGGAGCACGGCGTGGAAGTAGTGCCGCCGGCGATCACGGGGTTCTTCTCCACGTCCATCCCTAACGCCTTCATCAACCGCGAGCAGCATATCCGCAAGGACGGTCTAAAACCCTGGCAGGCAAAGCTCGTCAACCGTTTTTTGCTCCACTATGCGCATGTCTATGACCGTCTCTGCGGCGACTACCCGTTCTACCGTCCTTTCACGGATATCATGGACATCTGGCACAAGAGCCGCCGCGTCATCAACTCCGCAGCGGACTTCGGCGAGGGATGGTTCCTGCCCGGCGAGATATGCGACTTGGCGGATCACGGCATCCACAAAGTGGTCTCGCTGCAACCCTTCGGCTGCATTGCCAACCACATCATCAGCAAAGGAATCGAACGCCGTTACAAAGATCTCTACCCGCATCTGTCTTTGCTTTTCCTCGACTTCGATGCCGGCACATCCGACGCCAATATCACCAACCGATTGCATTTTTTGCTGCAATAATTTGCCCATGTCCGAAAAAAGTTGTACCTTTGTACGCAAAATAAATGTGAAAAATGAATAAATGTGAAAATGACTCGATGGAACTGCGGATTCGCGAGGTGGCACAACAGCTGTTTTTCGAACAGGGCTATGCGGCTACTTCGACCACGCAGATAGCCAAAGAGGTCGGCTGTACGCAGGCGCTCGTACATTATTATTACCGCACGAAAGAGAACCTCTTCCGGCAGATTTTTCTGGAGCAAGTCTTGGCGGCATTGAATGTCATCGGACGCTCTTTGGCGAATGAGGAGTCGTTTGACCGCTTTATCGAGCAAGCGATTTCCATGTATTTTGATGCGCTGTCAAGCAATCCGCGTTTGCCGTACTTTGTATTGGAAGAGTTGGTTAACAACCCCGAGCGGCGAAAGTACATGCGGGAGAAATTTGTCAAGAATCCCACTTATGCGATGCTCTACATGCAGTTTGACGCGCGCCTCAAGCAAGAACAGCAAGCCGGACATATTACCAAAATAGACCCTTTCGATCTGATGATCACTATTGCTTCGTTGACGGTCTTTACGTTCGTTTCTCTGCCGATGTTCCAAGACCTGCTTTCGCAGACCGACGACCAAGTGCGAGACTACATCGCCCACCGCAAAGCGGAAATCATCCGCATGGTCAAGAAAATCCTCAAACCGTAGTCAGGAGACAGGCGCGTGTGTCTTCAAGGACGATGTGCAGAGGCGTACGAATTAGGCAAAAATATCTGATAAAACCGCAGTAAAACGACAATTTGGCATAAGAATAGACAAATTGGCAGAGACAAATAGGCTGGCACGTTTATTGCCACTTTCTGAGAGTAAACGCAAGTATGTTTTTAAATTCTATACGTATGAAAACGAGTACTAAAATTTGGATGTGTATTGCGGGTGTCGCACTCGTAGCACTCGGCGTAATGTGTATCCTCTGCCCGGGAACCACATTGTTAAGCCTGGCTTGGGTATTTGGTTTGATGTTCTTCCTTGGCGGTTGCACAGAGATGGCGGCATGGTCGGCTACACGCGGGTTTATCCCCATGAGCGGACTGATGTTCCTTTCGGCTTTGCTGCAAATCATCCTCGGCGCGATCATGGTTTTCCATCCGGCTCCATTGATGGTAGCGCTGCCGTTCATCTTCGCTTTCTGGTTGCTCTTCGAAGGCATCAACCTCGCTATCAGTTCGTTTGACTTCAAACGTGTCGGTTTCCGCCGTTGGTGGATTGTCTGCTGTTTCGGCGTATTGGCGGCATGCTTCGGCGTGTACTGCCTCGTGAACCCGAATGTCAGCGCAGAGACGATCGCTTGGATTGTCGGTTTAGGTATCATTCTCGACGGTATCGGCAACTGGGTCAAAGTGGCTGTCGTCAACAAAGTGGAGAAACGCTTCGTCAAACTGCATGACCGTCTCCGCGAAGTGACCGACATCGATTGGGAAGAGGTAAAATGAACCAATACACCCATCGTTATTCGCTCACAGCAGCGGATATGGACACGCGTTACCGGATGACGCCGAACGCTGTCCTGCTCTATTATCAAGATTGCTGGGCACGCTATATGTCGTGCCTGCATCTTGCTGCTTTTGACGTCATCAAACAGAACCGAATCTGGGTTATTACTGAGTTCAGCGCGTGGTTTGAAAAGCAAACGGCTCTTTGGTCGGATGACATCGAGGTGACCGTTTGGAACAGCGAAGTGAGTGCGCTACGGCTCTATGCCGAGTTCCGTGTACGTCGGTTAGATGGAATAGAAGTGGCGCATGGCTACGGCTGTTGGACGTTATTGGACACCGAAGCACATCGTCTTGCGCCGATGACGCCATTCCAACCGCAGATACCTGTCCTGCCGGAGATGACCTCTGAGACCCACAAGAAACGCCGTTTCCCGACGGATGGCACACCGCTCCAACAGATTGAACACCGTGTCAATCCCATTAACCTCGATTTCAACGGACATGTCAATAACCGCACGTACCTCTCTATCGCCATGCAGTCTGCAGACGAGGCATTCATGGACGCACACGCGATTAGATGCCTGACGATTCATTGGCTCAAGGAGACCTTCTTGGGTGACACACTCACCTGCCTTCTGACCTTGCTGCCCAACGAGACCGACGAGTCGGTTTATCACTATCTCCACACGATTGCCCGTAACGATGCTGAGACCGCCGCACAAGTTTATTCCGAGTGGATTCCGCGTACGGAGCAGATAGATGTCTCGGTTCATGCATCGAGGAAATAATATGACATATTTGCAGGAAGATGGACAAATTGTCACGAAAAGTGGACAAATTGGCAGAAAACCGGACTTGGCACGCTTATTGCCTTATTTAGGGTGAAAACGCAACTACGCATACTACGCAAAACACGTAAACTACGCAAACTACGTTAAACATCGTTTAACTAAATTTGGAGGAATGATTATGAAAAATGCAATGTGTCGTAGAAACAGTTGGCTGCCTACAAACGGATGGTTTCCAACAGTATTTGATGAGTTTTTGAACAATGACATGCTGAACACGGCAAGCAATGTGGCGCCTTCGGTTAACGTCAAAGAGAACGAGCAAGGCTATGTAGTCGAACTGGCTGCTCCGGGCGTTAAGAAAGAGTACTGCCGAGTACA
Source organism: Paludibacteraceae bacterium (assembly GCA_017447875.1). Classification (GTDB taxonomy): domain Bacteria; phylum Bacteroidota; class Bacteroidia; order Bacteroidales; family Paludibacteraceae; genus Colicola. The sequence continues at coordinate 3,511 of JAFSMP010000020.1, read as the reverse complement.
CGTCGATGAGGATCACAACCTGTGTGTCGCCATCGAGAACAAGTTCGAACACAAGGAAGAAGACAAACATGCGCACTACTTGAGACGCGAGTTTGCATACACGAACTTCGAGCAAAAGTACACCTTGCCGGACAATGTGGATGAGTCGAAGATTAGCGCAAAAGTTGAAGATGGTATCTTGACCATCGACCTGCCGAAGATCAAACGCGAAGAAGGCAAGACCGGACGCCAAATCGCCATCTCATAACGAGGCATGTTCCCTAAAAACCAGAGCACTCCAAGAGCGAGTGCTCTTTTTTTTTGTTGTTTTTTTCGTTTTTTACACATTTTTCGGTAATTAATATACAAGCGTTTGCAAAAAAAGCACTACCTTTGCAGCATCAATTCAAAAACTTGACAGAACATGAAAAAGGTAACACTTCTTGCTCTTTTTAGCCTGATCACTCTCGGAGTTCGGGCTGATCTTTCGGAGGACTTCAACTCTCTTAATTCCGGAACATGGTCCACGGAGACGAATGTAGATCTTCCTTCGGGTACGTGGACATTTGGTGGCGGGGCTGTGTATAACAAGTCCAGTAATGTCATCGCTATTAAGTTCAACAACTCGGGCGCATATATGATCTCGCCTGCGATGGACAGCCTCGCAATGATTGAGTTCAAATATCGATCCGGCGGCAGTAACAAGAAAGTGGAGATTGCATACCAGATCGGTTCAGAGGCATGGCAAGTGATAGACACCCTTTCTATCCCATCTTCTTCCTCGTCGTTCTCCTCGTATTCTCATGCTGTTCCGGCGGACTCCTCTTTAAATGTGCGCGTACGTATAAAAGGCCTTGCAAGCAGTATATTTATTGATGATGTTCTCCTCAAAAGCCCTGTGCAGGGTCAAGATCAAGGTGGCGGAACGGTTGTACCCGGCGAACCTGATCCGGAATTTACCCGTCCGGAATATGTAGCTACACATGCTACCTATTATATCTCTCCAGAGGGTAACGACGAGACAGGTAACGGTTCGTTTGAGAATCCGTGGTATAACCTCGGCAAAGCAATCTCTGTAGCACAGGCAGGCGATGTGATCTATTGTCGAGGCGGACGCTATATGATGTCATGGCGGGGAACAGACGGAAAACTGACGGTTCGTCTCTCTCAGTCCGGAACCGCAGCTGAGCCGATTGTCATTTCTGCTTATGAGAACGAAGCGCCGATCTTTGATTTCGAGCAGCAGTTATTGGATTGTAACCGCAATAAGAACAATGTGGGAGACCGCGGAATGCTCATAACCGGTAATTACTGGATCCTCTTTGGTCTGCATCTCATGCACGCTGCCGACAATGCCATCAAACTGGAAGGTTCCCACAACCGCATTGAGCGCTGCGAGTTCTCTTATAACCTCGATACCGGCATCCAGCTCGGTTTTGGACATAAGTTCTCCGATTCGTTCCCCGGCATCAGTAAGAACGACGGCTCCTATTGCGCTTATAACGATATCGTCGATTGTGACTCGCATCATAACTGCGATTACGATGCTAACTACGGTTCCGATGCAGATGGTTTTGCCTGCAAGATGCATAATGGCATAGGCAACCGTTTCATCCGTTGCCGCGCTTGGCGTAACTCTGATGATGCTTGGGATCTTTTTGAGACCGATTACGATGTGATCCTCGCAGAATGCTGGGCATGGGAATCCGGCAACGCTTCTGACCATCTCTGGGTAAAGCAGTATTTTGATGGCTCGGCTTCCTTCTCCGGCAACGGTAATGGTATCAAATTGGGCGGCAACGGAACCGGTGGCAGCAGTCAGGGTATTCACTATGCGTACCGCTGCGTGGCTTTCGGATGCGACATCTCCAGCTCCGTCAAGGGTTTTGACTGTAACAGCCACAAAGGCGGACATGTGCTCATCGGATGTCTCGCTTTCGATAACTCCTATGACTACATGTTCGAGTCAGGAGGCTCTGATGCCAATACGTATTACTATAATAACGTCTGCTTCGGTCGTCAGGAGATTTCAGTGGGAACAGACGACTATAACGCCTTGGCAACCTCTCATAGCAAATTAGCTTGGACGAACCATCTGGTGACTTCTTTCTCGCGTTCGGATTATGTCTCACTCAGCGAAGCAGATGCTATAGCTCCTCGTCGTGGAGATGGATCGATGCCTTCCCGTTTTGCACGCCTTCTGCCGGGTTCTAATCTCGTTGATGCAGGCTGTGAAGTGCCCTCGTCCGTTACGCCTAATCTGGCTCAGATGCTGGCAGACTTCCCCTTCTTGGCAGTAAATGTTAGCGGCACAGCACGTGATCTGGGTCCGTATGAGTTTCAACTAAACGATACCGCTACTTCCCTTACGCAGGTCATCGTGAATCCGGAGAAGAATGGCTCTATCGACGTCATCGCCGGAAACTCGGCTAACGAGCGGATTGTTCGTTTCTCGGTTCCCAATGCGGTTGCAGAGGCAGAGCTGACGCTCTTTGATCTGAGCGGACGCATGGTTCAACGCATTCCGCTGACGCGTCTCAGCTCCGGAGCGGAGTACTACCAAGTTCTTGAAATGCCGGAAGGAAACGGTCTGTATGTCGTGCGCCTTACTGCCGGAACGTACGCTGTTTCTGCGAAGTTCACACGATAAACGCGATCTCCCAAATCCCGATAAGAGCACTCTATGAACGAGTGCTCTTTTTGTGCCGAAAATCCCGCAAATGACAAAATGTACCCTGAATAATTTGCATATACGGAAATTTTTTTGTACCTTTGCAGCAAATTTTCAAATGGTCAAAAGAAAAAATGAGTAAATGTAAAATTCTATTCACCTTGCTTGCAGTCCTCGCGTTAGCTGCTTGCACCAATTCAAATGACAAAATGGGTAAATGTGCAAATGACACCTGGGACAAAGTGTTCCCGCTTAGTGAGAAAGTAAATCATAAGAAGGTATCCTTCCAAAACCAATACGGCTTCACGTTAGTTGGCGATCTTTACACGCCGAAGGCAAATGACAAATCACAAATCACAAATCACAAATTCGCCGCTTTAGCGGTGTCCGGTCCTTTCGGCGCAACGAAAGAGCAGAGTTCGGGTCTGTATGCAATGAAGATGGCAGAGCGTGGGTTTGTTGCGCTGGCTTTTGATCCTTCTTTCACAGGCGAGAGTTCAGGTGAACCGCGTCGTACGGCTTCGCCGGACATCAATACCGAGGATTTCATGGCGGCGGTGGATTACCTTTCTAAACTGCCCGAAGTGGACGCAAACCGCATCGGCATCATCGGCATCTGCGGCTGGGGTGGTATTGCGCTCAATGCCGCTGCAGCGGATACGCGCATCAAAGCAACGGTCGCTTCGACGATGTACGACATGACGCGTGTGTCGGGCAACGGTTATTTCGATTCCGCTGACACCGAAGAGGCGCGTCACGAAGCGCGTGTGGCACTCGCCGCACAACGTCTTGCAGACCCTGCTGCTATGGCAGGAGGCGTGATAGACCCACTGCCGGGACGATGCACCGCAGTTCGTCAAG
>JAFSMP010000065.1 GCA_017447875.1 Paludibacteraceae bacterium | reverse complement strand
TACAATATCCATGTCCGAAAGTAAACGCTAGTTTCCTTCCTAGGAAGGAATGAAGGTGAAAGTCCTACATTTCAATCCCACCCAGTATTCTCAAGGACTAAACGCAAGAGAAACTTGCATTTACATTTGGACTTCGCAAAATAAAAAAAATTCGCATTTTTAAAAATACCCCCTTGACCGTGAGGGATGAAATATGGTATAATATGCGCCCGTTCGCCCCGAAAGGGGGTGGGAGTTGCCGAGAGGCGCCTGAAGAACATCGATCTTTGAAAACCGGGAGTTGGAGATTAAAGAGAATTGCAACGTATATCGAGATTTAGTGAGTTCCGAATAAAACGAATTTTCTTGCTAAGCGTATACGGGCACACGACGGATGCCTTGGCATCGGGAGGCGAAGAAGGACGCGGAAGACTGCGATAAACCTCGGGGAGCTGTCAACGAGCTTTGATCCGGGGGTATCCGAATGGGACAACCCAATATCTTTCATAGGATATTATTGGCGGATGAATACATAGTCCGTCAAGGCCATACTCAGGGAAGTGAAACATCTCAGTACCTGAAGGAGAAGAAATCAATTGAGATTGCGTAAGTAGTGGCGAGCGAAAGCGCAAGAGCCTAAACCGTGAAGCTTGCTTTGCGGGGTTGCGGGACCGGGACGTGGTATTGGAACGGCTAGGAGGAGGAGCTGGAAAGCTCTGCCATAGCGGGTGATAGCCCCATATCCGAAAGCCTGACCAAACCTACCGGGATCCCAATTAGGACGGAGCACGTGAAACTCCGTCTGAATCCGGGGAGACCACTCTCCAAGGCTAAATACTACCCGATGACCGATAGTGAACAAGTACCGCGAGGGAAAGGCGAAAAGAACCGCTGTTAGCGGAGTGAAACAGACCTGAAATCGTGTGTCCACAAGCTATGGGAGCGTCATTCGTGACGCGACCGTTTGCCTTTTGCATAATGAGTCCGCGAGTCACCGTAGGCGGCGAGCATAACCGAAAGGGGATGCGAAGCGAAAGCGAGTGCGAACAGTGCGTTCTAAGTCGCTTGCGGTGGACCCGAAGCCCATGCGAGCTATCCTTGGGCAGGGTGAAGCTTCCGTAACAGGGGGTGGAGGCCCGAACGAGTCACCGTTGAAAAGGTGTTCGATGAACTGAGGATAGGAGCGAAAGACTTATCAAGCTGGGTAATAGCTGGTTCTCTCCGAAATGCCTTTAGGGGCAGCGTCATTCAATACTTCAGATGGGTGTAGAGCACTGATCGATCTAGGGTCCCCACCGGGATACCGAAGTCCGTCAAACTCCGAAGACCATCTTGATTGCATAAATGGCAGTGAGACAGTGGGGGCTAAGCTTCATTGTCGAAAGGGAAACAGCCCAAGACCGCCGAATAAGGTCCCAAATTTGCGTTAAGTCACTAAGGCAGTGAAGTCTCTTGGACAGGTAGGATGTTGGCTTAGAGGCAGCCATCATTTAAACAGTGCGTAACAGCTGACTACTCGAGAGACTCCGCGCCGAAAATGATCGGGAGTAAACGCAAAACCGAATTCGCGGGCCGTGCTTTAAGCACGACGGTAGGAGAGCGTAGTTGGACGGGTTGAAGCCATGCGTGGAAACGGTGGTGGACTTCCAACTAGTGATTATGCGGACATGAGTAACGAAAAACCGGGTGAGAATCCCGGTCGCCGGAATCCCAAGGTTTCCCGGGCTAGGTTCGTCCGCCCGGGGTCAGTCGGCTCCTAAGGCCAGGCCGAAAGGCGTAGTCGATGGATATGAGGTTAATATTCCTCAACTGGTATAAAGGGTTCAAGCGCAATGTCGGAGAAGGGTAGTGACGAGAGTTAATGGTTATCTCTTGTACGGCGGGTCAACCGCCGGACCAAGCTTCCGGTTCGCCGGGAGCAAGGCCATGACCCCATGCTTCCCAGAAAAGCATTGCGCGACTAATATGCCAGCCGTACCAAAACCGACACAGGTGGGAGGGTACAAACATACCAAGGCGCGCGAGAGAAACCTCGTTAAGGAAATCGGCAACATAGCCCCGTATCTTCGGGAGAAGGGGTCCTCCAGGGCAATGCCTGGAGGCGCAGTAAATGGGCCCATGCGACTGTTTAACAAAAACATAGCACTCTGCAAACACGTGAAGTGGATATATAGAGTGTGACACGTGACCAATGCGGAAAGGTCAAGGCAAGAGGTCAGCCTCAAGGCGAAGCTTCGAACCAAAGCCCCCGTGAATGTCGGCCGTAACTAT